>JARLHV010000059.1 GCA_031292055.1 Desulfosporosinus sp.
CTCAACCTATTACGTTAGGCGTTGATACTGGAAGTGGGAAAATAGGGAGTTCGGCAGTTAATGACAAGGGTGATGTTCTATATATATCGCAAGTTGAGATCAGAAATGACATTTCAGATAAGCTGAAACAGCGTTCTAAATATCGTAGAAACAGACGCAATAGGAAAACAAGATACAGAAAAGCAAGATGGTTAAACAGGAAGAATTCAATCAAAAATGATCGATTTTCTCCCACAATGACTAGCAAAATCAGTTTACATCTGAAGGAAATCAGGTTTGTTCAGACCATATTGCCTGTCTCAAAGATAATACTGGAAACGGCAACATTTGATCCACATGCCTTAAAGAACCCTGCTGTGTTGAGCAATAAGTGGCTATATCAAAAAGGTATCAACTATGGCTTTGCTAACACTAAAGCGTATGTCTTGGATAGAGACAATCACACTTGCCAACATTGCAAAGGTAAGTCCAAGGACAGCAAGCTTGAAGTGTATCACATAGTCTTCAGGAGAGATGGTGGAAGCGATGAAGCTAGTAATTTAGTTACCTTGTGTAAAACGCATCATGACGATTTGCATTGTGGGAACATAACGTTCAAGGGTGGGAAAACCAAAGGTCATCTAAAACACGCTACTCAGATGAACAGCATAAGGACTCAACTCCTGAGATTACTGCCTTTTGCAGAAGAGACTTTTGGATTCGTAACCAAGGAACATAGGCAGTTATTAAACCTGCCTAAGGAGCATCACATGGATGCAGTAGCTATTGCAAGCCAAGGCAATGAAGTTCAATTCAAAACTAATGTAGTGTTATTCAAGAAGTGTATGCCTGACGGTGATTATCAGCAATCAAAGGGAATCAGATCAGAGCAAAGAATCTCAACAGGTAAGATTCAAGGGTTTAGGAAATTTGATAAGGTTAGGTATTTAGGCTTTGAGTATTTCATTAAGGGTAGAATGTCAACAGGTTATGCGATTCTAATGGATATCGAAGGAACTAAAATTACCCTGAAACCTATACCGAAGTTTGGCAAAATGGAGAGAGTACAAGCGAGGAAATCGTGGATTATACCTCAAGAAACTATTCGAAATATCTCTTAATGGCACATTTGATATTTGTCACGAAATATCGCAAGCAGTTATTGATCAAGTATGATAACGAAATTAAGCAAATATTGAGCGATATTGCAGAGGAAAAGGATTTTGAGATAATCGAAATGGAAGTTGACAAAGACCATGTTCACTTGTTAGTAAGTTATAATCCTGCGCAATCCATATTGGATATCGTTAGACTCCTAAAGCAGATGTCAACCTATCGAATATGGAGACAGAACAACAACCATTTGTGTTTATCGAAACAATTCTGGAAGGAAAAAACGTTCTGGAGCGATGGATACTTTGCTTGTAGCATAGGGAATGTCAGCAAAGAGACAATCAAAAAGTATATCCAAAGCCAAGGTTAAGCTACGGATGGGCTTACATCCACTAGCCTGAAGGCGTAGTGGTTTTACGCCCATGCTTATAAAAGGCTTCAGGAATAGAGTAGTTCATGGTGTTTGATATTATCACAAATGATATCAAAATGCTTAGGGGTACGATTATGAATATTGTGAGGATAGAACTGGATAAGGGTATTTTCGATACAGAGGAATATGAGGCTGCAAAGAAGAGTTTCTACTATAGGCATATTAAGTTTGATTAAATAAGTATGGAAGACCGCTTCAATATTACATTAGCGTTGAGGGAAGGTGTGAGACTAAAAATGGAAGACTGAGTACTATTCACTTTAAATCATATTTTACAAAAGAAGAAGAGAAAGATTACCCTGGAGAGCCGTTTGCGGGAAGACTTATTTGTGGATTCGTTAGATATGTCGATGATTATTGGAGATCTGGAGGATGAATTCGAGATAATCATTACTGATGACGAGTTTGCCAATGTGGTTACCGTCAATGATATTGTAGAAAAACTGAAAGCTAGAGGTTTATCCGATTACCGATCAGTTATGAATTCGGTGTGATTTCATACCCTGTCGTTCCCGGTTTCGTGTTTTGGCTTTTAATCTGTAGGTGTAATTTTATACCTGCAGAAATATCAAAATGCCCATGAAATCAAGGTTTATCAATGCAGGTATAATTTTTTACGGGAGTCAGGGTTAGAAAAGAATTATTATGTGGTTCTGACAAAACAACATATAATCCTGCCAAGGCGGCTAACATCCGTTCCGATTAAATTTAGACGACGAACATAGGATTCCTGATCAAAAGGTTTTTGCTCGGAGAATACCGAAAAAAAAGGAGGGCTTAAACTGGAAAAAATTATATGGGTTAGAAGCAATGGAAAAATGATAGGGGCAAAAGAAAATGAAGGCTTGGATATTGTAAACAAGTATTTGGAGGAAGGGTGGAGCGTTAAGCATATATCCGCTTGTGCTGTAGGCGACAGTATAAACCAAGGTCAAGCCTATATTGTTATTGAAAAAAATGATGGTTAGTCGATGCAATTCTCAATGTACAATTTGAATTGATCAAAGCGCAGAGCTTGCCGAAATGACCGAAGAGGATTTCTTCAGATATCTTAGTTCCAACAAGGTTTCTGCCTTTCCCTACCGAAACGCCAATGAATTAGTAGAGGATAGGGATAATGCATAATCAGATTGTGGTATAAACCCATGAGAAGGCGCTCACCCTTGACTTTGAATCTACTCTAAATATCAAGTCACAGTAACATAGACGTTGATTTCTTAGAAACTATCTTGCGTGTATAGTGGTTTTAGTCCATGGAATAATATGCGGTGTGCTCGGGAACCAAGGGGAATTCAATCGCCTGGATCTGCTGGAAAATCTTGAATTCTCACAACTTGAGCGGTATAATAACGTATAAGTAGTAGCTGGGTGGTGAGCCTGTGTCAGAAAAGCCTTATGTTCCACTATATAGGGTCACAGATTCAATCATTCACCTGGTCGCTGAAATCAGCGAGCTGGTGGGCGTTGTTACTGTAAAAGGCGAAACCGCGTTGAACCCTCACTTGCGCAGGGCTAATCAAATACGGACCATTCATTCGTCCCTGGCAATTGAAAACAACTCGCTGTCATTGGAACAAATGACGGACATTATTAACGGTAAACGTGTGCTTGGTTCACCTAATGAAATACGCGAAGTTAAAAATGCTTTTGATGCTTACAGCCTTATGCTTACATTCGACCCATTTAATATTGAGGATCTATTGAAATCCCATAGGATATTGATGGCAGAGCTAACAAATGAAGCCGGGCGTTTTCGTTTTGGTGGTGTTGGTGTCTTTGCGGGAGAAAGGCTGGTGCATATGGCCCCGCCTGCAGATGTTATACCTAAGTTGATAAGTGATCTGATTCACTGGGTTAAAACAACGAATACTCATCCTCTCATAAAAAGTTGCGTGTTTCACTATGAGTTCGAATTTATCCATCCGTTTTCTGATGGAAATGGGCGTATGGGGCGTATGGGGCAGACGCTTTTATTGAGTCGCTGGAAACCAATCTTTAACTGGCTGCCTGTAGAGACTTTAATCCGCGAACGCCAACAGGAGTATTACACCATATTGGGTGTTGCAGACAAAGCGGCGGATTCTACAGCTTTTATTGAATTTATGCTCCGCGTGATCAGGGATGCTTTAAATGATCTTATGCAGACCGAACAAGTCCGCGAGCAAGTTACCGATCAAGTCGAGCGCCTGATGTCCACCTTAGGCAACGAAACGCTGTCCGCAAAAGAGCTTTTGGAGCGGCTTGGACTTAAGCACCGCCCAACCTTCAGCAACAATTATTTGCGCCCCGCGCTGGAACTTAGCTTGATTGAGATGACTGTTCCTGACAAGCCAAACAGCAGCAAGCAGCAGTATCGGGCTGTAAAACGAAATAGTGACTAATCTTGAGCATCGAAAATGAAGCAACGCGAGACAGCTTTTGTCTCGCGTTAGTCTTTTAAGGCGGGGATTCCTGCACATTATAGATATTTGAATTTGTTGGAAAAGTGTTCCGTCTATTAATAGAAGAAAAACAACCCAAAAGATCTTTCAAATTGGCTTGGACAGGTTTGTGAAAATAATGTTAAATGGACTATGTCGTTGAATCGCTAATGAATAAATTATTGTATAATAAATGTAGGTTACCCAGAAGTAGACGTTATGAGTTACCCCTAGACGCTTAGCATGGGAGAGTGCTACCCCCTTGGGTGGAAATACAGCAGACATTTATAGATTCAACTTGGTGCTGAGCGTTGGAGATATTTCGGAGAATCAGCCCGGTATCAAGCGGAAGCAGACTTTGGAACACTTATACAGCGTTTTTCCGAATGACGAGGGTCATCAGGCGGCTATCGAGATAGCGCAGAAAGCAAAGGCCATGTCTATAAATTCGGAAAAAAAGCTTATTCTTGCGCAGTTAGAGTTGGAAAATTTATATATACAATTAGAAAAGTCAGAAAGCATTTGAGCACTCAGATTGAAATAGCCCACTATTTGTGGGCCTATTTCAATTGTACCTACAGCTAAAGAAGAGGGTTTCCAAGCCTTTTAGAGTATGATAATATGAAATGGAAAATATAGTGAAAAGGGAAGGGGTTTTTTGTAGCTGCTCAGAATTTGATACTAAATAAACTCTTTACCCAAACTGTTTCCCATAATTTACTTAATGGCAATCATAACGCAACTTATACCCAAGTTGTGCGAAGATATGTTGCCGTTCCGGAAGTAAAGAATAATGGAGAGCTCATTAGCGAAGTATATAAGTTCATGTCAGCGTCCTATTGCAACGAATACTTTTACCAAAATACCCTGCTGAATAAACTTTTGCTGGGTAAGCACAGCATCAATACCACAACAGCCTTAACCCAAATCCCCATTGGAAAATCGAATGCGGATTTTATTCTGATCAACGGTAAGGCTGTTGTGTATGAAATAAAAACGGAATTGGATTCTTTTGAACGTCTCGATACTCAGCTGCAGGATTACTATAAAGCGTTTAAACATGTGTGTAGTTACTTCTGCAAGCAATTTTGCTAAGATATCGGCAATTTTGCAAAATACCCCGGTCGGTATTTATGTTCTCACGAAGAAGAATGCAATTAGCAGGAGTTTGCGCAAAGAACCCACAGAGGATAATTCACAATTAAATCATCGGGCTATTTTTAAGGTGCTGCATAAATAGATAAGATCAGCCCATTTATCGCCTCTAAATCCTATGGAATTGAGTTTGCCCGTCACGCAGTTAATATTGAGCCATTAAAAATGATCAGCCAGGAGATCGCCAAGCCTCTTAGGCGTCATGACAGTCTTTTAGATTATCTCCCCACTCAATATGTAATCGACTACATAAAAAGCAAAGAGTTTGACGGTATCGAATATATGAGTACTATGTCCCCGGATGGAGTTAATCTGGCGGTTTTTGATCATAGCTTTTTAAAGTGTACAAGTACGACCGTTTATGATGTAAAGGCTCTTAATTATTCATATAACAAAGTTAAATAGACTTAGATACGCCGCAGTGAATTCTGTCGGCTTTTTAAATTTTTGGCGAAAAGAAAAGTAATAACTGATGATATAAGGTTTTATAAGAAGAAATGCCAAAAAGATCTGAAATTCATTTGATTTCTAAAAAATCAATACAGGAAATTGCAATTTTTAAAAGAAATATACTAAATGGTTTTAAGTACAATTTATGTAGAGAAAGCATGACAAAATTGTAAGAATTGCTATGCTATCATTGCCCTTAAATCAGCCCATAAGCTAATTGCAAAGGTTGGTGAAAACTGAGATGAGCCTTTTTAAGGATATTCTATCCGGAATCTCCGGTATCTTTTCCGGCTCCCCATACCGGATTATTCTCTCTGCCGAAAACAAGAAATTTTATCTAAATGCTTATAAGGGGGCCGGAGTGATTCCTTTTGCCCAGGTGCTGAACAAATATCCGCAGTTAGGCTATCTATCTGCCTGGGTGAATTATGAGAAGGAACGCGTGGTAATCCCTCTGGGAAATTTAGCCACGGTAAAAAAGGAATTGTCCCGCTTAATTTCGGAGGAGCAAAGAAATAAGCCGGAGATTGTAATACCCCAGGAAATTCAGCAGCTCAAGCCTGGCGAAATGCCGTCAGGATTTGAAATCCGTTATAGTTGGAACGACTCAGAAAGGGCTATCCTCCCTCAACTGAGGGGAGAATATTGGGGAGAAGGCTCATATGTTTCAGAAAACGGCTATTGGAGCATGCCGGGCTTTACTGAAAACGATGATCTCTGGTTCAGGAAGAGCAAAATCCAGGGCCAAGAAATCCTTGAATTTCTCCAATCTATCTTTCCCCAATGGAAAAGGCGCAGTCTCCCGGTACAATCTGAAATCATCCTGGAAGCAGAACCTGCCTTCACTATTAAAATCAACCAGGTCCTTAAAGATTCTGTCACCTGTGAAGCTTTCTGGCGGGTAAATGCTGGGAGCATTGTTGAAATCCCTTCTTTGGTAGGTTATATCCTTGCAGGCTCTTCACTTTGCGAGGGGCTTAATCCCGCCGGGCTTCCCCTGCAAATTCCGCTTCAGAGTAAGGAGTTTACCCTCAAGGGTGAAGAAATTGCCATCTTTCAGCGGGAAATCCTGCCTAAAATCAGAAAGTGGACCAAAGGCAACCTGGAGGAATTGTCGGACAGACATTGGGTGATAGAAAACAGGGGAGAGCTTATTCTTTCCGTCGCCAGAGGAGAAATGAATGGTATTGGCTATGCGGAGGCGATTCCTTATTTTGTTGTGGGAAATGAAAAAATTATAGCGGAAGATCTCTCCAGGAAAATTCAACCGGATAAAAAATATATCCCTTTGGAGAGTGGCTGGTATTCGGTGGAAAGTTTAAAACAGCTTGGGATAGGGCCCATGGGACGCTTAATTGACGGAACGGCATTAAGCAATTACCTTAGGCTGTCCGCCCCGGAAATTCTGCGGAGAGGTTCGGAGCGTTGCGATGGCCCTTGGCAGCGGCTTGAGTTTCCGGAGCTGAAATTGCCCGCCAATGCTGCGCCGGACCGGATTGCAGCTGAACATCTGAAGTTCCTGATCCGATGGGGGATTCCCGGAGGTTTTACCGGAGCTTTGGTCGATTATGAGATTACCCTGCTGGAAATATTGACTGATCTGCTCCGGGGATCTCCTAAAGTCCGGGTGCTGATGGTAGGCAATAAGGTCTTTTTCAGCCAAATGACGGAGCAATGGCAAGCTATTCTCTCCGCAAAATATGAAGGGAATAAGAAAGACCCGGAATTAAAAAGCAATGCTGCCGGACTGTATATGGCGACTCCCAACGCCTTGGAAAATCATCCGGGGCTGAGCCGAGCTAAATGGGACCTGCTCATGATTCTGGAAGCCGACGTTTTGCTTAAGTCCAGCACCTCGAAGCTCTATAATAATCTCGTCTCCTGTAAAGCGCGCCTGGTTCTCGGCTTGTTTAGCGGTACCGGGTTTTTCAACCATCGGCAATCCCTGGAAGCCCTTTCAACCCTGTTTGGCATTCAGGACAGAGAAACAGTTTGGAAGTATGGGGTTCGCAATCCCCATGAAGACAAAGTAACCTTGCCGCCGGCCTATCGATTGCGGCAAAAGCCTGTAAGCGGCGGAAAAACACCGGGAGGGCCGGCTGAATTTACCCTTCGGAATGATTCGCCGGGTACCGCCCAGCCCATTCCCCCCAAGACTGAGCAAACGATACAAGTATCCACTGCTGAAAGCGACCTGGATTTTAGCTTCTCCATTGAAATCAGCACGTCTAATTCCAATACCGGCTATTATAACGGAGAAAGTTTTCTCCAAGAAGCGAAGAAGCTCGTCGGACATGTGGAATCTAAAGCCAGGTTTATTCCCTTTATGTCTTATTGGCCGACTTACAGCTCCATGAGCGCAGAACAGCAGAAATGGTATTTTTACTGGCGGGGGCAGGTCAGAAAAGGACTCTATCCTGACACGGATCTTTCCTACATCTTTGTTCATGTCTATGAACTGATTAATAATGTCGGTGTCTTAAAGCCCCAGGATGGTTACCGGCAGTTATCTGGTCTATGGATCAATTACCGTGAGCGCTACCCGAAGCTGGATCATTATCTGGTGGATTGGCTTACGGATTATGCGGCTATGTTTGGGTGCGACAGCAACCTTCTGCAAATCTATGAGCATCTTGACACCCGGAACGCGGATTCCGTTTACCTGGATACCATCTTGACTCGCTATAACAAGTCCGGAATTTATCGTTTTCCCCTGGAGTTAATTAACCGGGTTTCGGATTATAATATTTTTCGCAGCAAATTCTATAATGAAAGTGGTCAAGCCCTGATGGCGGAATATATCCCGAAAACTATCGAAAAAGTGAATGAGTTTCTGTTACAACGGCACCATTTAGGAATGCTGGATTTGTTTCAACCCAGTCAAAAGGACAAAATACAGCGGGAACCTTTCCGCAGTGCGGTGCACTGCTATAAAACAGGCCAACAGATTACCCTTGAGAGGATTCCTTACACCAGGCACAAACCTTTACGGGAGTTTCTCACCGCCATTATCAAACACACTGAAAACAAGCTCAGAGAAGCGAAGGGATACAACGGAAGACTGCGGGGCTATGCGCTGGAATCTGAAATCAGAATCTGGATCGATGATTTTCTGGCTTCCGAAATAGAAAGTCTGGAACCGGCAACCAAGCCTTCTCTCAAAATCGAGCTGGATTCGTCTAAAGTAGACCAGCTGCTCAAAGACTCCGATAAAGTACGGGATATGCTGATCATCGCTGAAATTGAGACTCAAGCCGAGGACAAGGAGGAGTCCCGGCCCGGAAGAGAGAAGACTGCCGCCGGCGGTATGGAGAGGCCCCAGGGAACGCCGGATCACCTGCTGACGGATTTGGAGCCTGTTCATCAATTGCTGGAGGAGCTTGATAAGCGGCAATTGGGGTTGCTCAGAGCACTTGCAGAAAACCGGTGGGTATTAGATGACCCAATATTATCCGGGTTGTTCCCGGATTTGTTGATCGACTCGGTTGTTGACAATATCAATGAGCTTTCCCTTAAGTATCTTGGCGACCTGCTCATTGCTGTTGAGGGCAGTCTGAAAATTGTTGCCGATGACTTCCGGGATGAACTGGAATGTCTTTTGCCCCGCCTGGAAGAAGCAAAGCCGCAGAAGCCGGAACATCCCAGTCCGGTGCCGGATATTCCTGAGGAGTGGAAACGCTTCCGGATGAATATCTCCGCCTTTCAATACCGAGCTTTGGCGGCCTTCAGCCAGGAAGAGGACTTGATCGCCAGGATCAATAAAATTGCTGGGGAATCTTTGATGATGCCCGAAATCCTGATTGATTCCATCAATGAGTTGGCCTTGGAGAACCTTGGCGATATAATTATTAATGTGGAATCTTTTCCACCGGCAATCAATGAAGAATACCGGGATATGCTTAAGAAAATTACGGCATAAGATAGGCGGGAATGAGATGAGTCAAATAAAAATACCGAAAAGAATCAGCACTGCATTAATCCAGTCACTATCGGCAGGAGTGGTTCCCCGGATCGGGCTGGAGTATATTGCAGTGGGCAGAAAAGAAGAAATCGAATCTCTTTTGGGCGACCTGGAAAATGTGGGGGAGGGAGGAGCCTCCTTCCGGTTTATTGTCGGAAGGTATGGGAGCGGCAAGAGTTTTCTCATGCAAACACTCCGTAATTATGCCATGGAAAGGAATTATGTCGTTGCCGATGCGGATTTGTCCCCAGAGCGCCGTTTCACCGGGACCAAAGGGCAAGGGTTAGCTACTTACCGGGAATTAATGACCAATTTATCGACTAAGACCAGGCCCGACGGCGGCGCCTTGGCCTCAATCCTGGAAAAATGGATTGGGGGAATCCAGATGGAAGTTATGAAAGATACAGGGCTGCGACCTCAGGATAACGGTTTTGGCGAAGCGGTAGAGCTCAAGATCTTTGAGACTGTAAACCAGATGGCGGGAATGGTCCATGGCTTTGATTTCGCCAATGCGGTGACAGCTTATTGGAATGGCTACCGTCAGGCAGATGAAAGCAAAAAAGCAGCTGCTTTGCGCTGGCTGCGGGGCGAATTTGCCACTAAGACTGAGGCCAAAGCTTTTCTGAATGTCCAGATGATTATCGATGACGAAAGTTGGTATGACTATCTTAAATTGATGGCGTCTTTTGTGGTCCGGATAGGCTATAAAGGCTTGATTACTTTCATTGATGAAGGAGTTAATCTCTACAAAATCAGCAATAGTATAGCCAGGCAAAGCAATTATGAAAAGCTTCTGACTATGTTCAACGACACCATGCAGGGCAAGGCCCAGCATCTGGGCATCCTTTTGGGCGGAACTCCTCAATTTGTGGAGGATCAGCGCAGGGGATTATACAGTTATGAGGCCCTGCGCTCCAGATTGGCGGAGAGCAGGTTCAGTCAAGGCGGGTTGCGAGATCTCTTCGGCCCGATTATCCGCTTACAGACCCTGACTCATGAAGAAATATTTGTGCTGCTCAAGCGCTTGGTTGAAGTGCATGGACAGCATTATGGCTATGAGCCCCGTATCACGGAGCAGGATATGATGGCTTTTATGCAGGAGGTGGCAGGGCGGATGGGTGCCGACGAACTTTTAACACCAAGAGAGGTAGTTCGGGATTTTATCGGGATTCTAAATATCCTGCTGCAGAATCCCCGGATTTCTTGCACTGAAGTTTTATATGGGCCTGATTTTAAACTGAGGGCGGCAGATCAAGATCCGGAACAAATAGGCGAAAATGATGAATTTGCGGAGTTTAGCTTATGAGCGGGAATCCATTTTACCGGCTGGCACCGTTTATCCAGGAATACATCTATAATCATCAATGGACAGAACTGCGGGCAGTGCAGGTGGAAGCCTGCCGGGTTGTCTTTGAGTCAGACGCCCACCTGCTTTTGGCCGCCGGCACTGCCTCGGGAAAAACCGAGGCAGCCTTTTTACCGGTGATCACCTTGCTCCATGAAAATCCGCCTTCAAGTATTGGTGCTCTCTATATTGGACCCTTAAAGGCCTTGATTAACGATCAATTTGTGCGGCTCAGCGATCTGTTGGCAGAGGCGCATCTTCCGGTCTGGCATTGGCACGGGGATGTATCCCAAAGCCACAAAAACAAGATGCTGAAGAATCCCCGGGGGATCCTGCAGATTACCCCGGAATCACTGGAGAGTATGCTCATCAATCGCAGTACGGATAGTTTGCGGCTGTTTGCCGATCTCCGCTTTATCGTTATTGATGAAGTCCATGCCTTTATGGGGACGGACCGGGGCAGCCAAATTCTTTGCCAGCTGGAACGGCTGACGCGGATGATTGGCCACCAGCCCAGAAGAATCGGTCTTTCCGCAACCCTGAGCGATTATGCCAGAGCGGAAAAGTGGCTGTCATCCGGGACGGAGAGGTCGGTAATCACTCCGATAGTTCAAGCAGGGCAGCAGAAAATTCGTCTAGCCGTGGAACATTTTTATCTGGATGACGAAGTTCAGGAAGAAAAAGAAGCTGTAAATCCGAATGGGCAAGAAGAGCTGCGGGAACACCGGCCGGAACAACAATCAAATAAAATTCCCAAGCAAGGGATTCCACCCTCTGACCAATATATTTTTGAGCAGAGTAAAAATAGGAAGTGTTTAATCTTTACCAATAACCGGGAACAGGCAGAGTACACCGTGGCCACATTACGTCAGCTGGCCGAAAGCAAACGGATGCCGGATGTCTACCATGTTCACCACGGAAGCATCTCGGCTCCTTTGAGAGAAGCGGCAGAAAAGGCGATGAAGGAATCGCCGGAACCTTGTGTAACGGCTGCCACCATTACTTTAGAATTAGGTATTGATCTGGGATATCTGGAACGAATTATTCAGTTGGAGACCCCTTTTTCTGTATCCAGCTTCGTTCAGCGCTTAGGACGTTCAGGCCGCAGAGGTACTCCTTCGGAAATGTGGTTTGTTTGTAAGGAAGACAAAGGGACAAATGACCAGCTTCCTAACCGGATACCCTGGTTCCTTCTTCAAGCTATCGCCATTATTCAGATGTATCTGGAAGAGCGCTGGATCGAGCCGGTCAGCCCTAAGGATTATCCTTATAGTCTTCTCTACCATCAGACCATGAGTACCCTGGCCGCTATGGGAGAATTGATACCGGCAGCACTGGCGCAAAGGGTGTTAACCCTGAGCCCTTTTAAGAACATTTCCAGTGATGATTTCAGGCAGCTCTTGCTTTATTTGATCGAGATTGATCATATCGAGCAAACGGAAGAACGGGGACTGCTGGTGGGCTTAACCGGGGAGCAAGTGGTGCGTAATTTCCGCTTCTACTCGGTATTTCCGGACAATGAAGAATTTGCTGTACGCGATGAATCTAAGGAAGTCGGCAGCATCCTATCGCCGCCGCCTCAAGGGGAGCGTTTTGCCTTAGCGGGCCGGACCTGGGAAGTCATGGAGATTGATCTGAAACACAAGACCGTTTACGCTAAACCGGTCAAGGGAAAGGTCCGTACTACCTGGAACGGCGGGGGTGGCTCTATTCATTCAAAGATCCTGCAGCGCATGAAGCAGGTTTTGGAGGAAGATATTACTTATTCATATCTTCAGCCCGGTGCGGTTAAGCGGTTATGTGAAGTGCGGGATTTGGCCCGGGAGACTGGGATCTTGAAAACCAATATTCTCCCCTTAGGAGGTAATAGCTACTGCCTATTTCCTTGGCTGGGGACTGTAGGTTATAGGACTCTGGAGAGGTGTCTGCGTTATGTGGGAGCAGAGATGTTTGAAATAAGGAATGTGGGCGGCCTTTCACCTTATTTTCTTACCTTTAGCACGAAGAGCAGGTCTAAGATTGAGCTCAATTCCCTGCTTAAGGGAGTCATAGTCGGCACTGCTGACACAGAGCAGCTTATGCAAGCGGATGAGGCTCCACAGTTGGAGAAGTATGACGAGTTTATTCCTCCGTCTTTACTGCGGAAAGCATTCAGGCATGATTATCTGGATCTGCAAGAAGTAAAATCTGCGTTGGACTTTTAAAAAACCGGACAGATGGGTATGATTTGCTGTTTCGCACCAGAGAAGTAAAGGCATTGGCTAAGACTATTAAGAAGGATACAGAATGTGCTGAAGCCAAAAAGAAAGGCATAAGTGAATATATTTTTAGCAAATTTCCAGAGATTAATAAATCGCATTTTAATCGCAGGGGATGGAAGAAAAAATGAGTGAGTTTTCGATTAAAGACGGGTTGGAGGGTTTAAGTTCCAATGAACTCATAAAGTTAATCATGAATCTCATCCAAAGAGAAGGACAGGTAAGATTGCATGTGCTGGAATGGCTTGAACAAAATTGCGCTACCAATAAGAAAGCTTCAAATTCAAACAAGAAAAATAAAGCTCCTAAAATTCATGACGAGCTATTGTTTGAATATTGGCACAATGCTCAGAGGATAATTTCTGAATTTAATGACTACGGAGGAGGACCTGAGGAGGAAGAAGAGGAGGCTTATGAATGGTTAGAGAAGATTTCTGACTTGATAACAGAAAATAAGATTACACCCGAAGCAAAGTACCGTTTTATGGATGAAGCGTTTATTGAATATGATGCAGGTAATTCTGGTTTTGACGACGGTCTGATGGATTTGTTTTTTGAATTGTGCAAAGAAAACGATGAATGGGAATTTCTTGTGCAAAAGCTTAACAGTGGGAGGTCTGATTGGGGAAAGAAGCTTGTTATGGAGATTTACAGGGATCATCTGAAGGATGATTCCAGATATTTGGAGGAGAGACTTAATAACCTTCAATATGGAATGGATTATTGGGATTTAGTTCAATACTATACCGGCAAAGGAAATGAGGAATTGGCGCTTGAAATAGCGCATAGGGGCATCAAGCATGGAAAAGGAAGACTAACCGAGCTGTATGATTATCTTATTGACCATTATTCGCAGCTACGGGACAAGGACCGGCTGGAATCAATTGCTGAAACCGCAATGCAAAGAGAAAATGATGAAAGCTATGTTTTGGAAAGACTATTTACATTTTATAAGGATGATGACTATGAAAAGGCGAAAGAGAAGCTGATTCTGGTATATAAAACGACCGATCATAAAAAGTATTTTGAAGAATATGAGCGAATGAAAAACTATTTGTCTGAATCGGATTGGGAGAAAATAGAACCGGAGATCGTTAAAGAGGCCCAAAATAAGAACCTGCATGACTATTTAAGTATTTGTTTTTATAAGGGGATGAAGGAGATTGTGCTTAAAACTATCATGTCTCCGCCGGTGAACCAATGGGGATATGCCGGTTTTTCTGATTTCGACCTATTCGCGCAAAAGCTTGAAAAAGAATACCCGAAAGAAATTCTGGAGTACTATTACGAAAAAGCCTATCGTAGAATTCCAAATGGAAATAGAAATACCTATCAAGAAGCTGTGGCATATCTGGGGAAAGTTAAAGCAATTTATTTAACGCATTTAAAGGACAAGGATAGCTGGACCCATAGGCTCAATAAACTGCTTACGGAGTTTAAGAAACGACCGGCATTTATTGATGAGGTTAAGAAGCGTAAGTTATAAGGTAATCCCACGAATGCTAACTTAAGGGAAAAGCATCCTCTTCTCAGGCAGAAGAGGATGCTTGCGTTCGTGGAACTAAGATAGAGGAGCATAAGTGTGGCAAATTGAGCAGATGGGAATTAGATATATGATTAAGTTCTTGGACTTAGGAGGGAAAATTATAAATTAGCAGCCAGTTAGAAGTGATATGGCATTCCCGATGCCCGGTATAGTTACCAGCAAGAGGATGATCGAGGTATTTCTGAGGAAGAGTCTTTTCTTGAACAAGAAGGTTAAGGACCTCTTCCAGCAGACGAACATCATAGCCACGCTTAATAACAGCTTTAAAGTCTCGTTTAAATCGGCTGGAGGATCTGATTCTAAGTATTCAGATCCTCAATTAAAGCACTGACGCTGTCAAAGGTTTTGCTCATATTGCGATTGTTATTGACATCATCAATAGCAGCCAAGGTTTCAGAATTAGGTTGTTCAATGCGGAGGTCAAAAGGAATGCCGCCGTAGCGAACGGAACAACGCAGGAAAATATTCATAGCTGTGGACATATTAAGCCCTAGCTCAGCAAATATGGCCTCAGCCTTGCGTTTTAATTCCTCATCCACACGAATATTTAAGTTAGTTGTCTTAGCCACAATATCAACTCCTTTCGATACCTTGATTATATAGTATTATATGAAGTTATTCAAAAAATTCACCGATTTGCTTTACGATGTCATTACAAATCTATAATTAAAACTCTCTGTCCCGGGAATTGTTTCGAAGGTGGATTCACACCTAAAGCTTTGTAGATACCTATTTATGATTCCGCTGCAGAAAGTCTAAAAACGCTATAAAATATCAAGTCCCTGCAATTATTTTTGTGTCATCCTGAGCAATAGCGAAGGATCTAGGGACAAAAGATCCTTCGCTCCGCTCAGGATGACAATAAAACGTGATATTAATAGCATAACAAGGGGTTTCTTCAGCAGAATCATTCATTAATTCTGTGGGAAAGGGTTGGAGATTATACAAGGTTAATTTATGGTATATTATTGATAGTGTCCCAAATGTCAAGGTGAAAGTGAAATAGGGTGGCATTATGACCTTTAAAGAATTGCTAAATAAGTATCAAACTTTGATTGTGGAAAACTGTAATCTAAGGCGGCTTTTCCGCCTCTCATTCTTGCGGTGGTGGCGAACTCTAGAATTAGGACTTTGCCGAACGCTCACATGAGGCAAGCTTAGAATTAAAAGAAATTAAGATTTTCATACCTTTATATGGAAGGTATTTAAGAGCGTTCTGAAGAATTATTCCTTAAACAGAAAGGGGTTGATTAAGTGAAGATTGAAGAATTACGCCTGAAAAACTTCAAAGTTTTTAAAGACATCAGAATTACAAATTTGCCGGATATGGCTATCTTCCTTGGTGCCAATGGTACGGGTAAATCAACACTCTTTGATGTTTTTGGCTTCTTGCATGATTCATTGACAGATAACGTCAAAGCTGCCCTACTCAAAAGAGGAGGTTATAAAGAGGTTATCTCGCGTAATGAAAAGGGGCCAATTGAGATCGAAATCAAGTTTCGGCCTGAACCGGAGGAACCCTTAGTCACCTACGAACTACATATCGGTCTCAATGAGCGAGGCTTGCCGATCGTGTCTAGAGAACGTCTAAAATATCGGAGAGGGCAAAAAGGTAAGCCCTGGCATTTCCTCGATTTTTCCAATGGTACAGGGACCGCGATCATTAATGAGAGTGAGTACGGTCTTGAAGGAGTCAGAGAGCAACGAGAAGAACAGAAGTTAGATTCTCCGGATATCCTGGCCATTAAAGGTCTGGGGCAGTTTCAGAAATTTAAGCAAGTTGCAGCCTTCCGACGTCTCATAGAGGGGTGGCATGTTTCAGATTTTCATGTCCAAGCAGCTCGATCTAGTCAAGACGCCGGTTATGCAGAGCACCTATCATCAACGGGAGAAAATTTACCGCTGGTGGCACAATTTATGCACGAACATTATCCGGAAAAGTTTGAGGAAGTCTTAAGAAAGATGGAACAAAGAGTCCCTGGAGTAACTTCAGTTGAAGCGGCCGAAACTCAAGATGGCAGAATTATTTTGAGGTTTCAAGATGGAGCCTTTCGAGACCCGTTTATAGCCCGGTATGTTTCCGATGGTTCCCTCAAAATGTTTGCCTATTTGCTCCTCTTAAGTGATCCCAATCCTCACCCATTGCTTTGTATTGAAGAACCTGAAAACCAATTGTATCCCGATTTATTATTTGAGTTGGCAGAGGAATTCCGGAGTTACATGGAAGCAGGTGGGCAAGTTTTTATCTCAACCCATTCCCCAGACTTTGTGAATGGAGTCAAACTTGAAGAATTATTTTGGTTAGTTAAAGTGGATGGATTTAGTCAAATCAAGCGGGCATCGGAGGACGAACTCCTGCGTAATTTGGTGGCCGAAGGGGATTCGCCAGGATATCTTTGGAAACAGGGGCTTTTTAAAGGGGCCAGTCCTCTATGAAAGAAGTAGTGTTTTTAGTTGAAGAGCCCTCCATGAAAGAATTTCTCAGGGGAATCTTACCTAGAGTTATACCCGATAATGTCTCATATACGATTATTCATCATGAAGGCAAGCAGGACTTGGAGAGGTCCATTCCCAAAAAGCTTCGTGCCTTTCGCAAGCAGAATACTCAATTTGTTGTACTAAGTAATTGAGGATTAGAGGAGAAAAGTAAAATCAAACATTCATAAATTGATGTTCTGATTGAGAACCTGCCTGATATTCTGTCAAGAAAAAGCGGCTTAATGCTTCATCTGGATAGGTTTCGAAATTTTCATTCTTGATAATGTTCCAAATCGGACTTTTGGTAACCAGATGGATTTTATCCCGGTAGCCGTTGCTTGATGTTAATGTATAATTTAGAAAAGCGTTGGTATTAATATTTTTTCAATGTTCATCTTGTCGGATATTATTTATAAATGGAGGAATAATTATGGATCACAAGTTATACAAGATCATGATATCTTCAGCCCTAGTATTTGCACTAACTGTTTCAAATGTGCTGCCTGCTTTGGCGTCGAATGGAAACAAATATGATAAGACGAATAACTATGCAGTAAGCGAAATTGCGAGATTGAAAACCGTCGCTGCAGGTGAACCTGAGTTAGTGGATTACGAAACAATAGAAACGGCAACAAGTGTAATAATGAGCGATTTGACTATTAGTGGTCAAAAAGTTGGAACAGGGGCAAAAGTCACGCCAGCAGTTGGACTGGTGAATAGTCCGATCACAGTGTCGGGTAAGATCAGCGGTGCAGCCACTGCAGATGGCAGTGTCACGTATCTGGTAAGCTCTTCAGATAATATCACAGCAAAAGATTCTAACGAGGTCATCTTGGAGGCTACTGCCTTGAGTTCTCCTGTGATTATCGGCAATGATACCTTCACAGCATCTTACACTGTACCAGTGGATGCGAGTGGAAATGTTGAAGCGTCCTTTACGGCAAGTGCTCTTTCACGGAGTTTATTTAACGTTGTAATAAAAACTCCCTTCAGTAATAACGGGCAACCCGTTCTATCCCCTGTAGGGAGTATGGAATGGGGGGTGCCTGGAACCCTGGTACTCAGCCCAATATATCCTGCCAGTGATCCCGATTGTCTCGATTTTTCCACGCCCGATGCGCTGACTAGAGGCTGGGTGCCTGTAAGTGCTACTATATTGTCTGCGGATGGATCTTCTGCAAAATTGAGTGGACAACCCATTAAGTTTAGAATGACGGCGCTCAGTCCGCTCACTGCTTCGTCTAATGTTAATGCCTTTTTTACGGATGACAACGGCGCCCCTGTTGTATCAGCAGGTCGAGTAGGCAGAGGCGGCGGTATCGCATCTTCCCTCACTTATGTCGCAAACACCGATGACAATGGTCAAGCATTGGCGTACATCAATTCCAATTTGTCGCCAGATCAAAGTGGTACCACCGATTTAGAGGCAATTATGGCTGTAAGCATACAAGCTCAGCTCGTGAATCAAACTCAGCCCATATTTACTAGTGACTCAATTGATACCAGCTACTTTCAGTGGAAACCCAGTTCTCAATCGGACCTAGTCGTTTTGCCAACAAAAGTAAACGCAGCATCTGATAAAGTCTGGACTGTCAGATTTCAATCAGGCTTGGACCCAACGTTAACGAACCAAGCTCTAAGCGACTACATCTACGTCACAGATTTAAATGGCAATCCGGTTAACTGCACAGTTGAGTTTGGAACTGATGGCCAATCTGTCTTGGTAACCCCCCCTGTGAAGGGCTATAATTTGTCAGGTACTTATTATTTGTATATCAAAGAAGGCGTGAAGCTGCAGACTGGTCAGCCTCTGCAACAAGTTGTTAGGATGGGATTTGTTATAAAAGGAGTAGGGCCAACATAATGACGTAACCGCCAAGACAATATATGGAAGAAATATCAAATCGAGCAGTCGATTGAAGAGTTGAAAAATCAGGGAGTGGTTTGATTATGAAAGATGTAATGATATACAAAGAATATATTGGTTCAGTGCATTACAGCACAGAAGACGAGATTTTCTATGGCAAGATTGAAGGCATAAATGATTCAATCAGTTATGAAGGCAGTAGTGTCAGTGAACTAAAGTCAGCATTTGAAGAAGCGGTTGAGGATTATCTTGAACTGTGCAATTTGAACGGTAAAGAACCTGAAAAGATGTATAAAGGTTCCGATGGTTCCCTCTTGACAAATGTGTGAATTTTATTATAATTAAGATAAATTTAATATTAAGGGTGTGCCCAATTCAATTTGGAAGACTGCCGAAAACAATAACAGGAATTCTGTTAATGTTTTCGGTTTTTTTATTCCTTAAATTTCGGAGCGGGGCTAAGAAAGGGGAGCCAAATGTATTTAATTATTGATCATTATGACTCATTTGTTTATAACCTGAAGGCCTATTTCGAAGTGCTGAATTGCTCTGTTCAAGTCATTCGCAGTGACAAAGCTGCAGCAGATTATGTTGAGCAAATTGAAAACCTTGACGGAATAATCTTTTCTCCCGGCCCCAAGCGTCCCGAAGACTGTGAACATTCTGCGGACCTACTTCGTACTTTCGGCAAGCGCATTCCCATTTTAGGGGTTTGCCTTGGTCATCAGCTTATCGGATATACCTTTGGAGCCCAAGTTATTAAAGGTCTTCGGCCAATGCATGGGAAAATCACCGGGATAAACAATTACAATACGGGTCTTTTACATGGACTTCCGGATAAATTTGAAGTGACCCGTTATCATTCCTTAGTTGTAGCAGAGGATTTTTTACCGGATTGTTTGCGGATTGATGCCAGGGCTGACGACGGAACCCTTATGGCCATTTCCCATAAGGAGTATCCGATCTTTGGGGTACAGTTTCATCCTGAGGCAATTTTAACCCAATACGGCTATGAGGTACTTAATAATTTTGTAAAGATTGCTGAAAAAAGGAGGAAAGAGGATGGCCGACTACAAGGAGTGGAACCGCTACTATCCTGCTGTTGACATCTATTCCTGCTATTCTGAAGAAGAAGACACCGTGTTCCTGGATTCTTCTTTGGAAAATAGGTACGGAAATTATTCGATTATCGGCATCCATCCTTATCTTAAGGTTGAGGACAGAAACGGAGAACTGTTTGTTAACGGTGTCCTTCAAGAGGGGAGCTTTGCCGACTATATTTCCAAGTATTTAAAGGTTCATGGGGAAGAAAATCCCACAGCATTGCCACTGCTTTCGGGAGCCATAGGTTATCTGGCCTATGATTTCGGGTTGAAGCCGAACGAAGTCTCATCCCGCCATTTTAAAGACGTTGATATTCCTGAAGGATTATTTATCTTTTATGAGCATTTTATTATCGAAGACCAAAGGAACCGAACGATTTATTTGACTGCCGCGCAACGCTTGGATAAAGGGGAAGACAGTCTGGGCGCTTTGGAAAAGGATCTTGAAGAAAGACTTTATCACCGCGCAGCCAACTTATCACCGGTTAAGATGAAAAAAGGGGATTTTAAACTTCGTTCTGATTTCGAAAAAGAGCAATATTACGAGGCAATCAACAAGGTAATTAACTATATTGTTGAAGGCGATATCTATATAGCCAATATGACCCGTCAAATCATCATGGAAAGTCAGGTACAGCCCTATGAGGCGTTTTTACGGCTCCATAAGACGAACCCCGCCCCGTTTAGCGGCTATCTTAACTTCGGGGATTTTAAGATTGTGTGTTCTTCACCGGAGCGGTTTTTAAAATTAGGGAACGGTATTGCGGAGACACGCCCCATCAAAGGGACCAGAAAAAGAGGCGAAACCCCGGAAGAGGATAACGCCCTGCGGACGGAGTTATTGCATTCCTCTAAAGATCGAAGCGAATTATTGATGATCGTTGATTTGGAGCGGAATGACCTGAACAAGGTCTGCGAACCGGGCAGTGTTGAAGTTACCCAGTTGTTCGATGTTGAAGCCTATGCGACGGTATTCCACCTGGTGTCGACGATTGTCGGAAAACTAAAAGAAGGTCTGACGGCGATGGATCTCTTGATGGCCATGTTCCCCGGCGGATCAATCACCGGGGCACCGAAACGGAGAGCCATGGAAATCATTGATGAAGTGGAACATTCACGCAGAGGGCTTTATACCGGGTCCATCGGTTATCTTTCTTTCGATAATAGCTGTGATTTTAATATCGTGATCCGTACCGCAGTTTATAAAGACGGGATGTACCATTTGGGGGTTGGTGGCGGGATCACCTGTGAATCCGAATTGGAATTTGAATTCGAAGAAACTGAACAAAAAGCTAAGGCCTTACTGGAGGCAATATTGTAATTATTGCCCTTGACCACCCTTATAGGTTAATAATTCTCTCCGAAGAAAAATTAATAAAATATGGTATAATTGGGCGTAGTCCCGGTCTGGTATTTAAAAATCTCTATTTGCTTCTTAGGAACTATTTTAGGATAAGGATGCCATTTATAAGTATGGGCGTAAAACCGCTATCCCTTTAGGGTAGTGGGTAGTTCACTAATTAGCTATCACTTTAAACGGCCGGTTGTATTTTTGGGCATAATCTTTGGCCTTCGATGGAGCGTAGCCAATAATCGTTGCAGCTTCCGGAATAGTATCGGGATCATCCGCAATTGTTGTTGCTGCCGATCCAATTATTATACTTGTCAAGCCTTCGCAACGCCCAAAAGCCCCTCTGCCGATACTAACGGCTTCCTGCGGTATGCTAATGCTTTTTAACCTTGTACATCCCCAAAAAGAACCGTCGCCGATCCCGGTTAATCCCTGAGGAAGACTAAGACTGGTTAAGCCCGCGCACTCAGAAAAAGCATCGTCTCCGATCTTTGTTGTCTCTTGAGGAATATTAATGCCGGTTAAGCTTGTGCATTGGAAAAAAGCCATTTGCCCGATACTGGTTATTCCTTCCGGAAGGCTGATACTCTTTAAGCCTGAGCACCACTCAAAAGCACTATCCCCTATACTTGTCACTCCTTGCGGAAGACTGAGGTTAGTTAAGCCTCCGCAACCTTCAAAAACAAATTGGCCAATTCCGGTTACTCCTTCCGGAATATTTATCTTTTTTAAGCTTTCGCATTCCTGAAAAGCACCATTCCCGATACTTGTGGCTCCCGGCGGGATATCAAGCTTAGTTAAGTTTGAACAGAAAGAAAAAGCAAAGTCCCCAATACTGGTTACTTCCGGAGGAAGGCTGATGCTGGCTAAGTTTGCACAGTTCTCAAAAGCATGGCTGCCGATCCTGGTTATTCCTGGGGGGATTACTATACTTGTCAAATTAGAGCACCTGGAAAAAGCAGAATCCCCAAGATTTGTGATCCCTTCCGGTAGGCTGATATTGATTAATCCTAAGCAGCCGGAAAAAGCGGGGTCGCCGATCTTTGTGACCCCTTGCGGTATTATTATACTCGTTAATTCTGAGCAGCCGGAAAAAGCAGCGTCGCCAATGGTTGTTACGCCTTGGGGGATATTGATACTCTTTGAGCCGCCCGGACAGGCTACTAACATAGTCTCCGCTTTATTATAGAGCACGCCGTCAATACTTGCGTAGTTTAAGTTATCACTGGCCACTGCAATAGCAGTTAAGCCCGTACAGCCAAAAAAAGCATGGTAACCGATCGTTGTGACTTCTGACGGAATCATCATACTTGTTAAACCTGCGCAACCGGCAAAAGCTGAGTCTCCAATACTTGTTACATCTGGAGGAATGCTGATACCAGTTAAGTCATTACAATCGGAAAAAGCGTCAGCTCCGATCTTTGTTACTCCTTGGGGAAGGCTAATCCTCGTTAACCCTGTGCAGCCTGCAAAACTGGAATCCCCGATACTGGTTACCGTTTGTGGGATCTTCAAACCTGTTAACAGGGTACAGCCAAAAAATGCGGAGCTGCCGATGCTGGTTACTCCTTGCGGCAAATTAATTTTTGCTAGGCTTGTGCAGCCGAAAAAAGCAGAGTCGCCGATATCGGTTACTCCTGAGGGTAGAGTAATATTTGTTAACCCTGTGCAACCAAAAAATGCGACTGAGCCGATACTTGTGACGCCTTGGGGGATATTAATATCTGTTAAGCCTGAACAGTCGGCGAAAGCAGAGTCGCCAATACTCGTGACAGGCAATCCATCCAGAGTACTTGGTATGGCTACAACACCACCCGCTCCTGTGTATTCCGTAATTTGAGCCTTGCCGTCTGTTACACTATAAGTAAAATCCCCGGCCTGTGCTGCCTGAGCCTGGCTGTTCAAACACATCAGAAAAATCAACATCAGGACACCCACTAAAAACGATGTTACTCTGCAAATTCTGTGTACTTTCATAACCTTTCCCTCTTTCCTAATGAATCAGGTTATTTAACCTTCCTGAATATTGATTAAATGATTGGCCAATAGAACTGATCTTGATTTTTCTTCCGCAAGCTATTTATCGGCCCAGTTCAATAAAGTAGCTCCATCACTTATTAGAAAAACTCCCCGCCTCATTATTGAAGGCGAATTGAGGTAAAAACTCAAGGATTGGTGGTCAAGGGCAGTTCCCGGATCTGCGCTATAGCTGTTCACCGCAGTCGTTGATGCTGTTTTAGCCACATAAGTTACATCCCCTTCCGCTAACGTGAGGGACACTGTGCCGGAGTCACCGGTTGTCAAGGCTATCACCGGGGTTTTGTCATCATTCAGGTGATAAGCTGTCAATCCCGGAACCGTTACACTTGAATAGGCGGGAGCACTGGCCCAAGCCCCCAGATTAAAAAGTGGGACCGGTGTATTGACCGTTTGTATTGACGGGGAAGACGTTGTACCTATGTTAACTTGACCGGTAATGGTCTTGCCATTAACCTGAGTAAGCCACAGACCAGGAATCCCTGTCTCAAGGTAGACGACTCTATTGGCCAGCGAATTACCGAATGCGTCCTCAAACGATACAGTAATAGTCTGCGAATCTCCCAGCACCTCGTTAACTTTAGAGGGGTTCACTACAAAAGGTATAAATCCACTTGTCGGTCTACTTGAGAAAAAGTGTGCTGTAACCGTTGCCTTTTTACCGTTGAGCGGGTTGCTCACTGTAATAGTTGAAGTTTCTGCAACTTTGTCATTGGCATACACATGAGCAACCTCCACCGGTGCGAACACGCCGGCAGGTAATGGGGACCCGCTTGTTGAATTTGTTGAATAAGAAGCGAACTTACTATTGTTTCCGAAGTAACTGGCTACCATAGGCTGCAATTGACCGCCAGAATTCACGTTAAAGCTCAGAAATTCCTCAAAGTTGCCCGGCAGGCTCGTTGCAGGCAGCGTCCACACTGCGGCTTGTGATCCGGCGGAGCCGACGTCAGTTGCTTTAACGCCAATAAAGTCAGTCAAATCCGCCAGGTTTTCTTCAATTAATGTGGTTGAATCACCGGCCGCGGCAGACAGATAACCAACAATTTTGTACCCGGACTGAGCTTTCCAGAGTGTAACATCGTTAACGCTGACTTCGCCCAAATTATTTACCTTAACCGTTACAATATTAGGCATTGAAGCAAGGGTGTATCCATCGACATTTGTAATTACGCAGTTCTTATCTGAGTTGATATTCATTGTTAGACCCTGGTCGGGAATCGTATTCAGTGCTGGGTGGGAGTTGAATGGAGCTGCCACGAAGCTGGCATTTCTGGAGATGTCAAAGGTATTGACTGAATTACCCGTAAAATCATCATCCGCTGCAGATCCCATCACAGTAAGGGTTGAGGCCGGAGCCTCCCTGCCTTCAAACAATGGGTAATTGTAGTAAAATTCATTCAGGTGAGCCGCGACCCCAAGGCTTTCACTGGCAGAGGTTTTCCTTATTGTAACGGCGCTGGTTTCTGAATAGGCACTGTTTATTCCCGGCACAACAGTCGATTCCAACTCGCTTCCGGAAATACTCTGAGCAGAGGCGGGTTGGATATAAACCGGTATGCCCGCTGTGATTAATAAGGCCAGTGATAAAATTTTGACTTTTTTTATAACGTTCATTTTTTCTCTCCTTCAGAAATTACCTTGATAATAGAACTATTTGGATATTTCTATACTTTAAAGCAATTTCCTGCCACGTTTATAACTTTTTTCCTTTATATAGAATTGGTGCTCGATGTTCCAGGGCAATATTTCAAAGGTCCTTTCCTCATCCTACCCTTTACCACTTGGCTAAAGCAAAGGAAAATTACTCTCTCTGTCTGCCTGTAAGCCTATTTGATAGCCTAAGGAGATGGAGGTCGAGTAGTCAAAATTGCCAATTGAGTATATAATTAAATCGCAAAATATCAATAAATAACACAGAAGGAGGGTCATTATGTGGAACCAATTAAGAACTGATGAATATGAAGGGATGCTGGCTGAGACCATCACAATGTCCGGATATAAAGGAGATCAAATACATGCCTACTTTTCGCGACCGCTTGGGAAGGGACCATTCCCGGGGGTAATCTTGATTCCTCATATGCCCGGATGGGATGAGTTCTGCCGCGAAACCGCCCGCCGTTTCTCACAGCATGGTTATCTGGCGCTCTGCCCCGACATTTATTGTCGGTTTGGGCACGGGACTCCTGATGAGATATCAGCAAAAGCCCGATCTGCGGGTGGCGTTGCCGATGACAGCGTAGTGGGTGATTGTGAGGGAGCTTTGGAACACCTGAAATCTTTGCCTTATTCCAATGGGAAGGTAGGCGTTATTGGCATGTGCTCCGGCGGACGCCACGCCTTTCTCGCGGCCTGCCAGGTTAGTGGCCTGGATGCGGTGGTTGATTGCTGGGGTGGGCGCGTGGTCGCTTCCAAAGAAGAACTGACACCATCTCAGCCTGTCGCTCCTATTAACTATACGCCTGAGCTTGGCTGCCCTCTGCTGGGTCTGTTTGGCAATGAGGATAAGTTCCCGACGCCGGAACAGGTTGACTTGCACGAGGAAGAACTTAAGAAACACGGGAAGAACTATAAATTCTACCGTTATGATGACGCGGGTCATGGATTTATGTATTATCATAATCAATTGTACCGGCCGCAGCAGGCGATGGATGGGTGGGAAAAAGTTTTTAGCTTTTTCGGGGAACATCTGAATACGGAGAAAAGAGCTTAAGATGCAGCCATTTGTTGTTATGGCTAAGCCGGTCGGGTCGCTGTGTAACTTGGAATGCAGTTACTGTTACTATTTAGAGACCGGACGTTTTGCTCAGAGTCAGTCTCAATCCCGGATGTCGGACAGCCTGCTGGAAAGGTATATCCATCAATACATAGAGTCAAGTCCGGGGCCTGTCGTGCAGTTTACATGGCATGGCGGGGAACCGACCCTGGCGGGACTCAACTTTTACCGGCTGGCAGTGGAACTGCAGAAGCGCCACCTCCCGGAAGGATGGAGTTGCTGGAATAATCTTCAAACCAACGGGATTCTGCTGGATGACGAGTGGTGTTCGTTTTTGGCTGACGCCCACTTTGATGTGGGGCTGAGTATAGACGGCACCCAATGGCTGCATGACCAAAACCGCAAAGATCACAGCGGCAGCGGTTCTTATGAGCGGGCGGTAGCGGCGGTCCGCCGCCTGCAGGCTTATGGGATTCAGCCTGATTTGCTGTGCACAGTAACCTCCGCAACTGCCCAAGAACCGCTCGCGCTCGCCGTTTACCGGACGCTCAAAGACCTTAATACAGGCTGGATTCAGTTTATACCGATCGTGCGGCTCACAGCGGACGGACAGCCGACAGCGGACTCTGTGACGAGTGAAGGATACGGAGCTTTCCTGTGTGCAGTTTTCGACGAATGGGTCCGTCACGATCTTGGACGACTGAATGTCCAACTGTTCGCGGAAATGGCCTTGGTATGGTCCGGGGGGAAGGCCAGCTTATGCTGGATGGCCCCGACCTGTGGACGAGTACTCATCCTTGAGCATGATGGCAATGTCTACTCGTGCGATCACTTTGTTAATCCTGACCACCACATCGGCAACCTTGAGTCTTCCCCCCTGAGCGAACTGGCCGACTTACCGGTACAGCGCCGTTTCGGCAATGAAAAGCAGACCAAACTTCCCCTACAATGCCATGCCTGTTCATGGCTCGCCCTATGCAATGGGGGATGCCCTAAAGACAGGTTCGTTTTAGCAGAGAACGGAGAGCAGGGGCTTAATTATTTATGTGGCGGTTTGCGGCAGTTTTTTACTCATGCTGAACAGCCGTTGAGACATGTCATGCAGCTTAGAAAACAAGGGTTAACTTCTGACGCCATTAGGGCTGAACTGCTTGCCAAGTCACAGGCCCGGTGGCGGGGTGTGGGACGGAATGATCCCTGCCCTTGCGGTAGTGGTCGCAAAGCCAAGCAGTGCTGCTGGTCCAAGCGGTTTTAAACTACGTTCACACAATACGCTTTTGGCAAATCGGTTGACTGTGGTTAAAGGATTCTAAAAGCTAAAGCTGAATCAAGATAACATTACCTAAAAATTAAATGGCGGCCAAAGCCGCCATCTTTTAGTGATGTGGAATGATGTAAGAGCTTCATTTGGCGGTTTTGCTAAGACGTAAGTATCAATCCTGGACAGTATTACTGTGTGAAGAGCTGTCCTGGGTACAATGTTTACGGTCAACCCAGTCAATGGAAACCGGGACGAAATTTTAATCAGCGCTGGGTACGGTTAGGCTGATATTTGAACGATTTTATGCAAAAATTGAAGATGTTTTATGTTCCCTTAACCTAAAGGTTTGAGGGAATTTTGCTTTTTATTATAAAATTTTTTCGGCAAATAACTTGCATATTGTATCTAAAAGATATATATTAAGTGCATCTTTTAGATACATAAGGGTGGATTGAAGTGATGAATGAACTTTTTATTTTAGGTGAATTAATGGAAGAACCTCAAACCGGTTATGATCTAAGTAATGCATTGCAAGTCTCTTTAGGTCGTCATCGTAAAGTCAGTTATGGCGTGATTTATCCCCTACTTGAAAAGTTAGAAAAAGAGGGCTTTGCCGAAGTAACTAATGTAAGAACAGAAGGAAAAAATAAGAAAGTCGTTACAATTACAGAAAAAGGAAAGGAGCGTTTTTTTGAACTAATGAAGATGCTCGTTCCAAATGGTGCTCACAATGCCGATATCTATTTAATAAAGCTTGACGTGATGCAGCATCTTAATCTGGATGAACAAATACAATTATTGGATCAATTCTATCAGGAGCAAAAAGACATCATCAAAGATACGCAAGATACACTAAAAAAGTTAGCGGAAGAAGATTCGAAAGATCACTGGTATGCCAACAAGAAGTTTGAATTACGACTACAGCAAGCCAATCTCACAATTGAGTGGATTGTGAGATTTAAACATGAACTAAATAAAGAATGGTGTTGAGAATGACAAAAGAAATAAAAATAGCCTTATTAATGGCTGCTAGTCTCTTTATGGAGATTTTGGATGGAACAATCGTAACCACCGCACTGCCTAAAATGGCTCAATATTTTCATACGGGTTCGGCAACCATTGCTTTACTCATTAGTGTGTATTTAATCACAGTTGCCGTTTTTATCCCGTTGAGTGGATGGATGGCTAATCGATTTGGAAAAAAGAAAATTTGGCTTATTGCTGTTATCATCTTTACCTTTAGCTCGTTAGGCAATGCCTTGGCACCTAACTTTTCTTTCCTTTTGTTAATGAGAATTGTACAAGGAATTTCCGGTGCCTTGATGACACCTACAGCAAGACTGATTGTCTTAGAAAAGACACCCGCTTCACAGCTGTTGAGAATGTTTAGTTATCTCATTTGGCCGGCATTGATAGCACCCGCAATAGCACCGCTGGTTGGCGGTTTTATTGTTACTTATTGGAGCTGGCAGTGGATTTTTCTGATTAATTTGCCAATAGGCTTTGTTATCATATTAATCGGCATAAAATTAATCGATATTGATCGGATAAATAAAACAGCTGCTTTTGATATTCTAGGATTTATAGAAATTTCTTTTTCATCCGGTATAATTTTAGTTGGAGCAGAGCTAGCCACTCGTGGGAAAAATTATTGGCTTAGTGCCTTAGGTTTAATCGTTTTAGGAGTGATATTAGGGTTTGTTGTTTTTAAGCACTTGAAAACAACAGCCACCCCATTGTTTTTACTTGATTCATTAGAAATAGTTTCTTTTAGAATCTGCCAAACAAGTGGTTCTGTTTTGTGGTTATGTGTTGGAGCGTTGCCATACGTACTAACTATTTTTTTACAAACGGTTTTTCATTGGTCTGCAGTAAAAGCAGGCAGTTTTGTGATCTTTATTTTTATCGGTAATATTGGAATCAAACCTTTTACCAATCAAATTATTAGTCAACTAGGCTATCGTGGTGCACTACTGTCATCATTTGGAATGGTGTTTGTTTCATCGATTGCTTTGGCATTCATTAAAATTGATACTTTGCCTGTTTGGATAATGTTTCTGGCTTTAGTCTCAGGTGTAGGACGTTCATTGGCCTTAACTGCTTATAGTGGATTGAGTTTTTCTGAAATAGATCCTCAATATCGAAATAGTGCCAATACCTTGAATGCTGTCGTGTCAACATTAGCTCAAGGAATGGGAATATCACTGATTACAGTTGTTGTGAGTATATTACAAATTTTCTTCTCAATTACTGCCGCATATGAATTTGGTTTTGCTTTTCTTGGTTTATTGATGATATTCCCAGCAATTGAAGTGCTATGTCTGCCTGAAAATATTGGTCAGGCCACGATCAGTTAGGTTCACTTGCTTCGTATGTAAAACACTGAATAAGTTAAAGGATTCGAATTAGATGAACGACAGTTTAAGCCCCATGTAACCTTGGCCTTTCGTCCTAAACTCGGAAATAGGGATCTTTCAGTTGTGCAAACAAAAATTTTAGGTGAGTACAAGGTTGTTGAGGTTGTATTATGACAGATATATGGTGACCGCTATAGATGGAACAAAATTCTTCGGCAATGAAGTAACATCAACGCGCGTCGAGACGATAATAGTGTTGTGTTATTATTGAAAGGATTGATCTTTATTACTCAAGCGTTCTATAGTATTATATATAATTGTTATTGAAGATGAGAGTAATGGAGTGTTTTGTAATGGCAAAATTAGGGGATAAAGGCAAGGCTGCTGTTGTTAGAGTTGCCACTTCAGAAAGAGCCTAAGAAATTTATAGAGTCTGCGAGGATAATGGCTGGAAAGTTGTGATTGGAATTGAGCCTGATAAAGAAGAAGATACATCGGATTTCATGAAGTTACTTGGCAAAAAACCAGAAAATACCAAAACAGTATATAACGTTATTACTATAGGGCGAAACGATCCATGTTCATGTGGAAGCGGTAAGAAGTATAAGAAGTGTTGTGGAAAGTAGCGAATACTTATATGCATCTTCTGAAAGTGGTGGCTTTGGCATGGAATGTAATCAGCATCAAGGGATGCATCTTCAAGAAGATCTAGTAATTGTCGAGGTGGTTGATAGTGACAACCAAGGACTACACCCGAAAAATCAGACATCAGCAAAATAGCTCGGGATACGGGGATTAAATTGAATGTTTTTTTACGAAGGATGTGAATCCCAAATTTCATCTCTAGCTTCTCGTACAGTATCGAAATAGCCTAAAGGCCTATCTAATGAATTATCAATCCAGGCCAAATATCCGAGTTTGGTGGGTGTAACGAGCCACTCACAGCCGTTATTTCTAAAGATGACGATACTTGCACTTACCATCATGGTGTAGGATTCGAAACCGTTGTCGTGAGCAAATTTTTCTTGTTCCATAAGGGCCTCCTCAGTAATTACCATTAATAATCGAAAGTATTTTAGCCGAAGCACCATTTAGTTATTTCTTACTTGGGGGATTGCCTTCAATCGCATGTTACAAGATATATTTCGACATAGCAAGTAAAATTCCTGTAAATAACAGGGCGTACGAATAAATAATCAAGCTACCGCTCGATCTGCTTGCATTTAAGCCGCCTATTTGAAACAAGGTGGGCCTTTGACCCACTGTCGTTTTGTCCGTCATTATGATGCTAAACAGATATAGTAGGGATCTGTTCTCCTTGTTATGTATAAATCCCTAGGTGAAATCGTGAGGTGAGCATATTGTACATAGTCTTCCCAGCGGATGAAAAAACAAAGGCTCGACAAGATGCCGTATGTAAAGCTTTTGGAATTACAGCCCTGAAATGTAGAAGCAGGTTTTTTACTATAAAAAATTGGAATACACACGTATTTGCTGTATTCTTTTATAGAAGTGAATTGTAATTAGCATTTTATTAAATCTTGGGAGGTAATTGGAATGAGAGTATTAGTTAGAGAACCAATCAACCAGCCTTTACAATTGAAAAACATTGAAGGCACTTTTGAGGACTTTCAGGAGTTAATTGGAGAGTTTATTGAGATCGTAAGGATAACAGATGATATAGTATGCCTATGTAATGAGAAAGGTTCAGCGCAGGGATTAGGAAACAATTTTTACGGTGATTGGCTAGGCTGGGTCGTTGGGACTTGTGTATTTACTTCAACTAAAGATAACGATTTTACTTCACTCTCGGATAAGCAAATAGGATACATATCAGAGTATATAGGATTCCCAGTAGTCTAATGAGTAGACGTTTAGCACTAGCGAAATTAAGGAGAGCAAAAATGAGCTGTTCGCAGATAAGGGGTTGTGTTTATGATCTATCCTAGTCAAAGAATCAGAATTTATTAATAGGCCATTTGTATAAGAAAGAGAGAGAGAGAGCTGTCATCAAGCTCCCTCTTTCTTTGTTTGTTTTTGATGGTGCGGATTAACTTGTTTGACCTTGTCCTTGCAATCGCTTTTGCTCTAATTCAACAATGTTTTGAAGTTGTTGTTGAGTTTGTTCGCCTTGGGCCGGCACTAATCCTTGTGTTTCATGTAGAAGAGCCTGCCTTTTTAATTCACTAAAATTCTCCTCCAACTGGGAATATTTATTATTAAGTTGTCCTAATTCACTGGCTAAAACTTCTCTTGTAGCTTCATCTTTATGGCTCAAAAGATCGCCCCCTTCATAAATATTTAGTTTATACCTAAACAGTATTCCCTCAATTTTCAGGAAAGATGTTTGAGGTATCCTTTTACTTTTTGAAAATGTAGGAACATTCTTCGCAGACATTGAATAATATATCCAGAAAATCCCACATCTCCTGTGAGTAGCTCGAAAAGGGGAGAACTATATGTGCAAATGTAAAGTTAGTTCGGACAAGAAGCTTAGAAAAATAGAAATTGAATTGGCACTCATTATAATCTTATTGTTGGTTATAAGCTGTGAACTCAATGAATGGGAAGAGAGTAAAGGGTGCGACGGTTGCGAAAGTTGTAACGCGAGCAAAGAGCCACAAGAGTGCAAAGAGTGCAAAGAGTGCAAAGAGTGCGAAGTAGACTACTAAAAGAATTCGATTGAACAACTATTTAATGCGTTAGTTGAGAAGATAGAAATTCTCACGCCAACGCATTTTGTTTTGGATTTCTATAATACGAAAAGATTTAAGAAAAATCTAAAATACCCAACTTTGATAATCTATCAAAGTTGGGTATTAGCTTAATAAATTTTTAGTTTTTATTATACTTGAAGATATATATAGTATATAATAAGAGACGGACATAAAAAACAATGATAACTTATAATTCTTAATATTATTATATCACAAAGATTATGTGAATGTCAAATGTGTTTTTAAGATTCTGAGTTTAGGAGTGTGATCCAATGGACAGCTACCAAGAAAATCATCAAGAGGAAATTGAGTATCTTAGGAAAACACTGGCTTTTATTAACGAAGAAGTGGAAACGGAAGCAAACAATTTAGTCGAGCAAAAAAGTAATTTGATTGCTACTAGAAAGGATATGTATGAAAACACGCGTTTTTCAAATGACTTTGAGGGTCTTGTTGATATGAACCTAAATCTTTCCCAAGTTAATAATGAGACTGTAAATTTTTTATATAATTCCAAGCATGTTAAAAAACTTAAGATGATGTTAGACTCGCCTTACTTTGGCCGGTTTGATTTTATAGAAAAAGGTTTTAGTGAAGAAGAAAAAATATATATTGGGCTTTCCAATTTAATGGATAGGAACACAGGTCAAGTATACGTTTATGATTGGCGTGCGCCTATTTCAAGCATATTTTATAGGTATGAACTCGGTGAAGCAATGTATGATACACCGCTAGGGGTTAGTCGGGGTGATGTTTCATTGAAAAGGCAGTATCAAATTCGAAATTCAAAGCTGAAATACTTTTTCGATTGTAGTGTCAGGATTACCGACGAAATACTGCAGGAAGTACTAAGTCATAATACTTCCGCCAAAATGAAAAATATAATTGAAACGATTCAAAAGGAACAAGATGTAATTATTAGGGATAGGGATCATGAACTCTTAATTGTACAAGGTGTAGCAGGGAGTGGGAAAACATCAATTGCCCTGCATAGGATTGCCTTCCTTCTTTATGAGGGTCTTAATTCTAATCTCCAGTCCAATGATGTCATCATAATTTCTCCTAACACCGTTTTTAGTAACTATATTTCTAGTGTCCTCCCCGAGCTAGGAGAAGAAAACGTGAGGCAAAGCATTTTTGACGATCTAGCATTGGAAGCTTTTGAAGGCAAGTTTGGTGAAGAAACCAGGGATATGCAGCTTGAAACATTGATACATTCCCGAGCGAAGACTGAAGAAGACCTAAGGCGGCAAAGCATTGATTTCAAAGGTTCAAGGATGTTTAAGCAAATTCTTGACCGATTATTATCGTATTATGGACATCGCCTTCTTGTCTTTGAGGATGTATATTATAACGGAGCGATTCTAGCGACGAGGCAACAGCTAAAGAACCGGTTTCTAAACAATGAAATTGGTATTCCGATGGCGAAACAGCTCAAACGAATTGAAACTATGCTCTTAGAAAAGGTCCACCCATTACAGAAAAAGAGACTCCAACGCTTGGAAAAGATTGTAGCGGCAAGTATAGAGCATCAATTTGAGATAAAGTCATTCAGTCGATTACTAGCCATTAAACAAGCCAAGGCTTTTCGGGAACGAATTCAAAAATTTACGAACGTTGATTACAGGCAGTTGTATGAGCTGCTTTTCAATAGCCGTGGGCTTTTGGTTAAGCTGTCGCAAGGTTTAACACTTCCAGAGAATATTGAAGAGATTATTTCAACAACCCGACAAGATCTTCGCAACAGGCAAGTGTACTATGAGGATTATGCTCCACTTCTTTATCTTAAGTTAAAAATCGAAGGGAATGATTTGTTTTCCAAGATCAAACATGTTGTCATTGATGAAGCTCAGGACTATTCCCCCCTGCAATATGAGGTTTTTAAGCTTTTGTACAAGAATGCAACATATACGGTTTTGGGAGACATTCATCAGACGATTGAAAAAACAATCGACCGTTCAATATATGATGATATTTCTGAGATACTCAATAAACGTAAGACAGTTAAGCTGTCTTTAGATAAAGGGTATAGGTCAACATGTGAAATCAACACCTTTACCCAGAATTTACTAGGTGAAGGTACCCGAGACGATTATTGTTCTATTGAACGGTATGGTGAGGAACCAATGGTTATCCATCAAGAAACATTGGAGGCGATTGATCAGTCGATCATAGAAGATATAGCGAAATATATGAAGCAAGGGTATGAATCCGTAGCCGTTCTATGTAAAACTCAAGAGGATGCAGAAAAGGTGTATCGTCGGTTGAAAAAATCAGTGCAAATTACACTTATAAAACCACAGGGTGGAGAAGTTATAAAAGGTGCATTGGTTATCCCATCTTATATGGCAAAGGGCTTAGAATTTGATGTTGTGATCGTTTACGACGTTAATAAGCAAAACTATGCGAGTGATTTTGATAGACAATTACTGTACATTGCCTGCACACGAGCCCTTCATCGACTGGTTATTTATTTTCAATGCGCCTGGTTTAATACCCCCGACTTCCAGTCGGGACAGCTTCTAGCGTGGAGCAAGTAGTAGCAGTCTGTTAAACTATATTAAAGGGGTGACAGCTGCTATGGTAGATTACAAAAAAGGAAGCCAC
>JARLHV010000060.1 GCA_031292055.1 Desulfosporosinus sp.
GTGGCTTCCTTTTTTGTAATCTACCATAGCAGCTGTCACCCCTTTAATATAGTTTAACAGACTGCTACTACTTGCTCCACGCTAGAAGCTGTCCCGACTGGAAGTCGGGGGTATTAAACCAGGCGCATTGAAAATAAAATTCCCAAGGAAGAACCGATTTTTTTATATAATTGCCGATGCAGACAATTTCTATATCGTCCATGCCTGCCGAAAGCAAAAAGGAAAATCCGAAAAATTCGAGATAGATAAAGCTAAACAACGCACTAAGGAAATCGGAAAAGAACTAGGGAGAGTTTTCGTTTAACTTAGAAGGGGGGAATAATAATGCCATTCGTAAAGGTCAATATTCAGGATGAAACAGAGAAATTAAAAAAAGAGGATCCAGAATTTTCAAGAGAATATGCCGTGATCAAGGCCGAGTATGAACTCATAAAAATGGCCGTAGAAATGCGGAAACTGCTCGGAGTGACCCAACCTGAAATTGCTCAGGAATCCGGACTTTCCCAGCAGGCCGTTTCAAGGCTTGAAAAGGTCGGGCATTCCCCGACACTCCGGAACTTCCTGAAATATTTATCCGGGATGGGCATTGAAATTGAGCTGAAAAAAAAAGCTCTGGAAAAGGACGAGCGCCTAGCCGTATAAAGGTTCACTAAAGGCGGAAAATGCCAGCCAGCAAAATGCGCTGGCATTTTTATTGCTCATTTCTAGGAGTAAAAGAGTAACCAGATGGTTTTTCCGAATAGAGTCTAGAAGTTTTTTAGCTTTGCGTTGCTGGTTTCTATTTACAAATCTTTTGATAAAACGAACAACTTTAGGGATTGAACTAGCCAAAATACAGACAAGTTGCCAACAAGCTAGACGAAATATTGAAGAAAGGGCAGGCATAAAATACCTTGTCCTTCTCGTTACTCTAAGTATATTTAGGTTTGTTTAGGCGCAATTTTGTAGTTCTTGTCCCCAAAATGTCCCCATCGCCCACTTTTATACACTCTCTGTATAAAAACAAAATCCCGCAATCGCTTGCGGGAGTAGTGTTTACCTGGAGCCGATGGTCGGAATCGAACCGACGACCTGCTCATTACGAGTGAGCTGCTCTACCTCTGAGCCACATCGGCATTTCACGGACGAGAGTAATCTTACCCTATTTTTGTCGTTTCGTCAAATATTATTTTCTTTATGATAGAAATCACGTGTTTATCGTGCTCTTTATGGAAAGAATATCCTTTCAAGGGGGAGTAAAATGCTAAGCCGACGGGATTTTTTAAAATTAGTCGTTAAAGGAGCTATGCTAGGCAACTTTTATCAGCTCATCTCCCCGCCTCTAGCACAAGCGGTAGCAGCAGGTGAAGTTAATAAACTTCCCGTGGTGATGATTGAGACAGGCACCTGTACCGGAGATAGTATATCCCTTGATAATATTTGGACGCCGACCTTTTCAGATATCCTCTCCAACATTGTGGATTGGCGCTATGATTGGAGCATGATGCAGGCTCACGGAGATGCTGCCTACCAAGTTCTTCAGGAAACCTATGATAAGATGCCCAATGAATTTATTCTCATCGTCCAAGGAGCTATGATCCAACGTGATGGCGGTCATTATAACCACGTCGCTTATGATGGCGCTAAACTAATTACCGGACTGGAATTAGTTCGCCGCTTTGGGCTAAAAGCCAAATACGTCGTGGCCATTGGGAGTTGTGCCGCATACGGCGGACCGGTTTCCGGTTACCCTAACCCAAGCCAGGCAACGGGCGTCCAGAACATCCTTCCTGAACGGCGAGTCATTAACATTTCCGGCTGTCCTGCCCATCCGGATTGGATTATGGGAACCCTACTTCATTTAGCTTTATACGGTGAACCTGAACTCGAAAAATATGGACGACCAAAACTATTTTATGGAGAAACCGTCCATAACCGCTGCCCTCGCAGGCACGATTATGACCAAGGGATTTTCGCCACGGAAATCGGACAGAAAGAATGCCTTTTTCGTGTCGGCTGTAAAGGACCGGTTACCTATGCCGACTGCCCAATTCGCCGTTGGAACGACCGATTTAATTGGCCAATCGGCTGTAACACGCCGTGTATAGGGTGTACTGAACCCGGTTATCCAGATTTAATGTCGCCCTTTTCTGCTCACTCACCCGACATTCCCTTCCCTGGAGGAACAAAAGTTACCACAGACAAAATCGGACTGGGAGTTTTAGAAATAACCTCCGTAGCCATTGTCGGACATGCAGCCATTTCTCTCTATAAGGGACGAATCCAAAAAAATTTACTTAAATCCTCTGTCAAGAGTCGGCATCGTCCTTCCGTCAAAAAAGTGAAAACCTGCCATCAGTATCGATTGAAAAAACCTTGCAACGAGGAGTGACTATTCTGGAGAAGAAAATAATCTTTCCTGTATCCCGAATTCACAATCCCATGTTATTAGAGGCTTGGCTCGAAGACAGAGAAATAAAAGACGCCTTTATTTCTGATACACTTTATCGAGGATTCGAACAAATTCTCCTAGGCCGCTCCGCCATGGATATGCCTTATTACACTCAGCGCATCTGCGGTATATGTTCATCTGCCCATGCTACTACAGCCGCACTGGGGGTGGAACAAGCTTTAGGCATGCACGTCCCCCCCAATGGGCAGTTGGTACGCAATCTAATTCTGGCCAGTGATTTTCTCCAGAACCATATCCGCCATCTTTACCTATATACCATGCCGGATTATTTCCGCGGCCCGGATATCGGTCCATTTATTCCCCATTCGGAATCTGATCTGCGTTTATCCAGTCAAGAAAACACCACAATGACTGAACACTATTTCAAGGCCATCGATATCTCTCGTATTGCCCATGCTGCCTTTGCGGTTTTCGGGGGCAAGGCCCCTCATGGTCATGGGATTGTTCCCGGTGGTGCCAGTATGGAAGTTGATGCCGATAGAGTGAGCCGTTATCGCGGCTATCTGATAGAGATCATAAGCTTTATTGACGATGTCCTGCTTCCTGATGTTTCCCTGATTAAAGAGCGCTATCCCGAGTACATTGACCTTGGAAAAGGAAGTGGGAATTATATGTCAGTTGGGGGATTTCCAAGTCCGGAGGGAAGTGCACTTTTCCCCCAAGGTATAATCCTGCAAGGGAAACGGGAAAGCTTTGATGAAAAAAATGTCACGGAAGATGTTACTAATGCTTGGTACAAACCCCACGGTCCTCTCCATCCCACGGAAGAGGATACGATCCCCGACCGTAGCCAACCTAAAGGGTATTCCTGGGTTAAATCTCCTCGTTACCGCGGACAACCCGTAGAAGTAGGCCCTTTGGCACGAGCTATTATTGCCAAAGAAGATGTCATTGGCCAAGGGGCCCTTGCCCGCACATGGGCACGCTCCCTGGAGCTCAAAAAGATCGCTCAAGCCGCTCTGGGATGGCTTAATCGCCTTGAGCTTGGGGCGGAAACCTTTGATGGCAGAACAGAGCAAGCTTCCGGGGTCGGAATAGGTCTCCATGAAGCTATGCGTGGCTCCTTAGGACATTGGATGTCGGTAGAAAACGGACGAATCAATCACTATCAAATCATAACACCTTCTGCTCTAAACTTTGGTTCACGTGATGAAAAAGGAACCCGCAGTGTCGGGGAAACATCGTTGCTGGGCTTAAAAATCCAATCTGAAGACCTTAAGGAAGCAGGCCGAATCATTCGCTCTTTTGATCCTTGCTTTTCCTGCAGTGTCCATCTCATTGATGGAGAAAAATTATATGCCCTGAAAATCCAGGTTTAAATTATAGTTTTTTCGCACCCTCGAGCCCACTGATTGATTTAACATTAAAGAACTTATCTAAAGGCAAACTGAGCGATGTTAGAATAATGGTAAGGAAGTAATATGAAGCGCTATACTAGGCTGAGACAACCTACTATAAAACAACTTAAAAAAGGAAACGTGAGGGGCCAGTTTATCCCCTTTCAGCCGATTTTGGTTAGAGTCTTTCATTGGGGGTTTGCACTTAGTCTAACTGTAATCCTTCTGACTGGCCTAGAATTACATCACCCAGCGAACTTCTTAGCCTTAAACTTTGGTAAGGTTTTGATGGCTCATATTGTCTTTTCCTGGTTTGGACTGGGATTTGTGGCAATACGCATTGCAGATGCCATTGTCCGACGGGATGATTCTTTAATCCCAAAAATTGATGATCTCAAGACTTTCCCTAAACTCATAGCTTATTATATCTTCCTGCGTTCTTCTCCCCCACCAAGCCGAAAATATAATAGCGGACAAGTATTCATCTATTTTTCCTGGATTCTTCTTTTTCTGGTTGCAAGTCTTCTCGGCTTAACATCTTACTGGCAAGGGAAGCATCTTATTGGGGTTTGGCGATTGGTAGGCGGTTTTCAGGTCCTGCGTTGGATAAAGTTTACGATTAGTATTTATTTTCTGGCAACAATTCCTCTTCACCTTTATTTACTTCTAACCGAAGATCTCAGCCATCTGCAGGCCATGATCACTGGTTACGAACGAAAACCCCCACCCAACTAACAGCTAGTAAAAATTTTCCTCGTATAAAATGATACTTTTTACTTTAAGTTTGGGTATAATGGGGGGTAGAGTTTATACATGGAAGGGACGATATGTTTTGGCACTACATATTCATTTTGTTGGAATCAAAGGTACCGGGATGAGTGCTTTAGCTCAAATCAGCGCTCAAATTGAAGGCGCAACCATTACAGGGTCTGATGTTGAAGAAAGTTTTTATACAGACAGTGTCTTGGAACGTGCCCACATTCCCGTTTTAAGTTTTTCACCTACCAACGTAGAAAACGCAGACTTAGTGGTCACCTCGGCAGCCTATACAAATCAACATCCAGAGATTTCCCGAGCTCTCGAGCTAAATATTCCAGTCTTGACTTACCCCCAATATCTGGGCCGCTTACTATCTAAAAAACGTGGTATTTCCGTAACCGGGACCCATGGCAAAACGACGACGACCGCTATGATCGGTCTTGTCATGCTCCAAGCCAAATTAGATCCAACGATCGTTGTCGGAAGCGATGTCCCCAGCATTGGTGGAAATGCCCATTCCGGTAAAGGAGAATTTTTCTTAGCAGAATCCTGTGAATATCGGCGCCATTTTCTCAATTACTCTCCCGAGCACCTAATTATTACCAATATCGAATTTGACCACCCTGATTATTTTCATGATCTTGAGGATGTTATTTCCGCGTTTACTGAACTTGCCAAAAAAGTACCGGCGCAGGGGCATATTTATATTTGGGCCGAAGAGCCGAACCGAGAAGCCATTATAGGATCTGCGCCTATTACGACCTTTGGTCTCTCTGAATCCGCGGATGTACGTGCCACAGAAATCGTCTTCAAAGACGAAAGAAGTTCTATGAAAATTATGTTTAAAGGGCAATATGTGGGGGATCTCGATCTTTATATCGCGGGAAGACATAACATTATTAATGCCTTAGCAACGATTGCCCTATGCCATGAGATCGGTATTCCCTTTGAACAGATCTTACGTAGTCTGAGCCTATTCAACGGTACAAAACGTCGCTTTGAACATATTGGCAGCAACAAAAATGGAGCCTTAATCGTCGATGACTATGCACACCATCCGACGGAAATCCGCACTACTTTGGAAGGAGCCCGGCTCTCCTTCCCAGATCGTCGCATCCGCGCCATCTTCCAGCCCCATACCTTTAGCCGAACGGAAAAACTTCTCTTGGAATTCTCACAAGCTTTTCAAGGGGCGGATGAAGTTGTTGTCGCTGACATTTTTTCCTCAGCCCGTGAACAAGAGCATCATACCGTTTCAGCCGTGACCTTAGCCAAGTTAATCCAGCAGCAAGGAATTCCAGCGAGCTATATTGGAACCTTAGATGAAATTAAAGCATATCTTGCCGAAACAATTGCCCCCCAAGATCTTGTGCTTACTCTAGGAGCTGGGGATATATACAAAGTTGGGTTAGGAATTGTCAGTTAATTCATTTTTAGTCTATAGAAAAGGGTTAGCCATTTATAAAAGTGGCTAACCCTTTTCCTTATGATTGAACTGCTGCATTCCTGCTAGGATCTCATTCCAGCTTTGACAGCGTATTATGCCCTTTGGAAGTTGCTTCTCTTGGTTATAAGTGGTATTTAGTAACAATACTGGAACTCCGCTTTCAGCAATCGCCTTGGCATTCACTTGGTAATCTTCAATAAAGACCTCGATTTGCCATTGCTTAATTAACTCCACTTTACTTTTAAACCCTGAGAAAAGAACTTGTTCGTGTTCATGAGGAATATCATACATAGTAAGCCAGCGCACTGTGATATCCTTCTGTTCAAGTGTTCGGGCCGTAACATAAATCACTTCATGCCCCTCTCTGAGAAGGGTTTCAATCCCTTCCTTAGCACCAGCAACAGGGTGAGGCATCATCAGTAAACGTTCCACATTACCTTCAAAGAAGTTATTCATATCATCACTCGGAACATCAAAAACCAAATGCATATCATAATCGTCAATGACCTCGATATTTTTGCCATAGTGCCGATTTAATTCCTTTAACCAAACTGGATAACTATCGGAAATGACACCGTCAATATCTACTCCAATCCGCACGTTAATCTAACCTCTCTAGTTTGGGGAGTTCAAGGCTAGGCGGAAGAATGCGTTTATGTTCACTCTGACGATGTAAGCTTTCAATACGTTCTTGTACCTCAGGAGAGACCTCTTCCCCCAGTAAATAACGATCAATCAAATCATAGGTCAGTCCCATTTCTGCTTCGTCCGTCTGTCCTGGCCAAAGTCCTGCCGTCGGTACACGGACAGCAATATTCTTGGGAAGTCCCAGCATCCTCGCCCAAGCGCGCACCTCCGTTTTAGTGAGTGAACTAATCGGTAAGAGATCCACACCACCATCACCATATTTCGTGAAATACCCGGTATAACTTTCAGGGGCATTATCTGTCCCCACCACAATATAATTCAGAGCATTTGCCACAGCATACAGGGTAGACATCCGTAAACGTGCCTTCAAATTTCCTTGGCACAGCTTTTCCCCTACTAATTTGCAGCCTTGATTTTCCAGGCCCTTTTTGACATGTTCAAATATCTGCGTATGGACATCACTTAGATCCACTTCCAAAGGTCTTAACTCAAAGCCTTCGGCAACCCATAAGGCATCCTCTTTATCTTCTGGATTAGAATGACTTGGCATAACCACTGCAATGCAATTATCAGGAAACGCTTGTTTACAAAGCCCTGCAACCACAGCAGAGTCAACCCCCCCAGAGATCCCCACCACGACTCCCTGCGCGTTTGCCTCAGTGACCTTTTCACGTAACCAATCCACCGTTTTATTGATCCGACCTGTTAATTCATCATCTGTCCACATCTTACTCTACCTCCTAATTATGATTATTTGCTTTAATATCGTTATGGATCGTTAAGAGTAACTGTTGTTTTAATTCAAAAAGATTCGCTGACAAATCGACAATGTAGGTGTGCGGATTTGTTAATCGCTTGACTTCCTCCCATAAAGTATCCAATTCCTGGCTAGCATAAGTCTGAATATCTTTGAGCGTTGGTAATTCACAGACCCGCTTTCCGCCTCTAAACACAGGCCTTAAAAGTTCTCTCGTCCGGAAATTCGTTAGAGTTTTTCGTTTCCACGTCTGAACAGGATCAAAAATCGTCAAAGATTTTCCCTCTGCGAAAACTTCATCTTCGAGCGCTATGACATCGGCCATTGCTTTTCCCGCCTGGTCATAAAAACGCACAATTTTTTTAATTCCTGGATTTGTAATCTTGGTAATGTTTTCTGAAACCTTCAAACGCGGAGTAAAAACGCCCTGCTCTCCCTCAGCGGCCAGTTTGTAGACCCCTCCTAAAGAGGGGCTATCTTTGGAGGTAATAAGATGCGTTCCAACGCCCCAGGCGTCAATTTTTGCCCCTTGGGCACGAATGGCAAAGATGGTTTCCTCGTCTAAATCATTCGACCCAACGATGATCGCACGCTTGAGTCCTGCCTCATCGAGCATACGCCGAGCTTCTCTCGACAAATAGGTTAAATCCCCGCTATCCAAACGTATCCCTAGGAAATGATGCCCTTCTGCTTCCAGTTCCAGTCCAACCTTAATCGCATTAGGAACTCCAGACTCAAGGACACTATACGTATCCACCAGCAACAAGCAACTATCTGGAAAAGTACGCGCAAAAGCTCGAAATGCCTCCACTTCCGATGGAAAACATTGAATCCAGCTGTGCGCCTGAGTTCCTGAAACGGGGATACCATAACGTTCTCCTGCTAGGATATTTGACGTCGACTGACACCCCCCGATAAAAGCCGCCCGCGCTCCCAGGATTCCGGCGTCCGGTCCTTGTGCTCTCCGCAAGCCGAATTCCATCACTGGCCCTCCGTCTGCTGCCGCCATTACACGAGAAGCTTTCGTAGCAATCAAGGTCTCAAAGTTAACCAAATTCAGAATAGCGGTCTCGAGGAGCTGGGTTTCAAAAATACGCCCTTTGACCCTAATAAGTGGTTCATACGGGAAAACTGGTGTCCCTTCCGGAACCGCATCAATATCTCCCGTAAAATGAAACTCTCGCAGTTCCTCGATAAAATCCTCGTTAAAAAGATTTAAACTTTTTAAGTACACCAGATTTTTTTCACTGAACCTAAGGTTTTCAATATATTCTACCACTTGTTCGAGCCCTGCGGCTAAAGCATACCCCCCTTTAAACGGAAGTGTGCGAAAGAAGACATCAAATACGGCTTCCTTATCCCGACATCCGTTGACTAAATAACCCTGCATCATCGTTAATTGATAAAGATCTGTTAGCATTGTTAGATTTTCCATTTGACAATAGCCTCGTTTCACCCTCCAGTAGTTACGTAGTCGTAGTTTGTTTAATGGACTCTTACTCTATAGCATGCAATATCTTAATGAAATCATGCGTGAGAATTTCGACCTTTCAACCAGTATCTCCTGCTTTTGGCCCAAACTAAAATCTAAAGGCAACTTTATCTAAGTTGAAAGGGATCGGAAGGTCGTATAACCGGGAGATCTTCTGAATAAGTTATCCACAAGCCTTATTCATTTTATCCCCTTTCTGTTCAAACTTGTCCACGTTAAAAAGCGCTTTTCTTGATATTGTCCACAGAGTTATCCACACTATGCACAGCTTTTTTCAATATTCACGCTTTTCCGATCTTAGCCTCAAACACAGTATTACACAGGGCAACAGCTTTCCCTAAGCAGAGTAGCAAACTCTGGGCAAGGGACTCCCCAGACACCTGACAGTGTACCAGAAATGCACTGTCACAAGTCGAGAACCACCATCCCTGACACTACTTCCACGCAGATACCGAGCGCTGTGTCACACAAGTCGCTCTAATTGCTCACGACTAACTTGAATTCCCTCAGCAACAGTTTCCGGCGACGGACCTCCCGTGATCTTGCGAGCGCGAACGCAATGCTCAATCCCAATGGATTCAAACAGATCCGCTTCAAAAATTGGGGAAAGATTCTGATATTCGCTTAAACTTAGCTCTTCTAAGCCAATTCCTTTTTTACTACAGTGTAAAACGATCCGTCCTACTAACTCATGTGCCTCACGGAAAGGCACCCCTTTTTTAGCCATATAGTCAGCCAGATCCGTGGCATTTGTAAATCCGCCTTTTGCCCCATAAGCCATCGTGTCCCGGTGTACCTGCATGGTTCTTAGCATGGGTTCTACTACTAACAAGCACTTTTTAATCGTATCTACAGCGTCGAAAACCTGTTCTTTATCCTCTTGCATATCTTTGTTATAAGCGAGTGGAAGTCCTTTCATAACCGTTAAAAGGGCAACCAAATCACCATAAACGCGTCCCGTTTTTCCCCGCACAAGCTCTGCCACATCTGGGTTTTTCTTTTGCGGCATGATACTTGACCCCGTTGAATACCCATCATCCATTGAGATAAATTGAAATTCCCCGCTGGACCAAATAACGAGTTCCTCACAGATACGACTAAGGTGCATCATGAGAATGGCTGCAGTCGCTAGAAATTCTAAGGCAAAATCCCGATCGCTTACCCCATCTAAGCTGTTTAAAGTCACTCCATCGAACCCAAGTTCCATGGCCACTTTCTCGCGGTCCAGCGGAAACGTCGTTCCAGCCATAGCCCCTGATCCGAGTGGAGAACTATTTAAACGTTTCCGTGTATCGTTGAGCCGACCAAGGTCACGCAAAAACATTTGCACGTAGGCCATTAAATGATGGGCCAATGTAATCGGTTGTGCCTTTTGCAAATGCGTATATCCAGGCATCCATGTTTCAAGATGCTCTTCCGCTAAACGAAGAAGCGTTTGCAGCAACTGCTCCATTAAATTCTTAGTTTGATCAATCTCTTCCCGCAAATAAAGCCTGAGATCTAAAGCCACTTGGTCATTCCTACTCCGTCCAGTATGTAGTTTTTTCCCCACCGATCCAATTCGCTCCGTTAAAAGCTTCTCGACATTCATATGAATATCTTCTGCGCCAATCTCAAACTCCACATTACCTGCCTGAATATCTTCTAAGATCCCTCTTAGTCCTTCAATTAGATGTTCTGCTTCACTTACAGAGATAACTCCAACACTGCCCAGCATCCTCGCATGGGCAATGCTTCCCAAGATATCTTGTTTGTACAGACGTTGATCGAAGCGAATTGAAGAATGAAAATCTTCCACCAATGCATCCGTAGTCTTTTCAAAGCGTCCGCCCCAGAGTTTCACGTTACATCTTCCTTTCAGTATTATTACTTTTCGTATCTTGGGGTGTTTTCCCCTTCTTCTCTACCTCATATACCTCTAATTCACCTAACTATCCAGGTCCTATGAAGAAAGCGCCGGATGCCGGCGCTCACGAATCTTCACCCTTATTTACGCAACCCTGACTGTTTCTCCATTAATGCTCTTACTTTTAACGGTAAGCCAAAAAGATTAATAAATCCGCCCGCATCCTTTTGATCATACACGCCGTCCTCACCAAACGTCGCAAACGCTTCGTTATAGAGGGAATAAGGGGATTTTGCACCCGCTGAGGTACAATTTCCTTTGTATAATTTTACTCGTACTGTGCCTGTGACGTTTTTCTGGGTCACATTGACAAAAGCATCTAAGGCTTCGCGCAGTGGGGAATACCACACTCCATCGTACACGATTTCAGCATACTTTAGGGCTAGTTGTTCTTTGTAATGGAGGGTAAGACGATCAAGTGTGAGATGTTCTAAAGCCTGATGTGCCATATAAAGGATTGTTCCGCCCGGTGTTTCATAGACGCCACGGGATTTCATCCCCACAAGGCGATTTTCAACCATATCGACAATTCCAATCCCATTTTTTCCACCCAGTTCGTTAAGGGTTTCCAATAAAGCTACGGGAGCAATTTTCTCACCATTTAAAGTTGTCGGCACTCCTTGTTCAAACCCAAGTTCAAGGTAGGTCGCCTCATCGGGCGCATCCTCCGGGGAAACACCCAGTAAATACAGGTCACGCTTCGGTTCATTCCAAGGATCTTCTAAGTCCCCACCCTCATGGCTTAAATGCCAAAGGTTGCGATCCATACTATACGGACGATCCTTGGTTACTGGAACAGGAATTCCACGTGCTTCAGCATAGTCAATGCAATCTTCCCGGGACTTGAGATCCCAAATCCGCCAGGGAGCAATAATCTCTAAATCTGGATTGAGCGCTTTTACACTCAGTTCAAAGCGAACTTGGTCATTTCCTTTGCCAGTCGCGCCATGGGCTATCGCCACGGCGCCTTCCTGCTCGGCGATTTCTACTAAACGGCGAGCAATCAAAGGACGGGCAAATGAGGTCCCTAAAAGATAGTTTCCTTCATAAACTGCTCCGGCCTTCAAAGTAGGAAAGATAAACTCCGTGACAAATTCTTCTCTCAAATCTTCAATATACAGTTTACTGGCACCACTTTTAGTCGCCTTTTCCTGAAGGGGAGCCAACTCTTCCCCCTGCCCAAGGTCTGCTGCCATGGCAATCACGTCATACCCGTATGTTTCCTTAAGCCAAGGGATAATAATAGAAGTATCCAATCCACCCGAATATGCCAAAACCACTTTTTTCATGTCCGATCTCCCTTTTTTCCTTTGAATTAATCTTGTCATGTTAATCTATTAATTATAGTATACATTTTCACTAAAAACTATTTATTTTAGATCTTCCGATCCTGTCATCCCTAGCTAAGCAACGCCATCATGCAAGTGCATGCAAGTGGGGACGGTTCTCGACTTGTATTCTGCCTAGATAACCAGCGCCATAATCGCCTTTTGAGCGTGCAGTCGGTTTTCCGCTTCGTCAAAGACGACAGAGTGGACTCCTTCAATTACCTCATCTGTAATTTCCTCGCCACGATGAGCGGGAAGGCAATGCAGAACGATAGCAGATTTGTCCGCTCGTTTCAGTACGTCTGCATTGATCTGATACCCTTCAAAAGCTGCCTCTCGCACTTTTGCCTCTTCTTCTTGACCCATACTAGCCCATACATCTGTATAAAGCACATCAGCACCTTTTACAGCCTCTAATGGATCATCAATCACTTCCACAGACCCTCCGTTATCTTTGGCATCCGCTTGGGCCGTGGCAAGAATCGACGGATTTGGCTTGTATCCCGGAGGAGAAGCGATAACGACATGCAATCCCATCTTCGCTCCACCAAACAGCAACGAATGGGCCATATTGTTCCCATCTCCAATGTAGGCCAGCTTCAAACCCGCTAAGCAACCTTTATGCTCCTGAATAGTCATAAGATCTGCCAGAACCTGACAGGGATGAAGAAGGTCAGTTAAACCATTAATAATCGGAATTGTAGCAAATTTCGCCAAATCTAAGACTTCTTGATGACTAAAGGTCCGAATCATAACTCCGTCGACCATCCGAGAAAGAACACGCGCCGTATCAGCAATCGTTTCCCCTCTTCCTAATTGGATATCCCGTCCACTCAGAAAAAGTGCATGCCCCCCAAGTTGGTACATGCCTACTTCAAAAGAAACTCGGGTCCGTGTAGAGGACTTCGTAAAAATCATCCCTAAAGTCTTGCCTTGCAGAATTGTATGAGGCCGTCCGGCTTTTTGCTCTGCTTTAAGTTCTCTAGCTACATCTAAAATGCAACTTAATTCATCTTGAGAAAAATCATGAAGCGATATAAAATCTCGTCCTTTAAATATAGCTCGATCAATTGTTTCCATCTCTCACTCATCCCTTCTTTTTGTATTATTATACTTTTTTATGTATAATAATACAACACTAAAATAATTATTTTCAGTATACAATGCTACAAAAGTACCTTCAAGCCACAAGTTTCAGAAATCCGTTCGATTTATAAGATGAAAGTAAAGCGGCAATTTGGTATAATATGAGAATAAAGGAATTAAGTTTCTATAAAGAAAGATCGCATTTTTACAGTCAATAGTTTCGACGAGGCCAAAGCACACATTCAGAACTGCTTGTTTTTTTATAGTGACTGAACGACCCTGCACTGAAGTACAGGGGTTCACGATTGCGACTGGAAGTCGCGATTACGGCTGAAGCCGTTTAAAAAGTGCGGACTGGAAGTCCTTATAAAGACTTAAGTCTTCTGAAAGACCTATTGCTGAAAGCAA
>JARLHV010000061.1 GCA_031292055.1 Desulfosporosinus sp.
GTGGCTTCCTTTTTTGTAATCTACCATAGCAGCTGTCACCCCTTTAATATAGTTTAACAGACTGCTACTACTTGCTCCACGCTAGAAGCTGTCCCGACTGGAAGTCGGGGGTATTAAACCAGGCGCATTGAAAATAAAATTATTAAATTATTTATAATGAAATATTTTTATTTTAAACATTATTACATTAATAACATATCTATATAAACGTATTATAGATTGCAAAGGCATAAATTATATGATAACGTTCAATTTATAGTAACGCATATTAGATTCCGCTGCAGAAACCCTAAAAACGTTATAAAATATCAAGTCACTGCAATTATTTTTGTGTCATCCTGAGCGAGAGCGAAGGATCCAGGGACAAAAGATCCTTCGCTTCGCTCAGGATGACAATAAAACGTGATATTAATAGCATAACAAGGGGTTTCTACAGCTGAATCATAAGATGGAAAAAAAGAAAAAAAGAAAAGAAAAGAAAAAAGAGAAAAAGCACAGCATATTATCTAAGGTAATCTAACCAAGCAAGCAAGGCGTTAACCTTGCTTGCTTTATCGCTACTACTTGCTCTGTAGCGACATAATGATAAACTGACTAATATAAGTTTTGGAAATATAGAAATGGAGGGATATTTGCGAAGCGTGCAGAATATTTATAGAGTGCGTATTATAGTGTATTCGCACTATATTCAAGGAGGTTACATAGTTTGAGGCTTAATTTTAATAAAATCAAGGCTAAGAAAGTATTGAAGATAACTCTTGTATGCGTAATAGTTGGATCGCTACTTATAGGTGCCGTACTTTATTTAAAATATAAATCACTAATTGACGCATCTTTAACAACAGCAAATTCTATAGAAGCAGGGATATCCCAAACATCGTTCATGCGAGCTGGAAGTACACTTATTTACGATGATTCTAATGATTTAATATCGAAAGTAACCGGAAATGATTTTAAGTACGATAAATTAGCAGAGGTATCAAAATTTGTACCCGACGGTTATATATCTGTAGAAGATAAGAATTTTATGACTGAGGGTGGAATAAATTATTTTGATTCACTAAAAGCAGCGTTACTTTACATTGAGAATAAAGGTACAGCTACTGTAGGTGGATCAACTATAACTCAGCAACTAGTGAAAAATGTGTTTTTGACCCAAAGTAGGACAGTATCTAGAAAATTACCTGAAATTCTGATTTCAATGCACATTAATAAGATATTTACAAAACAACAAATACTGGAATTTTATGTTAATAATTGTTATTTCGGAGAGGGGTGCTATGGGATTGAAGATGCTTCTCAGCACTATTTCTCCAAGCCTGCTTCTGATTTAACACTTGCAGAATCCGCAACGTTATGCGGAGTATCTAATAATCCTACACTTTTCAGTCCAACCAAAAATCCTAAAAATTCTACGACACGTCGTAATATTGTTCTGAATTTAATGCTAGTCCAAAATAAAATAACTCAAGCTCAATATGACGAAGCAAAAAATGAAGTGCTAACTTTAAATCTAAAGGAGTCAGTAGCAACTCCTGAAAATTATATGACAAGTTATGCTATTGATTGTGTTGTGCGCGAAATGATGCAACAAGATGCATTTAGTTTTCAATATATATTTGCATCGGATAATGCTCGTAAATCTTATGAAAGTCAGTACCAGGAAGAATATCTAAAATTTGATAAGCAAGTACGAAGTGGTGGATATCAAATATATACTTCCCTAAACACGAGCAAGCAGACAGAACTTCAGAATGATGTGGATTCCAATCTAGCAAGTTTTACCGATGTAGACTCTAAAACTAATAAATTCAAGATGCAGGGGGCAGCTGTTTCAATTGATAATCAAACTGGTTACGTAGTCGCTATAGTAGGCGGAAGAGGGACTAGTGATATATTCAATCGTGCATTTTTGAGCTTCAGGCAACCAGGGTCTTCCATAAAACCAGTACTCGACTATGCTCCAGCTTTTGACAAAGGTTTTCATCCTCTATCGAAAGAAGATGATAGTTATATCAAAAATGGACCAGTAAATGACACGCATTCTTATCAAGGATCGGTAACCATACGATATGCTACTGAAGTATCAATTAATACCGTAGCCTTTAAGGTATTAGAAAATGTAAATCCAGTAGTAGGGTTAAATTATTTAGCTAAAATGCAGTATGCTGGTATATATCCAGAAGATACTACTCCAATTGTAGCCATTGGTGGATTTACATCTGGCGTGACCCCAGTAGAACAAGCTGGAGGTTATTTTACCTTAGAAAATCATGGATATTATGAACAGCCTAGTTGTGTAAAACAAGTAAAATATATTAATTCACAAGTTGTATACACCAATCCACGCACAGGAGTGCAGGTCTATACTCCAGAATCAGCTTATATGATGACGGATGTATTAAAAGGTGTAATAAGTTCAGATTACGGGACAGGTGCGGCTTTAAAAATACCAGGGCAAATAGTAGCTGGTAAAACGGGTAGTACCGATCAAAGTAAAGATGGTTGGTTTTGTGGGTATTCAAAATATTATACAACTGCTGTATGGTGTGGCTATGATATACCTGAACCTATACCGTCTCTTTACGGAAATTCCTATCCAGGTCATATCTGGCTGGATTACATGACAGCAATTCATAAAGACTTACCTCAAGTGGATTTTGACAAGCCAGCAGGCATTGTGTTAAAAAATATTGATGGTAATGGTAATATTGTATCTTATAATTCTGGCATGCAAGATATGTTTTCACAGTCGCTATTGGATAAATTAGCCGAGGAGGCAAAAGAAGAAGCGACACAAGCAGTAGCAGTAAAACAACAGCAATGGAATTCTGCAGAGCCAGCACGCGAAGCTAAAGAAGAAACTGAAGTAGTAGCATACGAGAATGCTACATATACTGATGTGCCTTCTCTTCAAACTGTTGCTCAAATTTATACTATTGCAGTAAACGATTTAAAGAATATTGACAGCCAATCTAAAAAACAAGCATTTATGGATAGAATAAATGCGAAGTATTTAGCTTTGGATCCGATCAGAATTCAACTTCAACATCAATTAGCAGATCAGGATGCATTAGCAGCAACGCAAGCAGAAGCTTCTGCAGAAAAAGATGCAGAAAAAGCTGTAAGTACTCTGGAAGGACTAACAGCAAAAAGTAATGCCTATCTAGTGAATTTATGCCTTACTGACGCACAAGATAAGGTTTCTAAAGTAACGGATGCAACGGCACAATCTGAATTTAATCAACGAATATCTGCCATGCAAGTAGCACTTGGTCAAAACTAACATAAATTTGGTCGAAACTAACACTAATTAAGAATATTTGGGTCGGGCCTTTTATAAACTTTAGGCATATTTTTGTATTCCTCTGGGGGAAATTAGTGGAAGAACGAGGTTTAACGAAAATGAGTTTATACGGTAATGATGAATCCAACGATAATCATTGGGGCGATTCTAATAATCCTCCTGTTAAGAACCGTTCTGGGATTATTTATACAATTGCTTTGTGTTTGGTCAGCGCGCTGGTAGGTGGGCTAGTGTCGACCGGGGTTGCCCCTTCATTATATGCAAACCAGATCTCCAGCAAACCGAATTCTCCAGTCGCTTTAGGGCAACCTTTAACGAAACCAGTCAACGTGGATGATTGTCGCAGATACCATTATAAGGTTTAACATATTCTACATACAAAGGTCATCGAAACGTAACAAATAGGGTTTAAAATTAATTCAGTACATGACTCCGCAATTTGCGGTTGAAATATAGAGCAAAGTCCTAATGAAATATGTGTGCTGTAATTAAGTAAAGAAAGGACGCGTAGTTAGCATGAAGTATATTACTCTATACCTGATCTGCTTGGCACTAATGCTTGCCTATAATTATGCAGCCATATACATAAGAAGAGATTGACTAATGGGCACCTTGAATAAGGTGCTTTTTTTAACAGAAGGGTCAGAAATGTAATTTGACCCTTCTGGTGTTTATAGGGTCGAATGCGACGGGTGAGTATTGCTAACCGTCGCATGGGATTCCTTGAGCACCGAAGTGACTGGAGTCAAGAGAATCTAACCTACTGTGATTCAAACCACACCGCATAAATAATATTTTTGTTAAACTACCTACAGATGATTAGTTTGGACGATCCAAATCTTAAAATCTCTGGGAGAATTTTATATGCTACAGACAGGATTTCAACTTGAACATTGCCGCCCGAATTGTCCCAAAGCAGCACATAACTGGCATAATCTTTGCGATACACTGACCACAGCTCTAACTTCTCTAAACTTACGTCAAATACTTGAAGATAAGTTTGATCCTGTTCTCCATCACCATCTTCCTAAAATTTGCTTGGCAGGATGCCCCAATGGATGTTCCCAGCCTAAAATTAAAGATTTTGGTGTTTCCGGATATGTAATGCCTAAGATTACCACTGCGCCGTGTTCAGGATGTAATGCTTGTGTTCAATCTTGCTTAGAAAACGCTATAACATGGCAGCCAAGTGGGATTATCATCGATCATACCCGCTGTCTTTCCTGCGGAGATTGCCAACGTGTCTGCCCATCAGGGACACTTACTGCGAGAGAAAGCGGGTGGGAATTATATTTGATGATCCATACTCTGGCATCATTACGCGCAACAGAAAGGCAATGAATTTTGCCAAAAAGTTCAGGTAAAGCCCCCGCGGAGAGTTATGGGGGCTTTTTAAATCTGGATTAAACTTGAATGTTAAGGAGGTTAAGACTTTTAATGTTTCGTTAATGAAGGGATTGGAATATTAGGATACAATAAAGAATAGCTTTGGCGATATACATAAAGTTGCTAGGGAGAGGGTGCAGATATGATATTTGCAAATGACATAGGTAAACAAAGGAGGGCGTAGGTGATGATGGTTGATACGGCTCTCAATATATTATTGATTGAGGACGACAGTGCAATTGCTAAAGTTATAGCCTTAGAATTAGAACATCAGGGACATAGGGTAGAGCTAGCTGCTGATGGTAGGGTGGGGCTTGATTTGGCCTTAACGCAGGAATGGGATGTTATCCTTTTGGACATCATGTTGCCCTTTCTGAATGGGTATGAAGTTTGTAAACAAATTCGGATACATAAAGGTATTCCTATTTTGCTTCTGACTGCCAAAGATGAAGTTCAGGATAAAGTCTTTGGATTGGATCTCGGCGCCGACGATTATCTGACAAAACCTTTTGCCATGGATGAATTAATGGCTCGAATTCGTGCGGTATTGCGGCGCAAAAACCCGCCTGTTCAAATTACAGGATATTATAAGTTTCGGGAACTTGAGCTTGATGCTCAAGCGTATCAAGTCTATTTCGGAGGGAAAAAAGTAGGTTTGACGAAAAAGGAATTTGAATTATTAACGTTATTTATGGAACATCCGAACCATGTTTTATCGAGGGAGCTGATTCTGGAAAATGTTTGGGGTTACGATTATTACGGGGAAACGAATGTAGTAGATGTTTATGTGCGGTTTTTACGTGGTAAGATTGATGAACGCTTTCAGGTGCATTATCTCCATACAGTGAGGGGAGTCGGTTATGTCTTGCGCGCCGAAAACTAAGAGGATTGGGAAATATCACTTTCCTAAACTGAAATGGGGTTTAGCTTGGCAGATTACTCTTTGGTATATTCTATTACTCCTTTTGACAGTACTCATACTTTCGGCTTTAACGTATTGGGGTAATAGCCAGGCTTTACATAAAGAAGAGCAACAAGTCCTGGAGAGTACCGTAACTCGTGTCCTTGGCGTGTTGGATGATCAGATGGAAGGGCAGGTAGTGGATATTCGTGATCCAAAGACCTTGAAAGGCAATGTACCCAAGAGGGTGACAATACAATTAACTTCCTTGCAAGGTACGGTATTGCAAAAGGCAGGGGATTTAAGAGATCAGCTTCCGGTGGAACAACAGGCTGGTCCCGAAATCCGGGTCTTGAATGATGAGGATGTTTATTATATGGCTCGTCCGATCATGTCCGTGGGGAAACAAATTGGCACACTCCAAGCATTGATTGATTTAGAAGATGTAGAGCTAGCCGAAACCGTGTTCTTGCGTCAGTTATTTTGGTTGGGAGGCTCTGCTTTGCTGTTGGCTGCCATCGGCGGATTTATATTGTCCAGGCAAGTGCTTGCCCCTTTGGCAGAGCTGAACCGGGAAATTTCCTTGTTAACAGCCAATGATCTTAACAGGCGTCTTCCTCTACGTGGAAATGGGGATGAACTCGATCTCTTAGGGCAAACTTTTAATCACATGTTGCAGAGGTTGGAGGTTTCCTTTAAACAGCAAAAGACATTCGTGGCTAATGCATCCCATGAACTTAGGACCCCGCTAATGGTCATTCGTGGGCATGCAGATATTTTACAGAGGTGGGGGGCTGAAGATCCTGTCATTGTACGTGACTCAGCGACAGTTATGGTTGATGAAACAAAAATGATGACAAAATTAGTAGAAAACCTGTTGACATTGGCTCGGGAAGAATTGCAGTTAACCTTAGTTCCTCTTAACTTGAGTGAACTCATTATAGAAAGCGCTAGAGGTTTGCCCTTTTTACGCTCGTTCGAGGTTAAATATGACCTGCTTCCAGATATCGAGATAAAGGGGGACGAACTCTATCTTAGACAGCTCATTAGAATTATCCTGGAAAATGCCGGTAAATATGTACCGCTTGGTGGGAGGATCCGAGTTTTTTTACAGAGCGTAGAAGATACAGTAAGGCTTATTATCGAGGATAATGGGCCGGGATTTCCGCCCGATGCACTAGAATTGATCTTTAACCGATTCTACCGGGTTGATGAGGCTCGTTCACGTAATATACCAGGACATGGTCTGGGACTCAGTATCGCTAAGAGGATTGTCGAGGCTCACGGGGGAAGAATTTGGGCGGAAAATCTGGAACCGCAGGGGGCACGGTTTTGCGTGGAATTTCCAAAAGATACCTTGGGAGCAATCTGAAGTCGTTTGTAATATGAGGAAATAAATGTAAGAAAATAGATGTCAGTATCTGAAGAGGCATTGGCGCAAACCCAGACCACTGTATCCTTGGCAGAAGAACATAATGCTTTAGAGATGCTAATGCACAATATTTCTAAGTTGTTTCTAAGAAAAGAATGTTAAGGTATTGAGGATAAGTAATTTAGAGAGGGGACTAAGGGCTTGGAAATAATTACAGGGAGAGGTACCAGCATTGCTTTCTTTACATTAGTATTATTTGCATCCACTTGGTATCACATAAAAAAAGTTAAGCAACGAGCCAATGAATCGAGAACTAAACACAAAGACGTGGCTTAAAAGGCCTTGATTTCCAGTAAAGGCAAACACAGATTATTGATGAAGGAGTATCATAAAGTGAACTTTTTTGAAAGCATCCGGGTTTCTCTCCGGGCTTTAAAAGCGAACAAACTCAGGTCGGCATTGACGATGCTTGGGATGATTATTGGAGTAGCGGCGGTCATTGCTATGGTCGGAATAGGAAATGGAGCAACGGCATCGATAACTTCCCAGATTCAGGGACTTGGCTCAAACCTTCTCACGGTTAGCCCAGGGCAGTCAAATTCCGGAGGAGTTAGAGGAGGAGTGGGTAGCTTAACTACCCTGACGATTACAGATGTTGATAAGATTCCAATTGATACCGCTGTGAAAGCAGTAGCCCCGTACACGGATAACGACTATCAAGTGGTATTGGGTTCTGGAAATACCTCCACGCAAATAAGTGGAACGAATGAGAGTTATGGAGTCATTAAAAATGTCACTTTGGCTAGTGGTCGATTTATTACAAAAGCCGATGTAGATAGCAACGCACGGGTTGCTGTACTCGGCCCGACAGTGGTTACAAACTTAATGGGGGATCCGGATGCTAATATCATTGGGAAAACTATCAAAATAAATAACGTCCCGTTTCAAGTGATCGGGGTGACAACGGCCACAGGATCAACTGGCTTTATGAGTAGTGACAATATGATTCTCGCTCCGATCACAACCGTTCAGGAGCGCTTAATCGGGAAAAAGACGTTACGAAGTATTCTAGTATCAGCTTCTTCACCGGATTTAATGCAAACGGCGCAAGATGAGATTACGATAGCTTTGGAACAAGCCCATAAGATCCAAGCCGGCAAAGCAGATGACTTCACGGTTCAGAATCAGGCTGATATATTAGCATCCGTGCAAGGTGTTACTCAAACCTTGACCATGCTCCTTGGCGGAATTGCGGGCATTTCGCTGTTGGTCGGTGGGATTGGAATCATGAATATTATGCTCGTTTCGGTTACCGAACGAACAAGGGAAATCGGTATCCGGAAAGCAGTTGGGGCTAAAAGTACAGATATTCTTATGCAATTTCTCATCGAGGCTATCGTACTAAGTGTCTTAGGCGGCGGCATCGGCATTGTCTTAGGTACTGCGGGGTCTAGTCTGATAGGGTCGGTTTTAAAGATGAGTACCAGTGTTTCTCTGACTTCCGTGTTAGTAGCCTTTGGTTTTTCGGGCGGGATTGGTATTATCTTTGGAGTTTTTCCAGCGAAAAAGGCTGCATCAATGGATCCCATTGATGCCTTAAGGTTTGAGTGAGTTTTATAATTAATTTGAAGTTGGGGGGGAGAATTAGCCTATGAGTAAACTCTTATCGGTCACCATGCATCACGCGCAGCGGACCTTTACAAAGGTACCGGAACTCACGGTCTACTTCTGGATCACCAAAGTGTTGACCACTGGAATGGGCGAGGTCTTCTCTGACTTTCTGGTCCACTCTCTTAATCCGGCAATTGCGGTAGCTCTCGCAGGGATTTGCCTGGTAGCCTCGTTGGTACTCCAGTTTTCAGTACGCCGATATGTTGCATGGATTTACTGGTTAGCTGTTGTAATGGTAAGTATATTTGGCACGATGGCTGCTGATGTTTTACATGTTGGATTTGGCATCCCATATCTTGTCTCAACCACGTTCTTTGTGATAGTGCTGGCCATTATCTTCGTGACCTGGTATGCAATCGAGAAGACGCTGTCGATACACAGTATTTACACACATCAGCGCGAGGCTTTTTATTGGGCTACCGTACTGGGCACGTTCGCACTTGGTACCGCTGCAGGAGATATGACTGCGACAACCATGCATTTGGGTTATTTCTCCTCGGGTATACTGTTTGGCATCTTGATGGCCATCCCGGCTCTGGCCTATTGGCTGTTTGGTCTAAACGAGATTTTCGCCTTCTGGTTTGCCTACATAATGACGCGGCCGCTAGGTGCCTCGTTTGCGGATTGGATCTCAGTGTCTCATAGTCGTGGTGGTCTTGGGTTGGGCGATGGTCCGGTCAGTCTTGGCTTGACAATTATTATCCTTGTCTTTGTTGGCTATCTGTCGGTCACACTCAGGGATGTTAAGGACAAACATGCTACGCCTTAGTTGCAGTAGCAAGCTCATTTGCCGATAGATCTCTAGTGATCGCTATATAGTATGTGTTTTTCGAGTAAGTTGTAGAGCTAATCCCATGGAAAAGGAAATTTAGGGAGGATGATAAGAAAATGTCGTTTTTTCAGACCTTTATAATTGCTATAGTTCAAGGGATAACTGAATTGTTTCCCGTCAGTAGCGTTGCCCATAGCGTTTTGACCCCATATATCTTTCACTGGAATCTGGACCCGCAATTTCTGAAAGTAAATTTCCTACCGTTTATGGTGATGCTTCACTTAGGCACAGCTTTAGCTTTATTTACTTATTTCGGACGTGAATGGATTGATATTGTTAAATCTGTCTTTGATTCAAGACAGAGAAATTCTCGAAGACTTCTAAAGTTAATAATTATTGGGTCTATTCCAGCAGGTTTGATTGGAGTCATACTTGAGAAGCCTTTAACTAATATATTTTCAAATGTAACAAGCGCCTCAATTTTCCTAATAGTCAATGGATGTTTGTTATTCTTCGGAGAAAAAATGCGTAGGCATGGAACCCGAGGGATAAAGGATTTATCGTATCGGCAAGCATTTGTCATAGGTTTATTCCAATCGCTGGCCCTTGTACCAGGATTTTCTCGTTCTGGGGCTAGCATGACGGCTGGATTTATGGCGGGTTTAAAGCATGAAGAAGCGGCTCGATTTTCAATGCTTTTGGCAACACCAATTATAATAGGTGCAAGTCTTCTGGAAATTCCGAAATTGTTTAAATCCGGAGTTCATGGCTTATTACAGATGTCATTGGCTGGTGGCTTATTGGCGGGGATATTTGCTTATATAAGTGTATGGATTTTAATGCGTTGGTTTAAGAAAAACGAGATTAGTGCGATGCGGCCCTTTGCTTATTATTGTTGGATTGTTGGTGGAATTATTTTGTTAACCCGCATATTGTAATTATCCAAATATAGAGCTGATTTCCTAGGTAGGGTTATATAGTGTCGTGTTATTACTCATTAACTGAGTTGATCCAAAGGCTGAATGACTTCTCACGGGAGGAAGTCATTTTGCTTTTAGTGAGACACTTAAGGCAAATAAAAATGCGCAAGCTTTTGTATCGGTTAAACTACTAGGTGAGAATGCTGTTCTCGAATTGGTCGAAGAATACAAGGCGAAAGTCCGTAAGGAATTTTACCCTGATAGAGAAAACTCAAAAAATAAGGGTTGCTAAAGTCAGGAAAGTATCATGCGACTGGATAGCCCAAACAATGCTAACGAATTAGTAACGAGCATGGACAAATAACAGTCCTGCATGTTATTTTGACAATACCGATAACTGGAGATTTCTTAGTGCTGGTGTGAGGTATTACGAAATATTTGCGAACTGGAGTCGTGAAAAATTGATATCATATTTGTCTAAGAAAACGTTACAGATGAACTGATGGATAGTATTAAGAGGGACGGTGTAATCTTATATGAGTAAGTTGGAAGCTAAACTTAGTAATTTTAATAATGCAATTCAAAGGCATAAAAAGACACGCTTCTGCAGTTGTTTAAACAGGGTGGGTCTTACTTTTTCTAGAAAAAGTATTGTATTTGTTATATAATAATATTATGATATAACAAATAATTACTTAAATAGGTGGTCTAGGAGCGGTTAAGGACTGAAGGAGGAGGAAGGTCATGATCGGTGTTGAAGTGTTTGGCATCCGGGACGAGTTACCGCCAAGTAAGTGTAGTTGTGGCGGGACTTGTGGTGGTTCAGCTTCTAACAAAACTATGGGGGAAATGTACGAAGAATTAAAACGTTTTTTAGTGCAAAGTGATTTGGGTGCAGAGGTGCAGGTACAATTCTTGGATGTATTAGATGATGACTTAAGTGGTCATGACGCAGCCCACATGATGTTCAAAAACGGGCTTGCTTTGCCTTTGGTAGCAGTAAAAGGCATTGTTCTTTTCTCAGGCGGTATTAACACAACCATGGTGTATGACGAAGTTAAAAAAGCGTTGGGCTGATCCCGTTGAACGGATGGAGCAGATAGAGAAAGGGGACTGATTATTTTGGCAAGATAGGGTAGCAACAGGGGCATTTGTACTGAAAGGTACAGATGCCCCTATTGCATTAATCATATTCTCCACAGCTGCATTTGATAATGCTGTCCTTCATCATCTCGTCTACTTTATTAGGGAAATATATGGCCTTGGTTAAAACTACATCCGCAGACCATGATTTATACTGATTTTCATTCTGCGCTCTTTAAATTGTTCTTGTACTAAAAACAAATGTTGCTCAGGAGGAAGGAGTTCGCCATCTTCCTCTACAACTCTTTTGATGAAATATGCGCAGCTAGTTTTGTCTTCTTGTGAATTGTTCAGGGTTTTGTACTTAAAACAGCTTATGAGGTCGTTGCTATCATTTATACCCAAACCACAGTTACCACATGTTTTCATGTTATATACATCCTCCTTTTGTTTTACTAGTCAGAAAGTATAAACTTGCGTTATATACTTTCTAAGCCTAAGGGCAACTAGGCAGCCGCCTTCGCCAAGTTTTCTTTATCCGCAGAGTAGCCAATATAATAACATTAGTATATTATATAAGTATGATAAAATATACTAGTGCACATGAAAACTTCTAAGTGGTTTTGGAAGAACGTCAAATCACTTTGCTTTTGAGCTTGGTTATGATACGGGATCATGTCGTGGAACCCGATGAATCAAAAGAAATAATCGAGAATTTGTAAAAATTACAAAAGCTAGACCTTAAGGTATTAATATTGAGTATATTAAAAGATAGTAATATACTTAATATTGAGAAGGGAGAGTAAAAATGTTTACTGTTCTGATGTACGTTGTGGCTTTCGGTTTTCTTGTCCTTTCCTTTATAAAGGATAAGAAAAAGACGTTCCTGGCCTTGAAGAAGGCGTGGAAGTCCTTTGAAAATATAATGCCACAATTCTTGTCAATTTTGGTTATCATAGGGATCATGCTGGCGGTTTTGAGCCCTGAAGTGATTTCGGGTTTAATCGGAGAGAAATCAGGGTGGCTGGGAATGTTAATGGCTTCTCTGATCGGTTCAATTACTTTAATACCTGGATTTGTAGCCTTTCCGTTAGCTTCGGCTTTGTTGAAAAGTGGTGCTGGTTTTATGCAAATCGCCGTATTTATCTCAACGTTAATGATGGTCGGAATCGTGACAATCCCTCTGGAGATAAAGTATTTCGGTAAAAAGGCTGCAATACTCAGGAATAGCTTAGCGTTCGTATTTTCGTTTATAGTAGCAATAGCAATCGGGGTGGTGTTGAGATGAAAATGCTTCTTAAACGATACAAGTATTTCTTAGTACTGCTCGTTATTAATATCGTAGTTTATGGTTTGTATCCATCGGTCGGTCAAAAGTCAATAGACATTACTTGGAGCAATGCTTTGGAAATGCTTTCGGTTATTCCACCCATATTCATCCTATTAGGGCTCTTAGATGTATGGGTACAACGAGATACAATGATCAAATTGATGGGCGAGAAATCCGGAGTCCTTGGAGTTTTAATCGCATTTTTTTTAGGTTCGGCCGCAGCTGGGCCGTTATATGCCGCTTTTCCAATAGCAGGAGTGTTTTTGCAGAAGGGGAGCAAGTTTTCTAATGTCTTAATTTTTATTGGTGCCTGGTCAACAACTAAAATACCGATGCTTTTATTTGAGGCTTCTTCGATGGGGTGGAAGTTCATGGCGACTCGGTTTGTGATTGATATACCTGGGATTATGCTGATTGCGTATATCACAGAAAAGCTATTGAATGAAAGAGAGAAGCAGCATATTTATGAACAGGCTAGCTTTAATAATGAATAAGAGCTTACAATAAAAGCTGTGATGTTGAACAATTAAATCTTACAAAGGAGGTATATTCAATGAAAATAGTCGTAATAGGAGCAGTGGCAGCAGGTACATCAGCAGCTGCAAAAGCAAGAAGAAACGATGATTTTGCTGAAATTAGCATTTATGAAAAGGACCGTGATATTTCATACTCGGGGTGTGGTTTACCCTATTATATCGGTGGTGAAATCAAGGATATTGAAGAACTGACTCCAAGAGACAGTTCCTTCTTTAAGAAAAACTATGAAATTGAAATTAAGACAGAGCACGAAGTTATAGAAATCAATAAAGACCAAAAATCTTTGCTCGTCAAGAACCTGAAAACAGGAGAAGTTTTTAATGATTACTATGACAAGCTGGTCATCGCTACAGGCGCAGCTCCATTCGTTCCCAAGGTGGAAGGGATACATAAAGACCAGGTCTTCTTTTTAAGAAATGTACAAAATGCAGTAGCAATTAAGGATTTTATTTTTAAAAACAAGCCCAAAACAGCTGTTATTGCCGGGACGGGGTTTATAGGATTTGAAGTGTTAGAAAATCTGTTACATCATCAAATGGATGTTACACTTGTTGAAGTTGCCGATAAAATCACCCCTAATCTGGATTATGATATGGCAGTATATTTAGAAAACCTATTGATAAAAAAAGGTGTGAAGCTCTTAAAGTCAAAAGGTATCGCGAAAATTGCTGAAACGAATGTGACCCTGAGTGATGGTCAGATGCTCCAAGCGGATCTGGTCATTATGGCAACGGGCGTTCGTCCCAATACGACACTGGCTAAAAGTATAGGTATAACACTTGGAAAAACAGGAGCCATACAGGTCAATGAAAAAATGCAGACCAATATCTCTGAGATATATGCTTGTGGGGACTGTATTGAAACTTTTTCGGCCATAACGGGTAAACCAGTCTATCGACCGCTTGGATCTACAGCCAACAAAACTGGAAGGATTGCAGGGGATGCCTTAACCGGTGGGGGTCTGTTTTACAGAGGGAATCTTGGAACAGGGATTTTCAAACTGTTTGATCTTACTATTGCCTCTACCGGACTTTCGGAGAGAGAGGCTCTGGCTGAGGGCTTTGAAATAGAGATTTGCCACAACATTAAACCAGATAAACCGTCTTATTTTAAAGGCGAAGAAATGGTAATTAAAGCAGTCGCTGATAAAAAGAGCAAAAGACTCTTGGGTGTTCAGATCATCGGTACAACGGGTGTTGATAAGCGCATTGATGTTTTTGCGACACTCATTACTTACAAAGCCACTGTCGATGAACTTTTTCATCTGGATTTGGCCTATGCGCCACCATTTTCTACGACAAAAGATCCTGTTCACTATACAGGTATGATCCTCGATAATGCTATTAGCGGCGGAAGAAAGCTTATAACAGCGAACGAAATAAGAAATATGACGGCGGACATTCAGATTATTGATGTCAGAAGTGTGGATGACTTTAATAAAAAAGGCAGTGTCGATCAAGCAATAAACATTCCCCATGCAAGCTTGAGAGAAAAGTTAGGAGAACTTGATGAAAATAAAGTGACAGTGACCTACTGCAATAAAGGCGTGACGGGTAATGCCTCGCAGAATGTGCTGCTGAACCACGGGTTTAAAAATGTCTATAATCTTTCCGGTGGCCATAAATTTTATGTCGGAAGTAAACAAGAAAGCTGATTGGGAGTGAACTGATTACTACAAAAATCACGACCTGTTTTCCTATTATTACGTCTCGGGGTTTTTTATTATTATAATAAGTGATTCCGCTGTTCGACAAGTCTAAAAACGTTATAAAATATCAAGTCACTGCAATTATTTTTGTGTCATCCTGAGCGAGAGCGAAGGATCTAGGGACAAAAGATCCTTCGCTGCGCTCAGGATGACAATAAAACGTGATATTAATAGCATAACAAGGGGTTTCAGCAGCGGAATCAATAAGTTCGTTAGGTATTCTTGCTTAGCAGTTAAACCGAACTTTTGATGGGGTTCAGCTTATAATTGCTAACAGGTAATGGCTCCTACGTAAGTAGGGGTCATTTTTCTATATGAAGTATCTGCCCGAAAGTACTTTGAAAAAGATGGTTAATAAAGTACAATATTAATATATTAGTAATTTCTTAGAAATAATTTTTTGATTGGATACTCTATTTGGGCTTACCATATAATATTTTGGCTTAACCACAATGAAGTGAAAAGTCTATTGATTTTCCGAGACCTTTGCAACACTCGCTTTTTACTACACCGATCATCGAGAAATATTTCAGATGGACCAATAATAATCAGAGGTAAGACAAGCCGATTACAATGCTCAGAAGACAATTAGACAATTAAATAAGGAGGAGTTAGTTTTGACAAAATATGTTGCTGTAGCTGGAAAGGGTGGCGTCGGGAAAACAACCTTTATAACGTTGATGTTAAGACAAGTGCTACGTGAAAAAAGAGACATTTCCATTTTGGCTGTTGATGCCGATCCTAATGCGAATTTAAATGAAGCCTTAGGAATAACTGTCACTTCTACTATTTCCGAACTCTTGGAGGAGAACAAGAATATAAAGACCCTTCAGGATAAAACGGCAACTGTCTCTTTTTTGAAAAAATTGGAACAATGCCTAATTAAAACTCCTAGCTTCGATTTTTTAGCTATGGGAGATCCGCAAGGTCCTGGATGTTATTGTTATCCTAATAATATTTTGCGAATGTATCTGGAAACTCTAGGTAGTAATTATGATTTCGTGGCGGTGGATACTGAAGCAGGAATGGAGCATATTAGCCGTCTGACAATTCCCCACATTGATATAATGTTTGTCGTAAGTGATTCCTCAGCTCGCGGAATTCGCTCGGCCAGACGGGTTCATGACTTGATCCGGGGATTACAGGCTGATATTAGTGAAGTTTATTTGATAGTTACTCATACAGTTGAAAACAGCTTAGAATCTCTGGCTGATGAGATTGCTCAAACTGGGTTGCAGTTAATAGGAGATATTCCACTTGATGAATTGATATTTCAACAGGATATTATCGGTAAACCACTCTTTGATTTGCCCGATGAAGCGATTTCCCTGCAGGCAGTAGATAAAATACTACGTCGGTCCAATATCCTTAAAGATTTGTAGAGCTAAGTTTGAAATAATAGTAAACACTACACTCAAATTCACACTAAGAAAGTCTTGCTAAATTAACCCATAACATCAAAAGAAGTCTGCGGTTAAAAAGTGACCGCAGACTTCTTCTTTCTTAACTTTCTAATGTGTTTGATCATCAGTTCAGATGGGGCAAATCCCGTAGAGTATTTGTTAGCGGCACTATTCCGCACTTCTAAAAATTGTTCTGGGTTACGCTGCTGCTAGAGCCACTCAAGCTAAACGGCTATCTCCCTAGGAATTTGCGCCTTTATTGAACAGGTTAATACATTAGGGCAACCGTGATGTATGCATGTAACTAATCCTTGAATGTACCTATCGGGGAAGTCAGGTGTTCCTGCCTCTTCATATTCAACTTCAATGGAATAGTCTTTCTTAAGAGTAGGACAGAACCCATAAAAGGTTTGAGTTATTTCCACAAATTAACACCTCCTCTTGCATTGATATTGGAAGTCTAAACAACTTATCAATTCGACAAGAAAGACGAAAAACCTGTAATAACCAATTTTATGGCTTAGATCTCAGTGCGATTTTCCACAAGGGGCATTCGTGATTGAGTTTACACTCGCCAATGTCTTGGCATTTAAAATGTATGAGTTTATAACCAAGAGTTACGGTATCGCAAATAATGACCTGGGCGTACTCAGCAAAGATCGTATTTTCTTTATCCAGATGAGGGCAATAACCGGAAAACTTTTTGCAAACAGATTTCTGTATCTTTTGAGCCATTGATACCACCTCTCTTAGAATTGGAATTGGAAATCTAGATAGCTAAACAACTTCGACATAAGAGAGAAAAATCCTGTAAATATTTTCAAGATGAGGAGGCGAGAACATGATTGGAAAAATCCTCGAAGCCGAACTAGGTCTCCTTACTAACCCCGAATTCAAAGGGACAGGGAGAGGAAGGCGGGATCGCGTTGCTGAAAAAAATCCTAAAAGCAGTTAGCGAGCTGCAAATAAAAATTAATTGGAGGGAAGGCCTTTTGTTTTTTAAGTAAGCTTGTCTTATAATAATGGAATGGTTATTAAATTGATTTAAAGGGGATGTTGATAAATTGGAGAAAGATATTACCACTCAACAAAATACAACTAATACAAAAACGATTAACGTTAAGGCATTGATTAATGACGAGCAATACTCAGGGACACAAAACCTCACTAAATTAGAGAGCCTGGCTAAAGATAATCCAAACGACGTCACTGCCCAGATAAACGCTGGTATATCGGCTTATTCTAATGCCAATTACACAAAGGCAATCGAATATTACAATAATGCCAGTAGATTAGAGCCTAATAATGGGGTAGCTTATAACAATCTAGGGAACGTTTATTTTAGAGGTTTAAGTAAACCAAATATTGCCTTGACTTACTATGAAAAAGCAACCCAAGTTGAACCCTCTTATAACTATGGCTGGTTTAATCTAGCTCTTTGTCTACAGAAGTTAGGAGACAAAGCAGGAGCCAAAATCACTATTGCCCAAGGACTAAAAGTGTTAGATGCTAATGATACGATAGCAGCATCATTAAAGGAGTTGCAGGGACAAATTAAGTAATACCACGGGAACTGCGGGTATAATCGTTTTGTCTTGTGCTTTTGTGGTGGAATTTTTCAATCAATTTATGTGTAACCATTGTACATGCCTGCTGCAATTGCGACGATATTAGGTATATTAGCATTAAACCGTTTGGAATATAAACCAGACGGATTTTTGTTGTGCTTTTGAGACAACAAATTATTTTGATTTCCAGTATATGCTGGAACTAGAATCAGAATGAGAGGATTAACAACACCAATACAATGCTCTCTCAAGTTTTTAAAACGTCGGAGAGCGTTTTTTTTATCGAATTCCAGATAATTATCTCTGGATATGAAGAAGTTGTGTTGAACCAGTCGGATTAGGAAGGATACCTAAATTAACCGATCCTGCAGGATCATTTGTAGTGGGGTATGGTGCTTGGGCTGATGCTTTATCAGTAGCTTCCTGTGCTGCAGCCAACAACTACTCAATCTTGGTTGCCAATCCGGATGGAACTCTTCCAGCTTCAGAAACTGCCTACAAAGGTACTAAGGTGTATATTATTGGTGGACCTACCCTCGTATCAGACATCTCGGGTGCTACTCGCCTCTATGGAATCGATCGCTTTGCTACGAATCAGGCAGTGCTTAATGCCTTAACCTATAAGTATAAGTAATCACTGCTCTTGGTGATATCACAGTAGTTTCTGATGCCGATGTTGCACAAATTACGACTTCTCTTAATTCAGCTGTGGAGGGTGGGATTGTAAGTGATAGTGGTGATAGTGTGTGACCTCATCGGTGACTGCAGTAACAGGAGTAAGTCTTAATTTAATTATCCTACACTATCTCTAACACCCGGTGGTGCCACTGGCCCACTGGTTGCTACCGTATTTCCAGCCAATGCAACAAACCAAGGATTATCTCCGCTTCGAAACCAACGGCATATCTCATCCAATACGTTTAAGCTTGCCGACAAAAAGATCAAGATCGAGCAGGTCGCCTCCAGTAATCGAAGAGAAACTTCTCGCCTCAACCCTCGGCCAAAACATAGCTTACTACCGAAAAGCGCGCAAACTATCTAAAGCGCAGTTAGCCGCTATTGTCGGTATGAATGCCGATCATCTTCATTGCATTGAGGTGGGACGTAAGTATCCTCGAATATGTATACTTGCACGATTGGCTGCTGCTTTAGGAGTATCGATAAAAGAATTGGTCGAAGAACGCTAAGGTCCTTACTATTAGGGCGAGGGCCTTTGCTGGGATTATCCAAATCATGGACAATAATACACTCATTTAAGAAGTCTCCAAAAGGTATTTCGAGTCCTACCTTTTGGGATTCAATAATAAGGTTTGCATATATACACCCGCTAAAAAGATGGTACAAATCAATATAAAGTGTACAATAAACCACCCTAATTTTCCGTATCTTAGCAATTCTTGGTCAATAGGTTTTCTTGACTCCTGAGATACGATTAGGCCTCCAACCCATTCAAATACCAATAAGTATATCCACCACCATGTATATGAATCCCAAGTATCCCAAGGCGAATTATATTTTATAAGCTGTGTACTATGTTCCGCCCAAGCTTCAGAAAACATTCCAATATGAACCATTGTCCAATAAAACGGTATCTTCCATGACCAGGATTTGGGGCTATATCTGACACCCAATAAAACGCAGAGGGGAAAGATCGTCAAAATGGCAGTGAATGGTATCTTTGAGATGCTGGGAAAAAGTCTGTATGGGAATGTATACAAACCAAGATAGATGAAAATATAACACAATATCACTCCGACTATTGCACTTAACAAATAAAGAAAACCATATTTTTTCCAATCAATTTTGATGATAACAATAGAACAAATAACTGATAAAACCAATGTTACAATTGATACGTAGGTTTCGATATTCCAGCCTATATTCATAGTAAACATCCTTTAAAGTTAGTTAATGAAGATAGCATAACCTGATGTTGGGTTGGTTATTACACAAAGTGTAAGTAGAAGGTAAAATAGCATTAACGAAAAGCAGTTGCTTGTTTTAAAACGGATGACACACATTATCCATTGGCGCTGGAAAAGGTCCACTTTGCTTTAGAGCAGAATAAGCCTGTGCATGCTTTACAGCTTAGCCTTTGCGTAATCCAGGAAATGATGGATTTACTTCAAGGTGCAGATGGATTCTGACGGTGTAATCGGTGAAGTTATTAAGGAAGTCCATCATCGGTCGAGACTTATTACAAGCATCTTATTCCTGAATTCAAGGAAGAGATTTACACGATGTACGCCTGATGACTTCCTTTATAACTATTTTTAATAATAATTATTTTTTTAAAGACGCTTTGAAATACTAATAAAATTTCTTAAACATGCCATATTAGCTATCATAGGTATGACTCTAACAATGGCTCCGTTTAATGTCATTGCAGATGGGGTAACGACTGCACGACTTTTCGGTTCGGACAGAATTGGAACTGCAGTTGCAGTAGCAGATGCTGGCTGGACGACTGCAGACACGGCTATTTTAGCTCCTTCAGCAGATGTTAGCTTGGTGGATGCATTAGCAGCTGCACCTTTGGCCGGTAAAACAGCGCCTATTCTTTTGACAGATAACAACACATTGACTGATGCTACCAAAATAGAATTAGTAAAGCTGGGTGTGAAAAATGTCTATTTAGTAGGAGCTATAAACCAAACAGTCGTTGACCAAATTAACGCAATGGTCGGGGTAACCGCTACAGTGCTCAAGGGTACTGATCGCATTGGTACAGCAGTTGCTATCTCTTCCAAATTAACCGATCCTGCAGGATCATTTGTAGTGGGGTATGGTGCTTGGGCTGATGCTTTATCAGTAGCTTCCTATGCTGCAGCCAACAACTACTCAATCTTGATTGCCAATTCGGATGGAACTCTTCCAGCTTCAGAAACTGCCTACCAAGGTACTAAGGTGTATATTCTTGGTGGACCTACCCTCGTATCAGACATCCCGGGTGCTACCCGCCTCTTTGGCGAAGACCGCTTTGCTACGAATCAGGCAGTGCTTAACGCATTAACCTATAAGTATGATAAAATTTACGTTGCCAACGGCACAGACGCTCATTTAGTTGACTCTCTAGTTGCATCATCGCTTGCAGCTAAATCAGGCTCTCCAATTATTCTCGGCGACACCAATAGTGTCGCTGGAGCTGTTAGCGTCCATGGCAAACTTGCTGCGAATGCAATAGTAACTGCTCTTGGCGGTATTACAGTAGTTCTTAATGCTGATGTTGAACAAGTCGCTTCAGAGACGCCAATGCTCAGCCTTCCGAGCGGAATCGCATCCACCTTACCAGATGGCACAGTGGGAGCCGCGTACACTTTCAAAATCAGCGCTACGGGAGGAACCCCTCCATACCGCTATGTGGCAAGCAACTATGGGGCAAGTGGCCTACCTGTCGGTTTAACCTTGGGAGCAGACGGAACGATTAGTGGTACAAACATGTCTACGTTACCGCCGGGGTTTGGCGGTGTCACGTACATGTTTACGGTGAGTGTAACTGATAGTGCAACACCGACAGCAGGGACCGTAAGCCAGAACTTTAACATTACGGTTTTTGCTGCGAATAACAAGTAGCATCATCCAAAAATAAGGATGCTCAATTAGAGAACCAAAAAAGAGGAATTTTGGCACTGAATTCCTTAACGTGGGTTTTGTCGGTTTTGTTGGCGACACTCCTAGATGATTCAATGACAAATGGAGAAAATGAAATCTTCTCTGAAGCATTAGAAAGAAATGAGGAACTCTTATTAGACAACTCTTGGCTTTAGCCTGGGGTTGTTTTTTATTTTCACCTTCTACTGGAATTGTTTTAGTTGGGTCAATTCTCAACAAGGTTACTAGATATTTTCATAGCTGATTTAGAATTAGAATCGTGATCTTAAAGTATCTGATCACATAACTTTCCAGTATTCTAATTTTTCAAATGGAAATTATAAATTAATAGGATGCTGTAAAGGAAGTGTATTAATGAGGAAAGTAAACGATCGAATTTATCTTGGTATGATTACGGGTTCTGTTGGCTTTGTAGCTTTAACATTAGTTGACGTTTTTTCATCAAAAATGAAGATTTCACAACGAGCTTATCGGACAACTGCTGCAGGAGTATGGGTATCTTCTCGTAGAGAAGCTGATAAATGGTCAGGACAATTACTTGGAGTCATGATGAATATTGGGCTAAGTATGGTTGGTGGATTTTCGGTGGTTAAAATGTTAACCACTTATGGACGAGATAAGCTAGTTCCAAAAGGATTATTTTTTGGAGTTACCTTTGGAGCAGTTATATCAGCTATTCTTAGTGGATTTGCCCATAACAAGGTGAAACCAAAAGATGCTTTAAGTAACCTTTCATATCTTTTATCTCATGCTGTATTTGGATTAGTATCAGTATTCACTGCTGCCAAGATGGGTAATGATTCACTGTTCGATACTCCACCTCGAAATGATTTCTCAAAACCAACGGAAAAAACAACTGAGCAGCTAGAAAGGACGAATCGAAATAATGTTCAATCAGGTTATTCAGATGTGAATCCTAATCTGGAAGAAACAGTATTAATGTAAACTTCCATGACCTGAAAAAGCCCCTCCTAAATTAGAACATTTAAGAGGGGTTTGGTTGTAGGTTCTTTTATTGGTGCAACAGGAGCAGGGGCATCAGGAGCAAACTCGACCATAAAAAGAACAAAGAGGTTTTGAAAGTGTGGAAAAAATTCATATTAAGTATCGGGATTTTTCTGATCGGTTTTTATGTCTTATTTCAAATTGGTTACGTTGCTACATCAGGCCCTTCATTTTGTGGTAAATTAGATGTACTTCGTAACGACGGAGGAAGGAAAGATTGGAAATTCAGTCGTGGGTAGAAGAAATTAAAGCTTGACGTTTTGGTTGAGGCTCTTCCAAGCCGACAGTCTGGTTGGATGTTGCCTGTTCGAACCCATATGACGTGAAGACGGAATTGCTGTTAAGAAAGAAGGGGGACTTCTTTGCAAAAATTCAGGAAAAATTAATAGTTAATATTATGATTCCGCTGTTCGACAAGTCTAAAAACGTTATAAACTATCAAGTCACTGCAATTATTTTTGTGTCATCCTGAGCGAGAGCGAAGGATCTAGGGACAAAAGATCCTTCGCTTCGCTCAGGATGACAATAAAACGTGATATTAATAGCATAACAAGGGGTTTCTGCAGCGGAATCATACTTGAGATTGTACACACGAAAGGCAACTAAAGTACACACGAAGTACACATCGGCGAAATATAATCAACTTGTAACAAAGAATAATTTTGGGAGGTAGTTGATTATGAAAAAAACAATTCTAGTATCGTTGGCAATTTCGGCAACCATGTTATTATCGACACCAGCAGCTTTTGCCGCACAACATGACGATGCCCAAACATGTCCAGTAGGAACAGCAGTAGCAGTAGCAACCCCAGCGTCTTTAAACTTTAATATGCCGACGGAAATATCGGGTGTGGTAAAGGAAATTTCTCAAAATATCATGACCGTGGAAACAGAGGATGCCAAGACTTATTTGGTACCATTAAAGCAATTCGCAAAGATTGATGGTTTTAGTGATCTTGAGCTGCAAACAGGTTCGCAAGTTTCATTAAAAAGAGAGGATTTGACAGGTGAGGGCAACCCACAGAATATAATTATAGGGACGCTCACAGTGGTTAAGAGTGATGTGGATTTAAAAGCGATCGGCGGTACTACAACGCAGGATGGTAGTAATGAAGGATTAAGCGCGATGGCGGCAGGTGAGAGCAGCCCGCAAAATACTATTGTAGGGACGCTTACAGAGGTTAAGAGCGCTGCGAATTTAAAAGAGATCGATGGTATTAACTTAACAACATGTAGTGGTAACGAAGCATTAAGTATCAATGCTGGTGAAATGATCTTCATAGCCACGGAAATATCTGCCGATGGGAAAACTGTAAATTTGCCTAAGTAATACTTACCTAAATATTAATGACATAGTCTCTGCTTAATTAATTATTAGAAGCAGAGACTATGTCTCATTAATATTTTGCTCTTATAATTAATATAAAAAGCGAGGTCTGACTTGATGAGTAAAAATATACTTTTGGTTGAGGATGATGCACGCATGCGAGAAATAGTAAGTGACTATTTCTCAAAAGAAGACTTTCAAATCCTTGAAGCAGAAAATGGTAGAGAAGCACTGGAACTTTTTGAAGCTCAGGAAGTAAATCTGGTTCTGCTTGATATCATGATACCTGAGGTGGACGGATGGTCGGTTTGTAAAAGACTGAGAAAAGTATCCGCTGTACCGATAATAATGATAACTTCACGCGCAGATGAAGATGATAAGTTAATGGGCTATGACCTTGGGGCGGACGACTATGTGACCAAGCCTTTCAGTCCAAGAGTTTTAGTAGCCAAGGCAAAAATGCTTTTAAAAAGAGTTGAGGGTTCCATTGGAAAAGCGGATGGGTTATTTAACTGCAATGGAATTGAAATAAACAGACTTTCCCGTACTGTAAATGTTGGTAATGAAGTGATTGAACTTGCCCCAAAAGAATATGACCTGCTTCTTTATTTAACTGAAAATAAAGGAATCGTTTTGACCAGAGAAAATATTTTAAGCAAGGTTTGGGGATATGACTTTTACGGTGATTTAAGAGCAGTCGACACACATATTAAAAAGCTTCGGAACAAACTTGGAGAAA
>JARLHV010000062.1 GCA_031292055.1 Desulfosporosinus sp.
CGGAAAAACTGATGTGCGAGCGATATCTACAGGGAGTTCAGAAGGAATGATTTTTAATTTTGATTGGGGCGCGGCGGATTCCTTTGCCAGTAGTGTACAAAAGGTTCTTGAAAGATTCATTATTGAGGTATAGAATAGGCCGCCATCGATGTAAAGCATAGTATGGCAACGATTATGAGTGCCTTCCTAGTCCACTCAATCACTCCATAACATTCTACTCATGGCGTAGCCAACGCCTGGGGGCCGTCTTTCTAAACAACTACGTATTTTTATGTGAGAAGTCACTGGAACCCTGCATGGAACTTTGTCGGAATTTACGCAGATCAGGCCCTATCCGGCAAAAACGTAGCAAAACGACCAGAGTTCATGCGGATGGTAAATGATGCCGAGAATAAGAAATTTGACTTTATTATTACGAAATCCATCAGTTGGTTCGCTAGGAATACCTCCGATTGTTTGGAAACAGTGCGTAAACTCAAATCGATCGGCGTCGGTATTTACTTCGAGAAGGGAAACATCAACACCTTAAACACCGAAAGTGAGCTCATGCTCTCCATTCTGAGCTCAGTTGCCGAGGAAGAGTTAAACTCCATATCTCAAAACATGCACTGGGCCGACCAACGCCGCTTTAAGCAGGGTAAGGTCATGATCAATACTAAGCGGTTTTTGGGGTATGACAAGGATCGAAACGGCAACCTGATTATCAATGAAGAACAAGCCACCATAGTTAGGCGAATATTTAAGGATTACCTCTCAGGACTTGGTATTTCGCTCATAGCCAAAGGGCTTGACGGTTTTAAAACCATTTCAGGGAAGGTAAAATGGGCAGAGTCAACGGTAAGAGATATCATAAAGAATGAGAAGTACATCGGGGATGCGCTTCTTCAGAAGACGATCACTAAAGATTTTAAGAAGAAGCAGAACAAAGGCCAAGTTCCAATGTACTATGTCAAGGATACTCACCCGGCCATTGTTTCAAGAGAGGATTTTGAGAATGCTCAGAAATTGATTAAATTTGGTTATATTAGGAACCCCCCTCCTTGCCTTTGTTTGGTAGAAGGGGGGCTCTTGATTGTGTCTAGTAATTATATACCGTATGCTTGCTGCACTGATGCCATAGAAGGAAGGAAATTCATTTGTTGCCCAGTGCTTCCAGTAGATGATAAACTTCCTAGTGCGCCCATAGCAGAGGCGCTTAATATAGTTAAGCTGTAAACACAGTAAAGAATCAGAGAAAGTTCATTCGCCGTGTACTATGAATACTATCCCTTTTCTTAGTATAGATAATTGTGGTGCGAGTTTTAAAAAGGTTAATGATTTATTGTAGGCGAATGATTCGATGTGCCAATAAAGGGAAACTAGACCTTAGCCCTATTAAATAAATATTTTTTAAATAACAATCCCATAGTAATTCCAAAAGCTAAAGCACCTACCGCATGTGAACGTAGTAACCGGCTATAGGTCTTAGAGGGATATCCTTACCTTCAATTAAACCCGTAATTAAGAAAGAAGATAAGATGTATGAAGATTTGCGGACAACATACAAACAAGACGCACAATAGCTTTTCTAGTCGACTCCCGTGGTACTATGGTGGCAAAACCCGCCGGGGCAGAGTCTTTCGCAAGATATTTCAACTTTTTGCGTATGCAAAAGTATAGTGCTATAGCAACTTGTTTTCATTGATTGGTGAGAGAGTGCCTTATGGGGGATAGGTAAAAACCGATGAAAACTGAAAAGATTAGAGTGCTGTAGTGGACAAACTTGGGGCATTACATATTTTTCTGTGTCCGGGATATTAATCCCGTTGCCAAAAGGAGCGTGAAATTCTAATCCCTCTATACTTACAGTTTTTTCGTACTGATGCGTATAATCGTGCAAACCGATGAGGCCGTCCCGATCAAGCATATAAATAATTCCTGAATCATTGGCAGAGATTTAGGTAATTCGGATTTCACATAAAGCGAAAGAAGATTGGGATAATGAAGGTAAGAGTGGAGTGTGATTATTAAGAGTGATTATGAATAGCATTGTGCGTATACTTTTATCCTTTTTTATGCTTTGGCTTGGATTGAGAGTGTTAGGAAAGAAACAAATTGGGGAACTGAGCATTTATAATGTCGCAACGATTGCAGCTGTGGGAGAAATGGCTTCTAGTTTAGCCACCGACATGCACGACAATCCGTTTAATTTCATTTATCCACTTCTAGGTTATTTTTTCCTGACGTATCTCATGACTTATTTCTCATTAAAATTCCAGTTTGCCCGTAAGGTTTTTGAAGGGAGTCCGACGATTGTCATTGCTAATGGCAAAATACTTGAACAGAACCTCAAAAGTTTACGATTGTCTATTGACAATTTGTTTATAAAGCTACGGGAGGAAAAAGTGTTTAATTTGAAGGAAATCGAATTTGCAATTATGGAACCGGATGGAAAACTCAGTATTTTACTTAAGCGGCTCTATCGAACAGTAACGGCTGAGAATATACATTTATCTACCCAATACGAAGGGTTACCTATCATCCTTGTTAGAGAAGGGAAGTTTGAGGAAGAAAACTTAAAAAGCTTAGGGGTAGCTAAAAGCTGGTTAATGACGCAGTTGCATGCTCAAAATGTTGGTGAGGTTTCTGAGGTATTCTTAGCCCAACTGGATACCTCCGGACAACTTTACATTGACTTGATGACTGATTGGTAACGGCTTTTACCCTCATCAGTGAGGCTATTCCGGATGTTATGACGCCCTGTACCTGGTCGCTCGTCCAGATCTTCATGGCAGATGCGATGGCTACATCATCCGTTCCTCCTAACATAGGGTATGGAAATGTCGGCGGTCGGTTCTATATGAATCTGAGCGTCTCTGCATCACTTGCAGCAACGTTTGGGGTGAACAGAAAGCGATTCGTCAAGATGACTGAGGAAGTCTTCGGAAGGCTTCCAGAGGGTTTGGAGATTCCGTTGGTTCCGATGTCGCGTTGGAGTGTGTTACGTAGGTTGGTGCCGGTCGCCATCCGGGTTGTACGCAGGACGCGTGCCAACCAGAAGCTGCTACCTGATTTTTATGCTACTGCACAGGAGCTTTGCGAAAAACTGCGTTCCAAAATACAGACAACACCTAACGTAGAGGACCTCATTGACCTATGGCAAAGGGAAGTGTTGCCTTTCTTCCATACTTGCTGTTATATGCTGGAAGCTGCCGGCAGGCAAGATGGAGGTGCGCTAGTCTCTGTCCGCCGTAATCTGCAGAAGATGGTGGGTGAAGCAGACACCAACACCTTGCTTACAGGGCTGAGCTCCGGTACAAACCATCTAGCGAGCCTCGGACCACTTATTGGACTTACGCAACTGGCACACGGCGAAATTGACCGTGCAACCTTTGCCCGAGAGTATGGGCACCGCAGCCCACATGAGTTCGAAGTGTCCATCGCTCGCCCAGCCGAGGATACGGACTGGATCGACAAGCAGCTGGCTGGTTTGAAGGAGGCCAAGGATGACGTTACGGTGCTTCTTCATCGTCAGGAAAGCGCGAGGGCAGTCGCTTGGGAGCGGTTTCGAATGAGTTATCCAAAGAAGGAAGCATCGGTACGCCGTCAGATCGATCGTTGGGCGGCGGTTGCTCGCAGTCGCGAAGTAGCGCGTACGGAAGTGATCCGAGTTTTTTGGGTACTGCGCGCATTCGTGCTCCGTGCAAGTGTACTAACCGGGCAGGGTGAGGATATCTTCCTCCTCTCCATCGACGAGATTCTGGCCCTTCTCAGTGGCGATAACGCATCTGTCGCCAATATCACAGACCGGCGTAGGGCCTATGCCCATTATTGCACGCTTCCGTCGTATCCGGCTCTGATCCTCGGTCACTTCGACCCATCTCGATGGGCGGCGGACCCAGAGCGACGGAGCGATATATTTGATGCCCGAGGCACCAGCATAGCTAAAAGGCAAGGGATTACAGGCTTTCCAGGTGCGACTGGTGTGGTGGAAGGGCGTGTGAGAGTGATCCTCACAGTCGAGGAAGGAGAGCAGTTACAACCTGGTGAGGTCCTAGTAACGACCGTAACCAACGTTGGTTGGACGCCGCTTTTTCCGCGAGCTGCTGCAGTGGTAACTGATGTTGGAGCGCCCCTGTCACACGCCGCAATCGTAGCACGCGAGCTCGGCATACCCGCTGTGGTCGGCTGCGGCAATGCGACGATGCGTCTGCACACCGGCGACCTAGTGCGGGTAAATGGCATGCAGGGAACGGTCGAGGTATTGTAGTGTAGGTGGCGGATTTCCCGCGATACAGAGACTGCCCGAAATTGCGAATCCATAACTAGAAAGAGACGCAAAGCGAGGCAAGTTAATAGTCCTTGAGAAATTCACAATGAATAAACATCATCAAAACCGTAGGTTGTCTATTATTGCCTTTAAAGGAGGCCATCTATTTTTCATGTGGGAAAGTAAGCGGCTTACCGATGCCATAATAGATTTTTTGAGAAGTATATTACAATAACATAACATCAACGCACGTGGAGACGGTTAGTTGTCTGCAAAAGAAACAAATCAATCAACACATAGTAAAAACGGGTGGTTGTGATGTGTCGGCAGTTGGGAATTGACTATACAAAGCTGACGCCGGAAGAATTTCAGCTTATGATGCGGGTACTGGAGAAGTCTAAGCACTTGAAAAGTCCGGGGCAGAGGCGGAGGGGGAAACGCCGCTGATCCGAAACGGATAACGGCGGGGGAGCAGGCCGTAAAGGAATTTCGAGGGGAAGCAAAACAGCACAAGGCCAAGGCCAGGGAAGATGATGGAACGGGACTTTATCGGCTGACTGCTGGAGCAGCGCGGAATTATTGACGCGTTAAAACAGGACGATTGAAAAAGTGAGTAGCGACAAACATGACGCAACAAAGGCACAGAGCGCTCCGCTTCAGGCCAAGTTGGCCCGAAGCGGCATGAAAAAAGAGACAATGAGTTTCCTCCTTCAAATGCCTTGACAAAACTTACATACTGTATTATGATATTTGTTAGCTACCTAACATGTGGAGGTATACATGATGGAGCACAATAAATCGATAGGACTTGCGATCAGAATCCTTTCTATTCAGATCGTCCGCAGCATTGATTCTGCGGTACCAAAAAACATTACCGGATTACAAGGACATGTGATTGATTTTATACAGATAGAATCAGCGCATACCGATGTATTTCAAAGGGATGTGGAAATCGAATTTAACATCCGACGTTCTACCGCTACTGGTATCCTGCAATCAATGGAAAAAAAGAACCTAATTACGCGTGAAGCGGTTCCCATTGACGCGAGACTGAAAAAGATTGTTTTGACGGATAAAGCTCTTAGTATCCACAATCAAATTATCCAAAAGCTTACTTATGTTGAGGAACAACTCAAAAAGAATCTGACCGACGATGAAATCAATATGTTCTTTGATATTGTGGAAAGATTATCTACGAATATTTCCAATATCAAATAGTCAATCAATTGCATCAACAAGAGGATTGACTGTTTTTTTAGCCATATTGTTAGGTAGCAAACAGTATGGTTGCTAACATTAAAAAAGTGAGGTGATGAATTTCTAAAATGGATTTGCCGGAAAACGATGAAAAAGCGGTCAGGATGACTCTAATCATCGCAATTCTAACGAGTTTTGCAGGAACGTTCGCGGCAAGCGCGATAAACCTCGCGATTCCCGCAGTGTCTGCGGAGTTTCGAAGCGGCTCTGAACTTACGGGATGGATCATCACGGGCTTTTTGCTCGGGAATGTAGTATTTTCGGTGCCGTTTGGCAGGATAGCTGACCTTACGGGGCGCAGGCGCGTACTTGCGGCAGGCATGGCAATTTTCGCGGCCACGTCGCTTGCTAGTGTATTCGCGGTTTCAACATGGGTCTTGATCATTTTGCGCATTGTGCAGGGCCTTGGCGGCGCTATGTTCTCCAGCACGAACATAGCAATTATGTTGGACGCATATCCGCCCCAGAAAAGAGGAAAGGCCTTAGGCCTTGCGATTGCTTCGGCCTATATCGGGCTGTCCCTAGGTGCCCCGATCGGCGGAGCCTTAAATAACTACCTCGGTTGGCGGTCGATTTTCATCGTCATGACGCTCCTGAGCGTTATCTCCCTGATCATGGTCTTATTAAAGCTGCCGGATGATTCGAGAAAAGCAGTTGGCGAAAGTTTCGACGTGCCGGGGAACCTGATGTATATCGCCGCCAGCACGCTTGTTTTGAGCGGTATTTCCATGTGGGTCAGTCATCACTGGACGGGAGCTTTGATACTGGCGGGCTTGCTGATCGGCGTGGTGTTTGTTAGGAACGAGCAGAAAAGCGAAACCCCCGTTCTCGACATCACACTTCTCGCAAGCAATAAAAACTATGCTTTTTCCAATATTGCGACGTTTTTGAATTATGCGTTCGTCGCCGGCTTAACCTACTACCTGTCGATATACCTTCAGCTTGTCCTTGGGTTAAATTCAATGATTTCCGGTGCGATCATGATGAGCCAGCCGCTGTTTCAGGCAATCATCTCCCCATACGCGGGGAAATTGTCTGACAGGGTTTCGCCGTTCAAAGTCGCGGCGGCGGGCATGGCGATCTGCGCGGTCGGCTTGTTTGGTTTCTGTTTTATCAGCGCGAATACCTCTCTCGCGTATGTGATTGTAGTGCTGATCGTGATCGGTACAGGTTTTGGCGTCTTCTCGTCTCCAAATTCTAACGCGATTATGTCATGCGTAGGACCTAAGGACTTCAGCGCTGCGAACTCGTTTCAGACAACAATGCGAAATCTGGGACAGGCGGTAAGCCTCTGCATCGTGACATCGATCATGACCGCTCACATCGGGGACACAGCCCTTGCGGACGCGCCCGTGTCCGGGCTGGTTTTGTCGATGCGCACGGGCTTCATCATCTTTACGGTGCTTAGCACAATCGGAGTTTTTTTCTCTATGCCGAGAACGAGCAGCAGATTATGCGATAGCAATTTGGAATAAGAGGAAGTCCACGGCCCACATCAAGTTTAGCCTGCAAAAAAAACGTGAAACTTCACGTTTGAGGATCAGATCATGGTGTTGCTAAAAAGGATTAGAGCAGAATTAAACTGATACCGGGAAATGCCTTTCACACCCAGCAATTTGGCCTCTACAACAGTCAAACAATTGATTTCGCTTGTATTTTTAGCAATTTCAAAAGTGTATCAAATTCGGAGTTTTTTAATGTTTTTGCCAGACATTTCTTTCTGCTAAAATCAGAAGAGAAGAGAGGGCAAATTGAGACAAAACTACTTTGCAAAATTAGTAAGCTATATTATGAAGAAGTTGCTGATTTCTCTGTCGAAACTTCGCTTACAAACAATCAATGGCACTCGAATTCTATTTCCACTAACTAAAGATCAAAAGACGATCTATAAGGCACTTAATGTAGATGAGCCTGTGTAGGTATAATTTTTCAAGAGATTTTAGGATATATGATAATTCAACAAAGAAAGCACAATGTTTTAATTAGACCTGGAGAAAATTTATGTGATTTTTTGGGGAATTCATAAAAATGATTAAGAATGATTTTGGAACTCTATCTATTCCATTCATAACTAATTTAGTTTTGTGGTACAAATCAAATTATCCAACTCAAGTTGGGGTATCAATTCTAAATGAAGGTGAAGATATTGTTAGCAACATCACCTAATGGTAGAGTATACCTATTACGCAACTGAAATTATTTGCCAGATCGTTTTTGGACGGTCTGGCTATTTTTGTGTGTGCTTGGATTATTTTTGCTATCTTGAGAGGAAATGAAGAGAGGACGTGGAAATGTTTAGAGGAGAATAGACTGGAGGTGCCGGGTAAACGGCACCTCTACCGAGACGATAAAACTCCGAAATGGGTGAGAATTATGGAAGATGTATTTTTTTAGTATGCAAAGTCTTGGGAAAGTTTAGCCCAGGAACCAGGATAAAAGGATGGATTTTAAGAACAGTTAAAGAGGGCGACAACTGGATCGCAAGTATTGTGAAGTTGACCAATGGAGCAAGAGGAGACAAGATGGAATGACACTGGATTTTGAATTGAACAAGAAGGATTATATCGATTTTAACGTATATTATCTGGATAATTCAGCTATCATTAGAAAATCCCTACTAGTAGCCAGAGTATTACTTTCAATCATTATTCTTATCATAGGACTGTCAGTAGTTAAGCGAGGCAATGTTATAGGATATATCTACTTTGTCGTCATCTGGTTATTAATGCTAATCTTCTTACCGAAGGGATATAGATCCAAGGTTAAGAAAAGGATTGAAAAGATGCTAAATGAAGGGAATAATGCTTATTTTCTCGGGCCTTGGAGTATTAAACTTTTAGAAGATGGAATTGTAACTGTCAATACATTCAGTGAATCTAAGACTAAATGGGAAGGGATTGAGAAAATCGTCGAAGGCAAAGAACATATTTTCATACATGTTGGAACAGTTTCAGGATTCATTATTCCAAAAAGAGCATTCCACGATAATAAAGGTATAGATGAGTTTCTTACTACGTTCCGTAGTCTAATGAATAGAGGCAACTCATAGATATGGGGTCGCCAAACTTCAGACAAATATATTATGAATACCAGATCCTAAATTATACTCTCGCACAGGTGCGAATACCGCCGGGGTGGGCTGTCTTTCAAACAGATTTCTTTTTCTGAAGCAAATAAAATAGCCCTCAGCCTTTTCGCTAAGAGCCATAGGACAATTATTAAATAGATACGCCTCATGAATATTTTAATATATTATAAAGTAATTTTATAGTCTATCCTTTTAAGTGTCAAAGTTTTTAATGAAGCCAAAAGGCAAAGCCCTTAGTACTCCTCGCCGAACTGTGCAAACTTTTAAATTATAAAAAAATTAGAAAGAGGTAGGATTATGAGAATACTCAAAATTAGCAAGGTATCTACATTTATGGTCGGTATTATGATGATGACTATTTTATTTTCAATGCGCCTGGTTTAATACCCCCGACTTCCAGTCGGGACAGCTTCTAGCGTGGAGCAAGTAGTAGCAGTCTGTTAAACTATATTAAAGGGGTGACAGCTGCTATGGTAGATTACAAAAAAGGAAGCCAC
>JARLHV010000063.1 GCA_031292055.1 Desulfosporosinus sp.
GTGGCTTCCTTTTTTGTAATCTACCATAGCAGCTGTCACCCCTTTAATATAGTTTAACAGACTGCTACTACTTGCTCCACGCTAGAAGCTGTCCCGACTGGAAGTCGGGGGTATTAAACCAGGCGCATTGAAAATAAAAATTAGCTACACATTATGAAAAATCACCTTATATACTTTCCACAATCTACCTCAATTTCCTGCAAAGACCGTGAAAATAATACAAGAAAAAATAAAAAATGCCAGACCGTCCAAACGATCTGGCAAATAACTTCAGTGGCGACCTAACCTATATCTAGTTTCATTAATCATGTAGGGTTCCGGTGACAGGTGTAACATAAAAATGCGTAGTTGTTAAGAAAGACAACAACCCCGACGGGGATCGCCCATCTTAGAAGGGGAAATTCATTGTTTCCAGATGATCTCAGTGGAACCTGACGATTTTTTTGCTATTATTGAGGTAGAGTTCTTCTCTTTATCAAATTCCTCTATCTGCAAATTGTACGGCTTAAGCATTATTTCAGGGTCAGGCTGAGACGTATAAGAAGCTGCATTCTTCAAATAAGATTCAATAACCTGTTTAAGACGTTCACTTGTTATTTTTGTATGGTCAATACCGATTCTTACCTTAAATATTTTTTTGTCCGGGTTGCTTGCAAATCCTGTCATGCTAATTCCTGGTTCTTTACTAAGTTGGGTAATACCTTTTGCTAGCCCATTCCCAATTTCCGAGAACTGTTTTATCTCTTGTCCATCATGGCAACCCGCACTAAGTAAAATCACACTCAAAAGGCCAGCTAGTATGATTATATAACGAAAAAAGCACTTCATAAGCCCCTGCTCCTTTAAATAATTCGAATTTCACAAAGACCTTTTCGTCCATGAAGAGATACTAGAGACCCGTCATTTTTAATAACGCCTTAGTTCGCCAAGATAGCCACGCAGACTGGTTTCGCTTGGATATGTGCATCGAGCACAATTCACGGGCAAGGGGTGGGGTGGGATGGACATAATTTACTTTTTTGTGAATGGGATTAACGCCGGTACGACCTTTCGATACTCAATGTACACTGTTCCATGTTGTTTAACAAGCTTCCTTTCCTCAAATATAATTCCAACTAAAATATAAATGGTAAGAACGATATGTGTTAAAACGTCCGCTCTCGTAGAGTCTAAACTCCACATGAATATTATGGTAGCCAAATACATAGGGTGCCGTACTATTCCAAGTAAACCCTTCTTAATAATTGTCTTAGGATGATTAGAATCCTTTTTCTTACTAAGGTCTATAATCTGGCGAATGCCAACGAACTCCAGGTAATCATAACTTAAGAAAGCCCAGATCATCACGACACATGAGGTTAACAGAGATATTGATTGTATGATTGTCCAAGGAGGAGAAAATTGTATAACCAACTCACTGTCGAGGGTTCTTGTGAAACTCAGTATACTGGCAAATAATATTAGTGAAAACAAGTTGTAAGTCAATCGGTAGAAGGCAAAATATTGCCTCATTATACGATTGGCCCAATTTGAAAAGCGAACACTAATCAAAAGACTATGTATTAATCCAAATACTGACCACAGTAAAGCTATAATTAGATACTTCAAATCCTGTCCTCCGTTAAATTTCGCTCAATAGTACCATGTTATTATTACTGAAAAGATGCTACGAACCCCAAGACCTCTCAACCTTGGTTACCATACCCGACTATTTCGGCAGCCACCCCGAAGTGATTCGCACCGATATGAGCATCGAGCACGGTTTGTAGCCGAGGGTCGCAAGGCCCTAAGTTACTATACATTGACAGTGGGTGAGAAGTTGTCTAAACCATCAAATAATTCATCCCTAATACTTTCCACATATGCCCTTCATTTCCTCCCAAGATAGCAAAAATAAACCAAAGAAAAAAGCCAGACCGTCCAAACGATCTGGCAAATAAGTACAGTGGCTGACCTTACATATATCTAGTTTCGTTGATCAGTGGGGTTTCAGTGACCCGTCATATAAACATACGTAGATGTTAGGGCTGACGGTCACATCGGCGCGGTTCGCCCGGATAGGTGCATCGAGCACGGTTCGGAGGCGATGGGATGCGAGGGCTTAGGGTACAGTATTAGCACCGGGACAGTAGTTACTCGCATCAGTAAACAATCACGTTAAAAATACTCGCATTCAATTAATCCTATACTATTAATCTCAAATCAAGGTATTATCTAACCAAGGCCCATTTTCGGACGGTGGGTTATTTGAAATGTCAGATGTTGTTCCCCATGGAGATGATGCAATATCTTTGCTGAAACCGAATGGGAGGTCCGCCAAGAGGACTTTGATCTCTTCGGCAGTCAAATTATCGGACTTTTCGAGATACCATCTGATAGAAGCGTTGAGTAACGATATAGCCTGAAATACGTCGGTACTGTTAGCTAAGTACTTTCCGGACGTTTGCCCGTCATGAGCAACCTGACTACGTTGCACGTAAATACGTTTTAGGAATTCACGACAATATGGTAGATTTTCAGGTATGAGCCGTGAGAGTACAGTTTGAAATCGGTAAGTAACTTCGGTGTTCGCCGATATCAGTAAAGTTTCCAATCCAATTACCGCGTAATGTATGGCTTCATCATAATTTATGCCTGGATGAATATCTGAGGCATAATGTTTAAGCGCCAATGCGTATCTTTCCAGTGCAATTCGGACTTTTGGGTATGATGTAAGTTTAGGTATGTGTTTTAATAACCAAGATATATCGTAGATAAATTGTTCTTTTTTATAATGCTCCGCGACTGGGATCCGAAGTCTCAAACGCGTCTGTTGAGATGGTATTAAGCTTACCGTTGTTTTGCGTGTTATATTGTGTTCAATGATTATGTAATTTTTGTATGATCGTGCGACCAAAGGAGACAACTGCAACAAAAGTAACTCAAAGTATGCTGGGTCAGTCATAGATGGTATTTGGTATGGATTGTTTGTTTTTCTGATTAGAAACCCATTAGCATCATCCAAAGCATCCCTTGATGGAATCCACTTTCTGGACACCAAAACAGAATCTTCACCTAGTCCTGATAAAAGCCCACTTGATATTGGGCGAACTTGCCAATGCTCATTAATAGTATGCATTTGTAGCGGACTGTAACCAGGTAATTCGAAACCTATTAGACAGCTATGATCATCTGGTTTCACAGTTAAAAGATTTGATATAGCACCATGAATATTTTGAGCCGTAATATTAAAGTCAAATTCATTTAAATAGCGGCTTATGAACGCTTTATCCCAGCTTTCCATAAGATCTTTGAACTTTTTTGCAACACTTCTATATTTTGGTGATTCAAATATCACTTCAAGTATTCGCTCGTTATATGTGCGTCTCATCGCTAGGGCAATTTCCTGCTGGCGTTCATCGGAAGACGAAATGTCCGGGTCTGTCATCACCTTCTCTTTCTGCATGTAACCCAAATCGATAAGCATACCCACAAAATCAAGAGAAAGTATTGACTTCAATTCCTTTTCTATTATTGAAATATCAATAGAATTGATATCCACAGATAATCACCTCTTTATCAAGACTTCACCTTGGCATGTTTCTCCCAGATGTATCATACGACGGTCCCACCTCCCACGATAACTCGTCACCGAGGAGTTGCCAACGGAGCACCGCATGAATCAAACATAACAACTCCACCACGGTTCTGAGGCAAGGGCCGCAAGGCCCTTAGCCTATGTTTGCACAGATGAAGTCTGGTCCCAAACCGGAACGCCCAAAACGCTCCGGTAGGTGGATATAGTATCGACGGCATATTCGACAAATAATTCCTTCCGTACGGATTAAAATTTATAACCGTATTTCTCCAGTCTATCTCTACATAAGGTTCTCTCCTGATCGGTAAAAAGTTCCCTATATTGTTCTTGGAGAACCAGTGCTTCAACGGATAGATCAAGGCGTCTTAATTCCCATAACTTTGTAAACCCTTCGGTTCCGCCATCTTTTTGGATGAGTGCGCGAGCCGCCTCGATTCCGCCTTTTTCGGTAACCATCTGGAGAAAACGAGATGCAGTATATTTACATTCTCTCTTTGCCCTAAGATAAATATCAATCATTGCATCGTGAAATAGTTGACCTAAATCTTTCATTTTCATCCCCCCTTGTAATCATCCTTAGTGTCATTTTCTCAACACTTTTTATATAACAGATTGTATATCCGCGATCCACCTCACATTATCTTAATACCGAGGATTCCACCATCCCCCTCCCAACCCCACAAACGCCCAAAACGCTCCGGTTGGGATGGATATTAAGACTAGCAAAACTTGCCTGGTTTAGTAAATTCTAACCATCTTTTTGAATAATCCATCTGCCTTTTCTTTTTGCTCAGAAATGGCTGAATGGTTGTATAATTTAAACAATAGTTAAATATGAATTATGGAAGCTTAACGTCTTGTTTGTGTATTACTCCTGAAGATGAATAAGTTATCGTGGCTACTTTCGGGTTAATTATTTTTTCTTCTTTAATCGTAACATTATAATGAATCTCTAATCCTTTTTTAGTCTGCCATCCGTCCGAGTCATAAACTCTGTCACTAGGTAAATCCAAGCCGTTGAGTGCCCTTCCATTGTAAGTAAGTTTTCCGACATCAATTCCGCTGTAATCAGATAATTTAATATCTATCAGTTTAACAGGTTTATCACTAGCGTTTATTAGATCAAAATAATAGTCTTGTTTGGTATTAACTAATTTTGGAGCTGCCTCTTCAATAGTAAACTTTGAATCGTCAATCATAAACGGATTGTTTATATACTGGTCAGGTGGTCTATATGTGGAGATGTAGTAATAATTATAGAAACCAATACCAACTACCAAAAGAAATCCTGCAATGATTCCTAGTTTCTTTATATTCATATTTTCCATCCTTTTACCGTTGCTAGATATTTATATAAGTTGCCCCCTTGGACTGTCCGAACTAAACATTCTACACAATTCCTAAATATTCCTGCCAATTAACAAATATTTCATGCATAGCAAAAAGCCAGAGGTTTCGACAGCCCTGACTTTACCCAGATGAGCACCTATATAATAAAGTATAGCACGTTTACACATTAAACACCTCAAACACCCAAAACGATCCGGTGGGTGTGATAAGTTATTACAAAAACGATCTAAATAAATCTTTCAAATCCTTCAGCATACTTAGTTGGTGAAAATTCAGTAACCTCGTACTCTGCTAATTCTTCTCTATAAAACGGATCTTCTTGAATAATCTTTTCGACTTCCCTCTTATCCTTTGTACGGCAAATAATTACTCCACCAGTCCGTGGGGTCTTCCTTCCCGAACATATGAAATTACCCGAGGCATAATACTTTTCAAGAAATTTTATATGGTCTTCCAAACATTTTTCTACCTCTTGTATGGGTTTTACATATTTTAGGCTAATAATAAACATTCAACACACATCCTTATGAAACTGTTAATAAAGTCTTCTCCTACCCCGGCGGTGTTCGCCTAGATACGTGCGTCGAGCACGCTCAGGGCCGCAAGGCCCTTAGGCTACTGGTTGCGATTGTAACTGAGAAGTTCACATGTTATTTGATACTACTATTTTTTAAAACTATTGCTCGGCTGATAAATATTTTTGGCCGCTCTATAACTTCAAATCCCAATTTTTCCAATAATTCTTCAGTCTCTTCAAACTCTTTCTTGGAAACATGAAATTTTGGTTCAACAATAAGTGCTTTTCCATCTGGTTTTAATATAGACTTTATCTCTTTAAAAAGACTTTCTTGATTAGGTACTTCATGAACCATATAAAAAGCATATAGAAAATCAACCTTATCGGATACACCTATTTTACTCTCTTCACACTTATGTAACTTAATCCAGTTTTCATCTTTGTCCCTTTAATTTTGTTACTTACTTTTGAAAGCATCCCTTCCTGCAAATCAACAGCAATAACTTTCCCTTTTGCCCCAACCAATTCGGCGGCTGCGATAGAGAAAAAGCCTGGACCGCAACCAAGGTCTACAATTGTCATTCCTTTTTGAATATGGCGTTCTAATATTTTATGCGGATTCTGGAATAATCTTCTGAATTTATTATCTAAGCCACCAGCGCCTTCAACGGGGCATACTCGTTTAATTTTAGCCATACTGATAATCTCCACTTTCCAATAATCTAATGATACACAACTAGGTTCGGGCTGACCGTCACTCCAGAAATACCATTCATATATTTCAGCGTCTCACCACAATAGAGCGTCACCAGGTAATTCACCTTAACACATTCCACATCCTCCCTTCATTTCCTGTGCGCACGTTGTGCGTTTCATATATATTTTTTTATAAATCATCGCTCCTGCGGTGCGATGTAAGACAACCGACTAACTTCATGCGAAAGCCTCTGGGGGACAACAGCATGTCGGTAAAGTCAGGATTAGA
>JARLHV010000064.1 GCA_031292055.1 Desulfosporosinus sp.
TATGATATTATTAATAGAAGATCTTGTATTATTACCAGGAATGAACTATCCCTTACGGATAGATCGCCTCAGCGAGGAAGAGTTGGCTTGTTTTCGTGACAAAAATCAAGAAATAGTGGCATTGCCGGTAAAGCGGCATCGGGACAGACATGAGATCAGAGTGGAGGATCTCTACACAACAGGCGTTGCTCTTGAAATTCTAAAGGTGAATCCTAGCGAAAAAGGCTATCATATTCAAGTGAAGGTCTTAAACCGAGTGGAAGTAATGGATATTAACATTGGTGAAACCATGATCACTGGAAAAACGGTTCTGGCGCCGGAAGTAATCGACCTCAATGAAAATAGTCAAAAGGAAATGATGGGATATATTAAAACGACTTCTCATCAAATTGGAGCTAAATTTAGAGAGGCTGATGGCATTGTAAAAGCAATTGATGAGATAAAAGATCTCAATGTTCTGATCGGTTATATCTCCCAGTTTATCGCTTTCTCTAAGGAAGAAAAATATTCCTTGATGGAAACAGCGTCCTTAAAGGACCGCAGTTTGACATTTATTGATTATTTTTTACATCACAAAGAAGCAATTCAGCTTCAAATTGAAATGACGGAACGCTTTTCCGAAAGAGCGAATAAAAATTATCGTGAAGCAGTCTTGAGGGAGCAGCTCAAAGCGATTCAGAAAGAACTGAACGAAGAAGAACCAGACTCCGGCAAAAAAAATAAAGATTATAGAACACGCATTGAACAGGCGCACATGCCTGAAGAGATCAAAACGGCTGCGCTCGACGAGTTAAGCAAACTGGAAAGACAGAATCCTCAGAGTGCTGACTATAGTGTGATCCAAAACTATTTAGATCTGCTTGTGGCATTACCGTGGGAAATGAAGAAAGAAAAACTCGTCGATATTGGAGAAGCTCGACGTATCTTGGATGAGCAGCATTATGGCCTGAAAAAAGTAAAAGACCGTATCATCCAGCATCTTGCGGTCATGCAACTGAAAAAAGATAAACAGGGTTCCATTCTATTACTTGTGGGTCCTCCTGGAACAGGGAAAACGAGCTTGGGCAGAAGCATCGCGGAAGCATTAGGCCGAAAATATACCAGACTTAGTCTGGGAGGTATCCGCGACGAGGCTGAAATCCGTGGCCACCGCAGAACTTATGTCGGCGCAATGCCAGGGCGAATCCTGCAAAGCATCAAAAAAGCTGGTGTCATGAATCCTGTTATGGTTTTAGACGAAGTGGATAAATTGATGACAGGTTATAACGGGGACCCGGCAAGTGCATTACTAGAGGTGCTGGATCCTGAACAAAACAATACCTTTACAGACCATTATTTGGATTTGCCTTATGATTTGTCCAACGTGTTTTTTATTGCAACCGCAAACTCGCTTGAAAACATTCCAGGCCCTTTGTTGGACCGCATGGAAGTCATCCAGCTTTCGAGCTATACAGCAAATGAAAAATTTCACATTGGTAAAAATTATTTAATTGCGGAAGCACTAGAAGAACATGGTTTAACGGAAGTTGATGTTCAGATCAGTGATGAAGCTTTAAGAAAAATAATTTCAGACTTTACCATGGAGGCCGGTGTCCGAGGATTGAAAAAGCAATTAGCTGCCATTGCCAGAAGTGTGGTGGAAAAGATTGTTCTGGGAACGGTTGAAAGGCCTTATGTTATTGAAGAGGATGCTTTGGATGAGATTCTGGGCAGACATTCCTCAAGGCATGATATGGCTCAGGAAATTAATCCGCCGGGTGTTGTCACCGGATTAGCTTGGACGCCGGTCGGTGGCGAAATTTTATTTATCGAAGCTACGGAAATGCCTGGAAAGGATCAAGTTATCTTAACTGGTCAGTTAGGTGATGTTATGAAGGAATCTGCCAGGATTTCGCTAAGTCTTCTGAAATCTCGCTTGCCTGTAAATGCCATTCACTTTAAAGATAAGGACTTACATGTTCATGTACCGTCCGGATCTGTCCCTAAGGATGGACCATCAGCAGGGATCGCGCTCTTTACTGCATTTGCGTCTTTGATTACGGGTATCGCGGTGGATGCGAAACTCGCCATGACAGGAGAAATCACACTAAGGGGTGTTGTTCTTCCGATCGGCGGATTAAAAGAAAAATTGTTAGCTGCGGATCGCGCCGGTATTACAAAGGTCTTGATTCCCAAAGAAAACGTTGCTGATCTCAAGGATATCCCGGAAGAAGTTAAAAATAAGATCCAAATCGTAGCGGTGGAAACCATTGAAGATGTATTGAAAGAGACGCTGGGAATCGCTTTGCCTAAGATTGAACAAGTCCTGACCGGACCAGGATTTTTCACCAAGTTGAAAGTTCATGCAATTCCAGATAAATGTCAATGAACTGATAAGTGTCAATTTGACAAGACTTATCAGTGAATAAATGATTCAAATCAAAGAAAAAAAAAGGGAATAAAAAATACGACAAGAGAATGGATTCCTTGTCGTATTTTTTTTGAGCGGTCTTGATCATTTGCTTCATTTCTATTTATGATTTCGCTGCAGAAACCCCTTGTTCTAGAAGTTATGCTATTAATATCACGTTTTATTGTCATCCTGAGCGAAGCGAAGGATCTTTTGTCCCTAGATCCTTCGCTCTCGCTCAGGATGACACAAAAATAATTGCAGTGACCTGATATTTTATAACGTTTTTAGACTTTCTGCAGCGGAATTATTTATGTTATTATAAAGGAAGATTTAACAATATTTGTGAGGCGTTACGATGACAATGTATTTTAAAGAGATTGGGAACAGAAGTGCGCTGGGATATATGAAACAAATCGGAAAGCCTACCTCAATTCACCTAAATTCTTTGTTTTTCACTTGTTTAAAGAATAAGCGTATAATTTGCGATAAGAATTATTCCTAATAATATCCATAAAACCTTAGAGGATAAGCTTTCTCGAAACATTAACCACTTTTCGTAGTCACCATATTTATTACGATTTCGACATGGCCTGTAACGTATAATTACGACACCAGTGTAGCAATCGACTAAAAGGAGAAAATGTGAACTGGAATAATTATAAGGCGGATCGTTGGCGAATGATAACACTACAATAGGATAAATCCCATATTTTATAGGATTTATTATGGTAGAAAAGAGCAACTTGATGCTATCACGTGAACTTAGCTCTTGGATGGAGGCGGACGATTCACATAAATTTAAAGGAGTGTTCAAAAAATGTCAAGTATGTTAAACACAGCTCTCGATTTTATGGGTTTTCTTAATACAGATGAAGATGAAGGGTTTGATAATGAAACTACGTCTAGACTGAACAACAAAAAAATTGTTTCATTGCCCTCTAAGACGAAACCTCCAACTATAGTACATATTACTCCTATGGCATTTGATGATGTAATGGACATTGCTAAAAGGCTCCAGGATAAAACGATTGTAACTATTAACCTTGCATTGGTGGAGGTGGCACTTAGTAGGCGAATCATCGATTTTGCTAGCGGTGCGGTTTATGCATTAGATGGAGGGATTATGCAATTGGCGGATAGTGTCTATTTGCTTGCTGGCCAAGGAGTGTCTTTGCAAGAGAGAGACTCTTCGTCTTCGAAGTTTCAGTGGAACAAAGAATCTAAATAAATAGCTAAGGGAATCGTTAAGCGAGACAAAATCAACATCACTACACCAGATAAAGGCAGGGTGTCGTGATGTTTTTTTATTGCGACAGTGAAACGAGCCACATTGAAAAAGATACGAACGATTTAAGCAACAGTTTTTGAAGAAAAGAAACTTAGTATTTATGCATACATGGCCTATTTTCAGTTTAAGCATCATCAAAATGCCTAATTTGCTGCCCGAATCACAGAATTCTCCATTGTTCATAAGATATATTGGCCTGAATTTCTCAATGAGCCATGAAAGGAGAAGACAAATGAACAAGCTAAATATCATACAAAAAGTATGGGAAGCAATCCAAGAATCTTTGCCTGTTACAGATGGGACTATCAATAACAACTGTGGTCCGGTTGACAGCGGGGCAGCTCCTTTAATGGATGATACAGTGGATGAACAAGTAATAAAGGAGTTGTGCCGAAATTTTGCCAAAGCTTTAACCGACCGTGATTTTGAGCGCTTGGACGGTAGAGCGGAATATCATCTTTATACAGTGGACCACCTGATAGAACTCATAAAGAACAATGATGAGCAAAATACCATAAAACTGTTTAATGAAAACAAGATTAAATCCAAATATGAAGATTGTGAGTTTCTTTCGATTACTTTTAGTGAGGATCAGGAGCAAGCTCTGGTAGTTTATAACGTAAGGACTTGCATGGTAAGTGCTGACAACAAATACTTTAAGGAGCTAAACAAAAAGAACGATAAGAAAAATACAATTAGCCGCGGAACTCCTTTTAGCACTACTTATACTCTTTTAGTAAAAAAGGATAGGGAAACTTGGAGGATAGACAAACTTGAAGCTTCTGAGAAAACTATAAAAGTATAATTTATAGTTTTATTCAGGACAGTTCAATGTGGTAGTACCCACGAAGCTCCTACTTCCTGAAGAGCCACCTTTTCTATTTGACCAGCAGCGGCCTGGCGGAAGCGGGCAATTGGTTCCGCCATAGGTTCGTTGGATAGCTTGAAAGTCCCCCAGTGCATCGGAATAATCCATTGAGAAGACATATCCTCAGCCATTTTCCAGGCTTGTTCTGGCGTGGCATGTCTTGCCTCGAAGGATTTAGGAGAATAGGCGGCAATGCCCATGATCGCCAAGTCTATGGGTATCCCATTAAGTTGTTGTTTAATCAGGTCTGTATATCCTGTATCTCCGCCAAAGAGAATGTTGACGCCATTTTTTGACAAGAGTAAGCTGTTAGCTTCCATTCCTTTATCCCAAGGTAAACGGGCTCCCCAGTGTTTTCCTTCAATGGCTTTCACATTTACTCCAGCTAAAAACTTGGTATCTCTCCAATGCATTTCCTCTATAGATTGGAATTTCAAACCCTGCCATAAAGGAGTTGTGTTTTTAGCAGTAACAGCAATTGTGGATTGTGACTGCAGTTGGCGCAAAGTAGGATAGTCAAAATGATCCGTGTGAGCATGAGAGAGAAGTAACAAATCGACAGGACCGACTTCTCCGCTAGTTAATGCAGCAGATATATACCGCCTTGGTCCAATAGTTTGGTCAGCAATGGGAGTAATGCCAATACGAGAACCTAATGCTGGATCAATCAGGATTTTAGTACCAAAAAAATTGATCAAAAAGCTGGCATGACCAAGCCAAGCTACGGTAACTTCGTTATCTGACCACTTCTCAGGAGTAGGCCGGAGTTTAGTCTTAGTTGTTTGATGTTCAACCTCTTCCTCCATACCTTTAGCTAATAATTCACCTGTAGGTATTATACTAAATCCACCTGTCAGCAAAAGCGTTCCTAATAGTCCTAACCCCAAAACTTTCCGGCGAGTGTATTTCTTATTTAACAGTGGATTAGTTAATTCGTCCAATCAAATCACTCTCCATTAATGTTTACAAAGTATAATTCGCGATACGACCAGCTATTCCTCCAATACATTTAATCATCCTCCTCTTGTATATTGAACACATTAATATCTTATCCTAAAATAGTTACGAAACGGGGAGTAACAGACTCACCCGTTTCGTCGTTTTTTTACTATTCCCATCTCACCTTAGACAACCCAATCCACCAACCCAAGTCTATTAATGTACCATGACGTCCTTAGCACCATGGTTTCTCATTAATTTGGCTACTTCATCAGTCTTTTGCTCATCAGTTTTCAAAACTATAACCGTATTTCCTTCTCTTATTTTAGTCTCATAAAAATCACTACGTTCCTTTGGGATACCATAGTCAATCAACGCTCCGGCGACACCACCAGTTACTACGCCACCTAAGGCAGCAGCTAAAGGTCCCATAGCAACGATGGGTCCAACTCCTGGAATTAATAGAGCTGCGGCACCTAAAGCCCCTAGCGCTCCAGCGCCTAGACCTAATCCTGCTAATCCACCTATAGCACCACCTGTCATAGTGCCATTAGATAGTTTCTGGTCTCCGAGATTCATTTCATTGGTGTCTCTACCTTTATTATCTTCTTTTCCGCCATTCTCGTTTCCTAGAATGGAAATCTCATGCCCCTGGGCTTTTAGTTCATTTGCTGCTTGCCCTGCTTGATTGCTGTCTTCGAAATAGCCTATAACCTTTTTTTCCATTATTTCAACCTCCAAATATTATTTCCTTAAATAATATTTACATTCTATCCTCAAATTATTATTAATAAATGTGTATTCAAACAAATACTTTCTCCATTTAATAATATTATCTAATCTAGAGAATAGACGGAGTTTTTATTGCCTTCTATGCCGCAGAGTTATCAACTCAAAATTAACTATTACTATGGCAAAAAGAGTTATTAACCCACCAATTAGCTGGATAGGCAAAACACTTTCTTTTAAAATAAGGTAACCGCTAAGCACTCCTACAACAGGGATTAGATTTAAATAGATTGTTGTTAGGGCCACATCGAGACGTTTTAAGGCGTATGTATACAATAAATAGCCCCCAACAGAACAAAAAAATGCCAAGAACAAAATATTTCCCAAGGCTGTGGGGGAGAATAGTTTCCAGTCTTTATATTCGTAGAGCGAAAAAGGAATAAAACATAAGGTTCCAAAAATAGTCTGGTAAGTTGTCAAAAATAATCCTGAATACTTCTTTTGTAGAGACTTATTGACCAAAGTAAAAAGTGCCCATGATAGCATTGCACAAATCATTAACATATTCCCCTGAAAGTGAGTGGAGTTCAGTTCAACCTTACCATTGCCTGTAACAGCCAGGTAAGAGCCCACTACTGCTATTATTACTCCCGACAGCTTCATAAGCGATATTCTACTTCGAAAGAATAGTGCATCGAGTATAATTGTAATAATTGGGACGACAGAAACGATCAGTGAAGCGTTTGTTGCTGAAGAAAATTTGACTCCAATATTTTCAAAAATAAAATATATAGTGATGCCAAAAATACCGCCTAAGAGCATTTTGGGCAAATCCGATTTAGCCAGTCTTGTCTGAGGTTCAACCCTGCGGAGAATAATCCCAAGAGTCAGGGATGCTATCGCAAAACGGATAAGTCCCATCGTGATAGGAGGAATTTCATTTACAGCTACCTTAATGCTAACATAAGAAATCCCCCAAAAAATTATTACAGCAACCATTGCTAAATTGGCGTGTAATTGCTCTTTTGAAAGAAAAGAAGCGAATCCACTGCTGTCCTGTATCGCTTTATCTGAAACATGTTTCATCATATACCCCTGTTCTGTTGGCCTGTAACTAATTAACATAAGCCACTATTAGATTTCTTAAATTATAGTGCTTATATTCTCAAATGACAACCATCCGCTCAAAGTAAAACGAAAGGCACAACAGTCAGGCCAACCTTTAAGGCATATGGGGCCAAATAGCTATAATATCTCTATTATAGCAAAGGATCTCGATCGCGAAATGTGGAGGCAAGATGAAGCTCACGCATCATAGAGCGTTTCTTGTTCTGATGACCCTGCATCCGCTTGAGAATATCATCCAACATTTGTACTGCCTCGATGATATGTGTTCCTTTGTTGAGCATAACACACTCGGCACCTTGACCCATCGCAGCATCGGATATTTCTGCCCGCGATGGCATTCCTTCCTTGGCAAGGCTTTCTAGAACTTGAGTGGCCCAAATGACCGGGACATGTGCTGCTTCACAGATCCATAATATTTCAGTCTGCACCTCGGCCATTCTCTCGAAGCCACATTCCACGGCGAGGTCGCCACGGGCGATCATCACTCCGCAACACGGAACTTTCATAATTTCCAACAGCATTGAGGGTAGCTTCTCAAAGCCTCGCCGCGTTTCAATCTTCAATACAATGCCTAGCTGTCGCTTATCAAGTTTGGTGAGATGTTCCTGTAACAGCTGCACATCTTGTACACTATTGGCAAAGGATAGGGCGACCATGTCTGCATGACTGGCAATGAACTTGAGATCTTCCACATCCTTGGTAGTCATAGCGCTAAGCCGCAGGTTACTTTCTGGCAGGTTGATGCCCTTGCCGCTACCCAGATTTAAACCGTCCGCTTGTGAGTGGGTTATGCGAACATACAGTCTGTCGGCTTCCGTTCTCTCGATAATGCCTCCAATCTTGCCATCATCAAACCAGATAGGTTCTCCAGCTCTGACATCCTCGAAAACTTCAGGAAATGGGAACCCAATTATTGCAGGGCTAAGCACTAGGCCCTGACCATCTAACTTCGCAGGCCTTCCATATTCTAGTTCCCGCTCTAAAATAAGAAGATCCTTGGGTTTAAGGCGTATGGCAATTTCTCGGGCTGGGAGAACACCTACGGTTGTTTCGAGTGCTTTTCCTTTTCTTGATTGCACATTGAGTATAGTACCTGGGATAATATAAGCTGATTTTTTAGCCTCTGCCCAGCATCCTTCTTCCGTGACGTTAACCACCTTCAATGTCCTCGTAGCCCCACGCGCGTCCCTGAATTTAATGTGGTCCCCTTTAGAAAGTTTTGCCAGCCAGCCGCTAGCTACGGGTAGGGAAACATAGGCCGTCGATGAAGGTTGCGCCAAAGTTTCTTGGGACGTCAGCCAAATGCGAGCGGGCAAGGTTGTTTCACCTAATTGATTTCGTTTAGGTCGTATTTTAAGTACAGCTGGGCCTGGTTGCAGTGCCCCAGTTCGCAGCTTTGGGCCAGCAAGGTCCATAATAATACGACAAGAATGATCTGTCGCTTTTGTAGCCGTTCGCAGGTTTTCGATCATCTTAGACCAAGCCAAAACATCGTCGTGGGCGCAGTTGATACGCATACAATTCATGCCACTCTTTAAAAGATCGTCAACAAGTGTATAGTTGTCGGCAGCTTCACTAGGCATTGTGACCATGATGCGCACACCCCTATCGGCAGGTTCGGGTCCAAGTAGAGCTTCTGTGTGTTCTTCCAGCAGTTGCTGAGCGGCTTCAAAGTCTAAAAAAGGATGTTCCAGAGGAGAAGGTTGCCAAGGGCGTTGTACTACTTGATGAAGCAAACTAAGGACGGCGTCCAGAGTGGCTAATACATTGGACTCAGCCCTTCCTAATGAGGATAACCCCATCTGAACTAGTTGCATCTGTAAAGGGCGCAAATCCCGACTCCGCAAGGCTAGATAGTTCAGTAAGTTTAAAGCGCTCGCCAATTGTTTGGGAGGGTACATATCCAAAAGCCCTTCAGACTCTGTTAGCATAGATAATAGGTCATCACGAAGAAAGCTTAGGTAACTGATGAGGTCCTCAAAGTTAGCTGGTTGCTTTGGGAAATCATTGAAATTGTGTGCTGTACTCAAGTCAATTCACCTCATTGATTTTAAATCTAAGCATAGGGCTCGTCCCGAGTTTGAAGTTGTGAAAATAATAAAAAAACCCATTTACAAACTTCCTAATATAAACTAGTTGAGAACACTAATTATATACTAGAATTAGATTGCACCTAGGGTATTTCCAGTCAGGTTCAATTTCACCTTTAGTATAGACTGGACGTTCGTATGGTACAATTATGTAAAGGTAAATCTTATGTTAAATTAATGTTAAACTATTCCATCGAAACATTAAAATCTAATTAGTTCTGTGCTGTTGAAATTACCGAGCCACCATACTGCTGCAAATCAGGTGCCCGCCAGGAAATGTAGACCAGGCCTCACTATAGAGTTAACCCGCCCTTAATTACATCTTGAATCGTTTCAACTTAATGGAATCTTGAAGACTGTAATTATGAAAATTGCTGTGACGAGTGAAATTGACCAAGCCCAAAGCGGTTTCTTGTAGTGTATTTGGATTAGAGTAAACATACCTAAATTAAAAGCGACAGAATATGTAAGCTTCCATTCGTTGAAATGAACAAAATGATGTATCCTCAAGGCCCACCATTCTATTAACGAGAAAATAGATGTCCATATACAAATGTAAAGTAATTTTCTCGAGTTGTTTTTCTTAGGAAAATAAGGTAAAAATAGTAATACAACGCAAGGAAAAATTAATAACGCCATCATAGTTTCAGCTAACTTTGTAGGTATAATCGTAGTAAATCTCCAAAGGGGCTTGTCAAAAGTAAAATATAAGCAGATATAATCACCTAATGCCAAAAATAGGATCGTAGAATAATATTGTCTCAAACGTCTCCAATCGCCCCATTTCCAAGTAATAGCTACAACAATTATAGTCAGAAGAGCGTCTTCCATCTCAAACTCCTTAGCACTATTTGATAATTAAGTATGTCCATTATTGAAAATTAATTTCATGAATTATGGGTTGTTTATCTTGGTAATTTGACTGAACCCCAAGCGCAGAGCCATACCCCCAGTGTCTCACAAAGGTCATCGATTCGTCACAAAGGTAAACAACAGGTAAAGTTACTATTGCGTGGACTGGGCGAAAGATATGATGTAGAATATGCAGTGAATCTTGTTCAGCCGATGAGTTAAAATTAAGGGAGGCCAACTAAGTGGAAGATAATCCTAATAAACTATGGGTCGTTGCCAGCCCAATACGTGCGAGAAATTCAGAGTATTATCAATATAATTCAATAGAGGAAGCGCTGTCCGATTTTGATGATTGGACTCTCGATGCGGGCATAGTAAGCTGCGAAGTACTCTTTCGAGGAATCACACTAATGCATTCTTCCAAGGGTAAGGTGAGCGGTGCAGCATGCGAGCAGTATAACCCATCTTGCACTGTAAGAAGTAAATTACCAAACTCACAAGAGATACTAAATTGTGAAGAATGCGTAAAGAAAATGATTGCAGATCATGTCCTATGAGAAAGTCAAAAACGCCTAAAATAGCAAATTTTAAAACACTGAAATCAGACCTCGAGCCTGATTTCAGTGTTTTTTGAGCGGTGAGTGTTCTAATGAAAAATTATTGAGGCAATACCAAATAAAACAGTACTTATTCCAGCAGCAATCAAGGCAGGCTTCAACTTTAAACGTGCATATTCGATCACCGGAAGTTCAAGGATCGTGCACAGGGTTACTGTATTATCACTTAAAGGAGAAGCGAAGGCCCCAAACGTTCCGCTCGCGAAAACTGCACCTATTGCCAAATTTATATTTGTCCCCGATTGATAAGCGAGAGTTACTCCAAGTGGCATAAGTAAACCCCAAGTTCCCCATGATGAACCAATGAAGTAAGAAATCACACCTCCCAAAAGGAATAGAGTGGGGGCAACGAAAGCATGAGGAATCCAAATAAAAACATGGGAAGCAATATATTTTGAAAAGCCTAAGTCCTCTGAAACTGCAGATAGCGCCCATATAAGAGCTAACATAATGATGACCGAGAGTAATTCATTTCCGCCTTTAATAAAATGTGTTACAAGTTTAGCCATCTTAAAACCTTGAAACAAGAAAAAGGCGAGAGCTACTATCAACGTTATAAATACCGCTTCGAGCATAACACCAAGCGCATCAGCTTTGAGAAAAGCATCAAAGAAGCTCGTCGCTTGCGTATGTCCGTCCCACCAACTTAAAAAAATCGTCAGAACTAAGACCATAAAAAGTGGCACTATAAGATTCCAGGGTTTACTTGGGGTATCTTTTTCAAAAGCACGGTAGCACTCCTGAGGGTCTTCCTCCCCTTGCTGAGCATTAGGGCTTTGTTCATCCTTGTTCTTCCAGTCGTTACCAAAATTTCTGAAGAAGCTATAGTAAAACCCTACGATCAAGATAACGAACGAAAAGAAGTTAAAGGGTATACTTTTAATATAGACACTGTAAGGTGCATCTGTAATTCCTACATGTTGTAGAGCCATTCCTGTTATCGAAACCATGTACCCCACAAATGCTGTTGCTATTGGGACTAAAGCAACAACGGGATTAGAGGTCGCCTCAATTACAAAACCAATTTTTTGGGTAGACATATGCAACCTCTGCTTTAATGCTTTCATAATAGGCGCAATCGTCACAATCCTAAAGTCGGGATCAGAAAAGGTTCCGATCGTTGATAACCAAGTCAATATCATGGCAGAGCGTTCGCTTTTAACCTTATGCCCGACGAGATGGACAAACCCTTTAATACCGCCAGTCATCTTTGTTAAGCTTATAATTCCGGCAAAAATATAAAGAAATAGAATAATTCGTATATTATTTTCTTTAATGATGTTGCTCACAATATACGAAATCATGGTCTTTATTCCACCAAGAATATCCGGCTGCTTAAGATAACTTCCCAAAATCAACCCAGCAAAAAGTCCTGGTTGCACCTGTTTTGTAATAATGGAAATTGGAATAACTACCAGAAAGGGTAATAACGAAACCCAAGATCCTTGCATTTTTATTCCTACTTTACTTAGATTTGATCTAGTTTTACCCTATGAGGGATTATTTATTCGCCTGCATTTGTAGATTTATCCAGACAGTGATTCAGATCGTCTATATTTCAAATATCAACAAATAAACCAGGGTTAAGGGAAAAATTGTCGAGTAAGCGACGGAAAATGACACAAATCATGATACAGGTAGTATAATTATTTTCATCATAAATAATACCTACTTTATTAATATGGATTTTTTTGTCTATGCGCAGTTCAAATGTCTTGTTAGAAGTGGGGGATACGCACGGCTTTTTCAGCAAACATTCAGTTCCCATTCAGGAATTACTTATTCTTTTTTAGTATAATAACCTTAAATCTTTAATAGTCTGTGTGGAATAGATACTAGCCTTAAATACAAGTTGGAAATTAGTCGGGTTGGACTTTTTGCGATAGCGTTTTGAGCTTGATTGGCAAGACATTGTTCATACCTCTTGACTGTAGCAATTATTTAATAAACAGAAGAAGGGAGCAAAACACATGCCACAGAAGAAAAAGATCATGGTTATAGTGCTTATGTTTATGACCCTAGCGTTTTTTTCCATACCAACTTATGCTAGCACATCACCGCTAGTAACGCGCTTAGCTGGGCCAGACAGATATGCTACTGCACAAGCTATTGCAAAACAAGGATGGACACAATCTGATTATGCAGTATTAGCTTATGGTGAAAATTTTCCAGATGCTTTATCTGCCGTAGTTTTAGCTAAGAAATATGATGCCCCAATAGTCTTAACTAGTGGCAATAATTTACCAAGTGTAACCAAGCAAACCTTAACAGATTTAAAAGTTAAAAATGTCTTTATTATAGGTGGCTCTGGAGTCATACCTGCATCAATCGAATCCGAATTAAAATTAATGGGGATAACGCCGACCCGTATTGCTGGGCAAGACAGATATGAAACATCTCTTAAGATTGCCCAACAAATAAGTTCACCTTCGGAATTAATCGTTACTACAGGAGAGGACTATCCCGATGCCTTATCAATTGCTTCAATTGCAGGAGTGAAACAAATTCCAATTATATTAGTGCCAAAAGATTCTATACCAGATGCCGTGAAAAATTACATATCGTCATTAAATGTTAATAAAACTTATGTAATAGGTGATTCGAGTATTATTGATGATAGTGTTTGTAACCAATTTCCTAAGCCTGAAAGAATTGTTGGAGCAGACAAATATGAACGAAATATAGCGATAAACAAAGAATTTAACAGTGATTTTGATTCTAGTAGTACTTGTATAGCAACTGGTGAAGGGTTTGCAGATGCCTTAACCGGAGCAGCTTATGCCGCTAAAATTGACGCCCCAATTGTTCTTGAAAATAGCATTTCGTCAACAGCTACGCAGAATTATTATCAGCAACGTTTAGCAAATGCTAATAATATTTATGTGTTTGGCGGAACAGGAGTTGTTTCTGATAGCCTTATTCAAGAGTTGAATAGCGTAACCCAAAACAATTCCCCTAGTTCAACCACAACCTTAGGCTCAAGTGAAATAGCTAAATTACTCAAACCTTCGATTGTCTATATTGAGGTATTTGATAGCGATGGAAATGAAATAGGAACTGCAAGTGGAGTAATAGCCACTAGTGATGGTGAAATTTTTACTAATTATCATGTCATTGATGGAGCATCGAGTGCAAAGATAACCCTATCCGATGGACGAGTATTAAATGTAACGGAAATCTCTGGATATGATCCAAAATATGATGCTGTTGTTTTAAAAGTAACTGCGAATAATTTACAACCTGCTAAATTTAATTTATCAAGTTCCGCCCAGATCGGAGATAAAATTTATACTTTAGGAAATCCACTTGGACTTGAAGATACAATTTCCGATGGATTAATTAGTACTATTAATAGAGTAATTGATGGAGAGACGTATATTCAAATTTCCGCACCAATATCTCCCGGCAGTAGTGGTGGCGCTCTAATCAATGAACAGGGTGAAGTAATTGGAATAACTTCAGCTGGCTTAACAGATGGTCAAAACTTAAATTTTGCTATTCCATATGAAGATTTCAGTACGATTAAAGACCAAAACTTAAAAATGTCTTTAGGCTCAAGTCCAGATCAAGATCCTACGCCTGCCTCATCAACGATTGCTACTCCAGTCTCCTTGAATGTCCCACAAACGATAGAAATAAATAATTCGGACCTCCATTTTAAAGCGGAAGTAACTGGCGAACAAATTATTAGAGGCGCTCAGGCATGGACAATGATAAAAAATGCTAATGAATTTAATGATCCCCCGAAGTCGGGATATGAATATCTGTTGGCAAAATTTAAATTTAACTTACTCGATATTGACGGCGGGAAATCCTTAGACGTGGTTGGAGCATGGGATTTCAATCTTGTCTCGCAGGGTGGTAAAGTCTATCATCCTGTGGTAGAGGTTGAGCCCGACCCTCAACTGGATACAACTCTTTATAAAGGAGCCTCAAATGATGGTTGGGCAGTATTTTTAGTTAAATCTGATGATACTAAACCAATGATTTCTTATGGCATTGACTATGATGGTACCGGAGGAATTTGGTTTAAAGCATACTAAATTTCTTTTTTAATGACGATCATTGAATCAGCTTTTTTACGACATAGAAAAGTCCGGCTGCCTTACCAAGTTGGTCAGTTGGTCTGAGCGTATTTGTAACCATTGGACTTATAGTTAGTATCTGGTCAGTATCTGCTTCACTAGCCCGTAAAAATGGGGTAGGGTTGTATAAGCGAACACTAGAATGCTTGTTAAACGCGCCAAGAGCTATTTTAGCCTATTTGGTTAATGGCAATAGTATCTATAAGAGAGTATACTTAAGTCAGAGAGTGATTGGAGGTAATTACTTTGGGAGATAAAAGTCCTAAGAACAAGGAAAAAAAGAAGAAGAAAGCTGAAATAAAAGCCACCCCAAAATCTTCTTCTATACAGCCTGCAGACAAGACCAAATAATTATAGTGATGTTGAGAATTTGTATTGAAGAACTTTTCCAAGATACATTATTTGAAATTTATTAAAAAAAATCCAGCTTTCGAGCTGGATTTTTTGGTTTCTTGGGGGTTATTTTGGTTTTTAATGAAAATGAGAGTGACGCTAATATGATATAATCAGACAGAGGTAATGGCCTATTAAATTTTAATTATGCGGTTAATCTTTTAACAGTATCGATCAGCTCTTGTATATCGAAAGGTTTAATTATTAATGCTTGGTAAGTATCTTTAGGTGGTAGAATCTCAACTGAAGGGATTGAACCAGTGATAATAGTCACCGGAATGTAATCAAACTTAGAATTTGACCTCATCCTTTCAACTAATTCTTTACCGTTCATTCCTGGCATTCTGAGATCCACAAGGATTATGTCTGGTTTTAGCCCATTCTCTAATTCAGCATATGCCTCCGAACAGTTATCAAAGGCAATAACGCTATTTCCGTCATCTATCAATGCAAGTTTTATGACCATTAATATTAAAGGATTATCATCGATAGTAAAAACGATAGCCACTGACACCAATCCTTCCCTATAGATTTCATAATATATCAAAATTATATAATGATTCAACAGCAAAATTTGTTGTTGAATGTCGATATTTTTTTATTTTTTATGAAAATTTCCAGAACCGAAAAAAATTTTAATACTAAACATGTCCTACCAACGTTATCAAAGGAAAGGAGATTTATTATCGTGAGAAAAGTATTAGGAACCTTGCTATTTGTAGCCCTTTTAATAACTTCTGGCTGCTCAACGAAATCTGCCAGTAATGTACAAACTAATACCTCTCAACCCTCTCCGGTACCATCCGCTCCGCAAGCTCAAAGTGCCAATGTGATTTCACAACTAACGTTCCGTTGGATTGACTTAAAAACCGATATATTAAATCCTAAAGGTCTTACTACCGACGGAAATCCAGATGGTCACTTTCATCTCACAATGGCTTTTGCTGAAGCGACAAAAATCAAGTATATAATCATGAGATATACAGAATTCGGAGAACATATACAATGGGCTTGGGAATATAACACAACTGTTCCCATAGTTGGTTCTCCGCTGGCTGTATTTAATAATGGCACACTGGTCTCATCAGGAACTGACAAAGGGTTAGCTTGTCCCGTAGGGGATACAGACTTAGACTTATATATTCCAGAGCTAAACAATGAAAATGGTAGGGATACGTTTAAATTTGAGAGTGGACAAAACATTACTATTCAAATGAAATACATAACTAAGGCGGGTCAAGAGAAGGAGTTTGACTCAACGACAGTAATACAATTGTGATACGATTCGCACCTCGAACGCTGCTGAAAACCAGCCCGTGCGAATTATCCCTCTTTTATTTCGATCCGAATCATGGTATTATGCAAATTAAGAGTTTTTTGTGCCAACCATTATTGCGCGACGAGGCCATAGACAAAGTGCTATGGCCTTATACATATTTAGTCACTCAAGGAGTGTTTCTTCTAAGTCGGAAGTGTAACATTTTAAATTATTAATTGATGGAGGATTGTGGATTGTATGGAATCACAAACAGTCAAACGAATTTACGTGGAAAAAAAGCCAGGTTATGATATTGAAGCCCAAGGTCTTTATCACGATTTATTAGAAACTCTGGGAATCGTAGGGTTGGAAAACTTAAGAGTTATTAACCGTTATGATCTTTCCGGAATTACGGATGAGGAGTATTTAAAGTCTCGTCCGATTATTTTTGCTGAACCTCCGCTGGATTTGGTGTTTGACGAACATCTTGAGATTCCCACTGAGGATCTGGTTTTTGCCATGGAATACCTACCCGGTCAGTATGACCAACGGGCAGATTCTGCTGCCCAATGTGTCCAGATCCTGACTCAGAAAGAGCGACCCCAAATTGCTTCAGCCAAAGTGATTGTTTTAAAAGGTCTATTATCGGAAATGGATTTTCGTAAAATCAAAGCTTACTGCATTAACCCTGTTGAATCACGGGAAGCTTCTTTAGAAAAACCTGCCAGTCTTGAATTTGAATCAGTGCTTCCACCGGATGTAGAGATTATCGATCATTTTATGGAGAAGACACCCGCTGAGCTAAGAACGTTTTATCAAGCAACTGGCTTAGCCATGAGTTTTGAGGATTTAGCCTTCTGTCAGGATTATTTTCGAAATACAGAACAAAGAAACCCAACGATTACAGAGATCCGGGTGATTGACACCTATTGGTCAGATCATTGTCGGCATACTACTTTTTTTACCCAAATTGAAGAAGTATCGATTCCGGAAGGGGATTTTTCCTACCCGCTGACGACGGCCTACCAGGAATACCTCACTTCTCGGGATTATGTCTACGGTGAAAATGCCCTTAACCGGGATGTCTGTCTCATGGATATCGGCATTTTAGGAATGAAAGAATTGAAGAAAAAAGGGCTTTTACCCGATCTTGATGAGTCAGAGGAGATCAATGCCTGTAGTATTGTCGTAAATGTTGATAGCGACGGTCGAAATGAAGAGTGGTTGGTGATGTTTAAAAATGAAACTCATAACCATCCCACAGAGATTGAACCGTTCGGAGGAGCAGCTACTTGTTTAGGGGGGGCTATCCGAGACCCCCTATCCGGCCGTACGTACGTTTACCAAGCGATGCGTCTAACTGGATGCGGCGATCCTAGAACGAAAATAGAAGCTACACTAGCGGGGAAATTGCCGCAAAGAAAGATAACCAGAGGCGCGGCAGCTGGCTACAGTTCTTATGGTAATCAAATTGGCTTGGCCACAGGGCAGGTTACCGAAGTCTATGATGAAGGCTTTGTGGCCAAACGTATGGAAATCGGAGCTGTGATTGCGGCCGCTCCCCGCACCAATGTTATACGCCAAGCCCCTGAGCCTGGGGATGTAGTCGTTCTGGTCGGCGGGAGAACGGGTCGTGACGGGTGTGGCGGTGCTACAGGTTCTTCGAAAGAACACACTGAAGAATCGTTACTGACCTGTGGGGCGGAAGTGCAAAAAGGAAATCCACCGACCGAACGAAAGATTCAAAGACTCTTCCGTAATGCTAACGTAAGTACTCTGATTAAACGTTGTAACGATTTCGGCGCAGGCGGCGTAGCTGTGGCCATTGGGGAGTTAACGGATGGTTTAGAAATTAATCTTGATGCTGTCCCAAAAAAGTACGAAGGTCTTGATGGAACAGAACTCGCAATTTCTGAATCTCAAGAACGCATGGCGGTTGTTATTAGTTCTGAAAATTTCGAGGAGTTTGCCAGGTATGCTCAAGAAGAAAACCTGGAAGCAACCTTAGTTGCTCGAGTCAGTTCTGAACCAAGGCTCAAGATGCTTTGGCGAGGACAGGCTATTGTTGATCTCAGCCGAGGGTTTCTCAATACCAATGGAGTTAAACAGAAGACGAAAGTTCAGATAACTCTGCCTGATGCCAGTCGTAACTACTTTAATAGGCTACCAGAAACAATCGAGCAAATATCGGCAGCGAAAAACGGAGTTTCTTCTGTGCAAGAGGTTTGGTTAGCTAATTTAGCAGACTTGAACGTCTGTAGCCAAAAAGGACTGGTGGAAAGGTTTGACAGTAGCATCGGGATGTCCTCCGTCCTGATGCCATTGGGTGGTAAATATCAAGCGACTCCGACAGAAGGTATGGTAGCGAAGCTCCCAGTGTTGACTGGGGAAACGAATACCGCAACCATGCTAACCTTTGGCTATAATCCACAGATGGCTAAATGGAGTCCCTTCCACGGTGCTCTGTATGCTGTTGTTGATGCGGTAACCAAGATCGTCGCTCTAGGTGGGGATTATCGTAGCGTGCGGCTTACTCTACAGGAGTATTTTGAAAGACTGGGAACCGATCCGGAAAAGTGGGGTAAACCGTTTAGCGCTTTACTTGGAGCTTTTTATGCCCAGAAGAAACTAGGAACTCCTGCCATTGGTGGAAAAGACAGTATGTCCGGTACTTTCATGGATTTGCATGTTCCTCCGACCTTAGTTGCTTTTGCTGTCAATCTTACCCGAGCTGATAACGTTGTGTCCCAGGAGTTTAAAAAGGTCGGTAGTCAAATTGTCTTAGTGAATGCCATCCGAGATGAGTATGAAATCCCTGATTTTGAGCAGCTGGCTAAAAACTATCATAAGATTAATGAGTTGATCAATTCAGGAAACGTTTTAGCAACGCATACTGTAAGAATGGGAGGACTGGCTGCTGCTCTCAGCAAAATGTCTTTCGGCAATCGGATCGGAATGACCTTTAACACTCCGACAGATCTAAAAAGTTTGTTTGCGCCTAACTATGGCTCAATTGTCCTAGAAATCGAAGCTGCGGTGAATCTTGCTGATGTATTCGGCGAGGTAGCGTATCAATTGCTCGGACTTACTCAGGAAAAACCCGTAATTTCGGTTAATGGCATAGATATTGATCTGACTGTCGCTTTAGAGGCCTGGGAAAAACCGCTGGAAAAAATCTTTCCTACACAAATCGAAAAGGATTCCGAACCTCAAACGATGAGTTTTAACGTGCGCAATCCTCGGAGACCTTCCTTAAAAATTGCCAAACCAAGAATCTTTATTCCGGTGTTTCCGGGTACTAACTGTGAGTACGATTCGGCGAAGGCCTTTGAGAAAGCTGGTGGCCTCGTTGAAACTCTGGTGATCAGAAACCTAACAGCTGCAGATGTGGAACAATCCATCCATGAGATGGTTAAAAAGATAGACTCGTCTCAAATCGTCATGCTGCCGGGTGGCTTCAGTGCCGGAGATGAACCGGACGGCTCTGGCAAGTTCATTGCCACCATGTTCAGGAATCCTGAGATTAACGAAGCGGTGCTGGAACTGATCAATCAGCGCGATGGTCTGATGCTCGGAATTTGTAACGGCTTCCAAGCTTTAATTAAACTTGGTCTCGTTCCGTACGGAGAAATCCTGGATTTAAGGGAGGATTCTCCAACTCTTACCTACAATAAAATCGGGCGTCACGTTTCCTGTATGGTCCAAACCAAAGTCGTTTCTGTCTTATCCCCTTGGTTTAGCGGAGTTAACCTGGGAGAAATTCACACGATTCCCATCTCACACGGAGAAGGACGGTTTGTCGCCAATAAAGACGTGCTCGAAACCTTAGTTGCTAATGGGCAAGTTGCCACCCAATATGTCGATTTCGACGGTAACCCAAGCAATGATATTAGCTATACTCCGAACGGATCGTACGAGGCGATTGAAGGAATCACCAGCCCGAATGGACGAATTCTTGGTAAGATGGCCCATTCGGAAAGAACCGGAATGGGAGTAGCGGTTAATATCCCAGGTAATAAGTATCAACCTATTTTCGCCGGCGGAGTGAATTATTTTCGAGGCTAACTTCAGCCTATAAGTAACGATCAAACAAACACTTCAATTTCGAGAGGGAAATAGGTATCATTTAGAGCACTTCCGGTAATTATAATCGTGAAAATTAAAGGAGGTGCTCTTTATGAAAGCAGGGGTAAGAAACAAGCTTTTTGGAGTCATCGATGCAATCAAGAGGGATGAGATTATGGCCTTGGTCAAAATGAGTTTTGATGGTTGAAGCAATGCACCGGAAGTTGCGTCCGTGATGACGCAGAAAAGCCTCCCATGCGATAAACGCTACTGAAACAAGGGGTAGGTAATTCATAGTACTAAGAATTACCTACCCTTTGTTGTATCCCCACTGTTCAATTTTAATTGAAATTATCGTTACTACCTTTTTTTTGCAGGTTTTTTAGGACGCCTGTCGAACTTTAAATCTATAAGAAGATGTTGATTACTACATAATTAGGAGATGAATTTCGTGAAAAGTCAATTTGAAGGAGCTGTAATTACAGAACAAGGTAAAACCTGTGCCGTTGTTTCTGTCCAGCCTGCTGTATTCCAAAATGCGATTAACGCAACTATGATTATCAAAGCATTATTGCCTGTCTTTAAGGGCATGCCAGTCGTTCTTATGGCCTTAGATGCCAAAGGAGTTCCTGGGTATTTCGGAAGAGGAGACCTTATCGATCTACTTGAAAATGTTAACATTAAAGAAGCTTCATGGAGTCAAATCGAGGCGGAAGTAGACTTAAGTAATTCCTCTTGCCCGATGAAAGACGAATAGAATAGAAACGTACTAACCAAAGCCGTGCCAAATTCGAGGTAGAGTACGTGGATAATTCCACTGCGTTAATGGTATTTTTCCTTTCAGTATGCCATATTTACCTGTTATATTATTTTCTGCTACTAACTAGAATAGTTAACTCACAAAAATATGGGTTTTTCTGAATTGGAATCATGGATAAATTAAAAACCCAAAAAATTTGAGGAGGAATTAGCTTGGAAAAATTTCTATTTGTATTAAGTCGTGGGCTTGAGGATCCGATCCGCGCCACCCGAGCATTTCAGCTTGCGAAGGTAGCCAAAGAAAAGGGACATGAAGTCAACATTTTTTTAGTCGACGATGCTGTAGCCTATGCAATTTTGGGACTGGCTGATAGTGTTGTAGCACCAACCGGCGATAATGCCAAACAATATCTCGATTTCCTAATCGAAAAGAAAGTACCTTTTCATATCTGTACACCCTGTGCCAGAACTAGGCTTTTCAGTGAAGACCAGTTTATTGATGGCGCTAAATTATCGACAGCTGGAGTCCTCATTGACTTAGCTACCGAATCAAAAGTATTTACATTTTAGCTCTAAGCATTTGTTATAACCATGGTTGCTTAAAAAATTCAAGCAAAAATACAATAGCCTTGCCGTGATAAGAGCAGGCTATTGTATTTTTATGCGGAAGAAAAGAGAAACACGCTGCAGAATGGCTATTAAAATCTTCGGTGAACCGAAAGAGGTAATAATGAAATGATTAATCGTAAACGCTTGTTAGCAGAGTTTTGTGAGCTAACGAGAATTGATTCCCCGACCAAGCATGAGCGACAAATCGCAGATATACTTAAAAATCGTCTTGAAGTCTTAGGTATGGTCGTAACCGAAGATCAAGTGGGCAGAGCAATTGGCGGCAACTGCGGCAATGTCTTTGCCAATTTAAAAGGTAGCCTTCCTCAAGCTCCAAGACTATTACTTTCGGCGCATATGGATACGGTAGACCCCTGCCTCGGTATTGAACCAGTGCTCCACGGGGGAATGATTACTTCTGCTGGCGCGACGATTTTAGGTGCTGATGATAAAGCCGGTATAGCACTAATAGTAGAAGCCCTAAGAGCCATCCAAGAGCAAAATATCCCTCATGGGGATATTCAGGTAATTTTCAGTGTAGCCGAGGAGGGCGGTCTAAACGGCTCTAAAAACATAGACCAAACGCAGTTGAACGCTGATTTAGGAGTTGTTTTAGATGCCGTTGGTGAACCTGGAATTATCATTCTCGAGGCCCCTGGACAGGATCGAATCAATGTGACGATAAAGGGCAAAGCCTCTCATGCCGGCTTCACTCCAGAGGATGGAATCAGCGCCATTGTTGTAGCGGCTAAGGCGATTGCCAGCCTGCCAACAGGCCGCATTGACGAGGAAACGACTTCCAATATCGGAACGATTCAGGGCGGTCGGGCAACAAATATCGTGGCCGAAAGAGTAGATATTACGTGTGAATCAAGAAGTCGCAACATCGGAAAATTGGAACGTCAAACGACTGGGATGTGTGAAACTTTTAAACGCTGTGCGGATGAGATGGGCGCTGTCGCAGAAGTAGATGTCATACGATTATATGACCCATTTACGATAAAGAAGGAATCAGAAATTGCTCTGCTCACGGCTCAAGCAGCCCGGTCGGCCAATTTAACTGCAACCTTCGAGGCAACTGGTGGGGGCAGCGATGCCAATTATTATAATCGCTACGGTGTACCCTGCGTTGTACTGGGCATCGGAATGCAAAAGCCACATACAACCGATGAATTTATTGCCGAAGACGATCTGTACCGATCAGCGGAGTTCGTTGTAGAGATCATTAAGGCTGCTGCGAATTCTTCGTTCCTCACCTAGCTTGAGTAAAAATCTCATTCGTTGAAAGAGGTATAGGATGAAACTTAAAGGAATCATTTTTGATCTGGATGGAACACTCTTAAACACCCTCCCTGTATGCTATCGCGGATTTCGCAAGACACTGTTAGAATTTACCAGGCGTGAGTACTCGGATCAAGAGATCGCTGCTCTGTTTGGACCTTCAGAGGAGGGAATTTTCAAAAAACTGTTCCCGTCCTCCTGGCAAGAAAGTTTACAAGTTTATCTCCTTGAATACGACCGTATTCATCCTGAGTACGCTGAGCCTTTTGCAGGAATTCCCGAGGCTTTAACCTTGTTGCAAGAGCGAAAGCTAAAGCTGGCTCTTGTTTCTGGCAAAGGACCTGGCAGTATGGCAATATCCTTGAAACACTCTGGTCTCGGTCGCTTTTTTGATCTTGTGAGAACTGGCTCAGACGAAAAGGCCAGCAAACCTGAACACCTCAGGGAAGTACTTAAAATTTGGGACTATTCCCCTGAAGAAGTTGCCTATGTTGGGGATATGGCTTATGATATGAGCTCAGCAATAGAGGTCGGGGCGTACGCTATTGGGGCACTGTGGGCTACGACAACGAATGCGCAAAAAGTCCTTGCAATGAACCCTGAGGTTGCTTTTGATAACGTCCCGTCCTTTATTGAGTGGATCCAACAAACGCTATAGAAATTTCTTTGCAAAGCCGTGCATTTTTAAGTGCCCGGCTTTACTCTTTTTCTAAGCCCATTTACTTAAGATTAAATTGATTGGACAGGAATCGATAAATCTGCAAATTACTCACCGATTAGGGCATCGTTCAATACACTATAGAAACTCCCATGAACCGGTCGGTCCGCAGGGTGGTTTGAACGTTCTATTTTGGCAAGAAAGCTGAGGTACTAAGGAGGGAGTGCCATTGAACCATCTGGTTGAAGTACATAACATAGGCATGAAGTATCAATCTCTCAATGGAGAAATAACGGCTTTAGAGGATATCAATTTTTCAGTTCAAGATGGGGAGTTTGTCAGTATTGTCGGTCCGAGCGGCTGCGGCAAATCCACCCTTTTATCGATCATTTCGGGGCTGCTTGTTTCAACTGCTGGGACCGTTTTGCTTGGTGGGGAAAAGGTCACGGGGACTTCAGGAAAAGTCGGATACATGTTGCAAAAAGACCATCTTTTTAATTGGCGGACCATTTATCAAAATGTCATCTTAGGCCTCGAAATTAGAAAAATGTTGACGCCTGAAACCAAGGAACGCGCTTTAAGACTCCTTAAAACCTATGGACTTTACGAGTTCAAAAATAAATACCCCAACCAACTATCGGGCGGAATGAGACAAAGAGTAGCACTTATACGAACTCTTGTGACGGATCCTCAGATCCTGCTTCTCGATGAACCCTTTTCGGCTTTAGACTATCAAACCAGACTTATGGTCAATGATGATATCTATGCCATTATTAAAAAAGAAAATAAAACTGCTCTTCTTGTCACCCATGATATTGCCGAGAGTATCAGTATGGCAGACCGGGTCGTTCTGTTATCGAAACGACCCGGAACGGTCAAACAGATCTATGCAATCAAGGTAAATTGTGCTAATAGAACACCTTTATACTCGCGTGAAGCGCCGGAGTTTCGGCATCTTTTTCAAGAGATATGGAAGGGGCTGGATGTCCATGTCTAACCTAGAACCTGAAATAAGTCCTCCTATGACTAGGACTTCAGCTTTCTCTCAAGAACATAAAGTCTATTTACGGCGATTAAAGATGGAAAAACAATGGATTTTGTTCATCCAAGTAGTGATTTTTGTCGTTGCAATAGCACTATGGGAAATCTGTGCCAATGCTAAAATAGTTGATCCTTTTATCACCAGCCAACCCTCAAGGATTATTAAAACCATCATTAGATTATATGAAGAGGGGGTGCTATTTCAACACATAGGGATTACCTGCCTTGAAGCGTTCGTTGGCTTTGTGAGTGGGACACTGTTGGGCACGCTGATTGCGATTGGTTTATGGTGGTCAAAATTTTTGTGTAAAATTTTAGAACCCTATTTAGTCGTCTTTAATAGTTTGCCTAAAATTGCGCTTGGACCAGTGTTTATTGTTTGGATCGGGGCAGGCCCCGCTGCGATCATTGTTATGACTTTAGCTATTTCTCTCATTGTTACAGTTTTGGAGATCTTAAATGGCTTTTTAGCTATCGATGCCGAAAAAATCAAACTCATCCAAACCTTCGGCGGCACAAAACTCCATATACTTACATTAGTAGTACTTCCTGCATCGTTGCCGACCATTATTAATGCACTTAAGATTAATGTCGGGTTGTCGTGGGTTGGGGTCATCGTAGGAGAATTTTTAGTATCTAAAGCCGGGTTGGGTTATCTCATCGTGTACGGGGGGCAAGTTTTTAAATTGGACCTGGTCATGACCAGTGTCATCATTTTGGGTGTTGCAGCAACTTTGATGTACCAGGGGGTAGTTTTCCTTGAAAAATTGCTTGTGAAAAATAATCTCTGAATTTACAAACTAGAGGAGGATGATCATTATGAAAAAAAGGGTTATACTCGTACTTAGCTTACTGTTCCTGGGAATCTCCCTAGTACTCTCCGGCTGTAGTAATCAAACAGAACTCACTAAGATTAAACTCTCTGAGGTCACACATTCCATTTTCTATGCACCGCAATATGTAGCTCTGACCCAAGGATTTTTTAAGGAAGAAGGACTCGCTATTGAGCTTTCGAATGGTCAGGGAGCAGACAAGGTCATGACCTCAGTCTTGTCCGGTCAGGTTGACATTGGTTTTGCTGGACCTGAAGCGAGCGTCTACGTTTATAACGAAGGCAAAGAAGATAATAGTGTCGTCTTTGCTCAACTCACGAACGGAGATGGCACATTTCTAATGGGTAGGAAGCCCAATCCCAACTTTAAATGGAGTGACCTTAAAGGGAAAAGTATTATTGGTGGACGAAAGGGTGGCATGCCTGCCATTGTACTCCAGTATATATTGAGTAAAAATGGTCTTACCGTAGGAAAAGATGTTTTCATCGATACTACGATGCAATATGCTGCCATGCCGGGTGCCTTTATCGGCGGCCAAGGGGACTATGTTATTATTTTTGAGCCTACGGCCTCAAGCATGCAGAAAGAGGGCAAAGCGTACATCGTAGCTTCTCTAGGTAAAGAGAGTGGTGAAGTTCCCTATACAGCTTATTTTGCCAAGAAAAGTACGATTGAAAAAAATCCCGATCTTATTCAGAAGTTTACTGATGCAATCTACAAGGGTCAGCGTTGGGTTGCAAGTCATACTCCTGAAGAAATTGCCAAGGCTATCAAACCTCAATTCCCAGAGGAAAATGATGATATTCTGGTGAGTGCTGTCCAACGTTATAAAGACCAGAACACCTGGAAAATAGACCCTGTCCTCCAAGCCAAGGATTTCTACCTCTTGCAACAAATCATTAAAGATGCAGGAGAGCTGGATAAAGTTGCTCCTTATGAAAAAGTGGTAACAAGTAAATTTGGAGAAACCGCGATAAGGAAGCTTAAATAAAGAACCCCCACTTAAAGAAGTGGGCATCTCAGAATTAATAAAAAGGCCAAAGGGTTTAGGCACCAAGTACGACTTGGACTCTGGCGTTTCACAATGGTATACTGAATAAGAGTTTTAAGAGCCTGCAACCGTAAAGCGTTGCAGGCTCTGAATTATCACAATCAATGTGTGCAACTCATAGCAATAATGGATAGGGAAAGGTTGGTTAACTTGACTGTGAGTACATTAAAAGTAGCTGTCATTCAAATGGATGTGGCCCTTGGCGTACCCGATGTAAACCTATCTAAAATGGAAAAACTGGTACGCAAAGCTGCCCAAAATAAGCCTGATATCATCGTTTTGCCCGAAACATGGAATACAGGGTACTTTCCTCTAAATATTACTGAGCAGGCTGCAGCTGCGGGGGAAAAAGCTGTTAAAAAAATGAGTGAGCTCGCTAAGGAGCTACGAATTTATTTGGTAGGAGGATCAATCTCTGAAGTGGATAATGAGCAGGTTGTTAATACTGCTAAAGTCTTTAATCGCCGGGGCCTAGAAATAGCAAGCTACCAGAAGATTCATTTATTTTCACCAGGAGACGAAAATAAATTCTATACTGAGGGGAACAAAGTTGTTACTTTCGCTATAGAAGGTCATATTTGTGGAGTCATTATTTGTTATGATCTAAGGTTCCCCGAACTCATTCGGCGGCTAGCTCTCGATGGTATGGAAATACTCTTTATACCCGCGGAATGGCCTCATCCAAGATTAGAGCATTGGCGGACGTTGCAAAAGGCTAGAGCAATTGAGAATCAGATTTTTGTTATCAGTTGTAATGGAGTAGGCCTAGGCAACGGCGTTAAATTTTGCGGTCATTCAAGTGTTATTAGCCCTTGGGGAGAAATAATGCAGGAGGCTGAGGAAGAAGAGGGGATTTTCCAAATAGAGCTGAGTACAGATACTATAAGTGAAGTGCGTCAGAAAATTCCAGTTTTTGTGGATCGCAGATACTCATATTATCAACTTTTCTAACTCTAACTCGACCCACCATTGTCAGATAGTCTTTTTGTTAGTCTAGAGTGTCTCTGATATAATCAAGTAAACCTAAAAAGGAGTGGTAACAACAATGGCTGAATTCAAGGAAATTACATGTTCTCAAGACTTTAAAGATATTTTGGCTGAGTCTTGTCAACGCAAGATCATACTTTTCAAACATAGTACAACCTGCCCTATCAGCGCACGTGCTTGGCAGGAGGTGCAGAATTTTATTCGAGATAGTTCGAATGAAGTTCTGGTGGCAATGCTCAAAGTGATCGAGTCCCGCCCAGTGTGCAACCAAGTGGCTGAGGAGTTGGGGGTCAAGCATCAGTCTCCGCAAGTGCTTCTTTTAAGTAATCAGAAGGTTTTGTGGCACACTTCCCACCAATCAGTGACTTTGAATAGAATTAAGCAAGCCTTGGATGGAAATTTAGTCCTTTAATCTGAGTTTTCAAGCAATTTTTCTTGCATAAATCGGCTAATTTGGGGGTAATTTAAACAAGTCTAATATATCAGCAAGTTGAACTTGAGAGAGGAGCTTATGATGGCTAAATGCAAAAAGTGTGGAGTTGAAGTTGCACATGAGGATTTATATGAAGATCGTGGTTTGCAGGTCTGCGAAGATTGTAAGATGAAGAATGCTGTGTCTCCTCCAGAGTCCTGTGCTAACACGAAAAATATGATAAAGTGACAAATTCTAAGGCAATCACCCGAACTAACGAGCGCCCATTTCCTTTGTGCGGTCGGAATTTTTATGAGCGCCTGACGTTTCGTCATTTCTAACCTGCCATCACAGAAGTATACGATGGACAAAAATTACCAGATCGTTTTTGACGGTCTGGTAATTTTTATTTCTTACGGGAAAATACAAATATTTCTGATGCTTTTGCAGGAATCTTCAGGAAAATCCCGAATCTCAGCAAAAAGAATTATATTCCAGAGAGATGGCAACAATTTGTAATAGGAGGAGTATTTCCATGGAAATTCGGGTTTATTACGAAGATACTGACGCAGCTGGGGTGGTTTATTACTCGAATTATCTGAAGTATTTTGAAAGAGGACGGACCGAATACCTTCGTGACCGAAGGGTTTCGGTTGGGGAAATGGCCCGTCGAGGTTTTGTCTTTCCTGTTGTGCACTTGGAGATTGATTATCGCGCGCCAGCTTGGCATGATGATTTGCTCAAAGTGGAAACAGTCGTGCTTGAGATTAGAAAATCCTCTTTTACCCTTGCCCAACAGGTGCTACGGGCCGTTGACGGAAAGCTACTCGTGGACGGTAAAGTGATATTGGCCTGTGTCGGGCCAGGTATGAAACCCCAAAGGTTGCCTGAGGAGATCATACAGGCCATTAAAGAATAAAACGCCGTTTGTCAATTGCAGTTCCAGCATAACTACTAATAAGTTGGACAGGAGGACAATAATGAATGGCCCGTATTTAAATTTCCGAGAGTTACAGTTGCACGAACATGAAGGCAAAGATTATCAGATAATGGCTAGTTGTAATTGGCATAGAGTCCTAATTATAGCCCCTCACGGTGGGAAAATCGAATACTTCAGCTCTCAAATTTGCAAATGGATAGCAGGCGAAGATTTTGCATGGTATTCTTTTGAAGGCATAACCAACGGAGATAACAGAAGGCTTCATATTACTAGTCATAATTTTGATGAACCTCGGGTACTTCAAGCCCTTCAGGAAGCGTATACAGTGGTGACAATTCACGGACTAAAAAATTCTAGCGATGAATTCCTAATGATTGGTGGTTTAGATTCTGCATTTGGTACTGACTTGCAAATTGCTCTTCAAAACCATGGTTTTATTGTAAAAGAAAGCGAGCAAGGATATCGCGGTGAAAGGACCACAAATATCTGCAATCGTGGCTGTACCGGTAAAGGGGTTCAATTGGAAATAAGTTTTGCTCTGAGAAAAAGAATTTTTGCAGATGCGGAATGCAGAACTCGATTTATTGACACGATTAGATCACTAATTAAAGCTCGTATGTTCAAAGAGTGAAAAAGCCACTGGCAAGCAGCCTGAATTTACGAGGAGATCGTTTGATACAGAGAAAGATAAAACGCGGTCAAGGCTAAATTATCTTGACCAGCGTTTTGGGTATCCAGGGTAAAACGTTGTTTAATAGTTTATCAGTAATTTTTTAATACTGCGCATTTGCATTGAGTTCGCTTATGCTTATCTTTGACTCTATTGCCTTTATAGGTGGATAGTATACTAATACCATCCTCCGTAGGGATACGGTGCATAGGGATAGGGATAAGGATAGGGGTAGGCAGAAGGGTAATAGCGAGGCCTCGCTACAGTAGCCCCTAAACCAAACCCCAGAGCTAGGGGCAGAAATCCAAAACCAAACATTAGATCAACTCCTTTTACCCTTCGTATATAATGAAGAATCTATTTTTAGAAAATAACTCCTAAAGCAATGAGAATCAGAATTGCAATAGCAATAATTCCTACACCGACCCCAGCACCAACGCCGCCATAAGGTGCGGCGACAGGGGGAGGACAACATACAGGGGGAGGACAGCATGCGCCACCCATTCCACCATAACCCATTCCGTACATAAGAAGTTCCACCTTTCTAAATTAGAATACGATTCCCAGAGCAATGAGCAAAAGGATAATCACAACTACTGCAGCGATACCAGCACCAAAGCCAGGACCTGTTCCACAAGCTGCTCCATCAACACCAACTCCACCGAATGCCATTTGCATTTCCTCCTTTGTTAAGAGATACTACATAATATGCTCGGGTTGGGATATATGGAACAATATGGAATTAAATACTCTGGAAGTTTGAAATAAAGAAAGAAATTTGCCGAGAAGAGAAATTATACTACCTAGATTTGGAGCGATGAGAAATGCGTTCAGTATGGGCTTTGTAGTCAGCCCGATAGGGCCGTGGTATTATACCTCCGGCCCTATTGCTTATGCTTATTTTGCTACTTAAATCCAGGCGAGCACTTATACGCTCCCAGTGAAAGTCAGGTAAACCAGAACTGCATTTAAACCTAAAATAACACTAGTAATAATCCAACCGGCTACTTTAGTTGAACGGATGTTTACTAAGCTACCCATTAAATCTTTGCGACTGGTGATTAGCAGCATCGGAATAATGGCAAATGGTAGGGCAAAACTCAAGGCGACTTGGCTCATTATTAGAGCATTCATGGGATTAACACCTAAAGCTATAATAATTAAAGCCGGGGCCATCGTAACTAATCTCCGGATATTGACAGGGATACTCAAGCCAATGAAACCTTTCATAATAGTTTGCCCGGCCATAGTGCCCACTGCTGACGATGACAATCCCGATGCCAGCAATGCCACCCCAAAAGCTCCGCTGGATAGTGTTCCTAGCAAAGGTTCTAATGATTTTTGTGCTTGTTCAATCGTATCCACGACCATACCATTTTTGAAGAATACTGCCGCAGCTACAATTACCATAGCGGCATTGACAATAAACGCTATATTCATTGCAATGGTAATATCGATTCGCGCCATACGTAAATGTTTGCGTTTTTGCTCGTCAGTATGATCCTGTTGATTTCTGCATTGAACCAGTTGCGAGTGAAGATAGATTACGTGAGGCATTACAGTTGCTCCGAGCATTCCAACGGCTATTAGGACAGCTGCGCCATTAGGAAGTGACGGAATTAACGTGTGGATACCTACCTGTGCCCAGTCCGGCTTAGCTAAAAACAATTCGATTGTATAAGCAATGGTTATGACAGCCACTAATGTGCCAATAATCCATTCGATTACCCTTTGCCCATATTTTTCCATGTACACGATGAGGAACGTAAGGGCACCAATGATGAAACCCGCATAAATCATCGGAATTCCAAATAACAAATACAATCCTAATGTTCCTCCTAGAAATTCTGCCAAATCTGTAGCCATAGCAGCGAGTTCCGCCTCAATCCAAAAGAACCAGTTAGTTTTGCGAGAGAATACTTTCGAACACATTTCCGGTAAATTGTGACCCGTAGCGATCCCTAATTTTGCAGACATACTTTGCAAAAAAATCGCCATTAAATTACTCCAAAGAACTACCCAAATCAGACTATAATTGAAGACTGAACCTCCACTGATATTTGTGGCAAAGTTGCCCGGATCGATGTAAGCAACACTTACTATAAACGCAGGACCTAGAAATCGGAGTATACTTCTTGCCTTTACCTGCCATGTCTCGTTTATTAATGGCATTGGTAATGTTAGAGATGTGCGAGATAAATTTAAACCTTCACTCATTTTTATACCTCCAGTTTATGTTCATTAAAATAGAGTCATCGAAGATGTGGAAAGAAGATACTGATATAACGAAACCAGCATACTTATAGGGTGAGAATAATTAATTTTTGGTTTATACTTCTTGATAGGGAATTCTTGACTCACAATCTCATAGGGAACTAAGGTGAAGCAAAAGGAAGTGTCATGATGCTAACACCCAGTTTGGAAGATTATTTAGAAGAAATATATCGATTTTCGTTATCTCTTGATATCGTCCGAGTAACGGACATCAGTAATAAGCTTAAAGTTGCTTTACCATCGGTTACTAAAGCACTCTATAAATTGAGAGATGAGGGTTACATAAAGTATGAACGCTATGGAGAAATCAAGCTCACCGATAGGGGCAAAGAGTTTGGAGACTACTTAGTAACGAGAAACCAATTACTACAAGAGTTTCTTGCCCTAATATGTAGCAAATGTAACTTTGCCGATGAAGCCGAAGCTATGGAACACTATCTTTCAACTGCAACTATAGATGCCATCAAGACTCTGGTGGACTTCATAAAAAGCAACCCGTCCTGGCAACAAGCCTTTAACAATTTCATGGATCGAAACTATTAAGAAAATTCGTCTCTAACTACGGATATGATAACCAAGGAATGCAATTTGTTAGACCTCCTTATTCTCTTCTAACGGGTTAGCCGTAGCTAACTTGATTCTGAAATAAACTATGTAAGAAGATAAAAATTGCTACCAATCGCCGCTTTACAATATAATCCAAATAATCCGATTTTAGATTCCGATTGTCTAACCGGTTCTTATAAGTTAGGCTCCGTTACATAAAAGAGAGTGTATGATATTTCCAGATAAGAAAAAAGCCATCGATAAAAAATCAGTGGCTTGTAATCGCTCAATCGCTCCGAGCAGCGTATTGACCATAATAACTATGTTGTTGTACTGTTACAATTGCCTTTTAAAATTATAGTAAGATTATAATAATAGTAGCACCAACATTCCCTAAGGATGTTGGTGCTACTATTGTTTATTATTTAGCTTAATGGCGGGAGGGAATCTATCTCTCCATTGATATATTGACCGAGCAGTTTTCCTGTTTGTGTAGCTTTTTCCCATACAGGTTGATTTTCCACAGCGACACAATAGGCTGAAGAAGCCTTTATTTTTTCAGTAAACACATAAGGTATGCCACTGTTTTTGCAGCCATCACCGTAGCCACAGGTAAGACAAGGGACATTTCCCACAATACTTAATTCTGCGACATGATGTATTCTTTCCATTGAAAATTCTTTAGCGATCGATTTAAGAGTTGCTTCCGTAGTTTCTTTGTGCAATCCTGAAATAATAGTGACTGCGCATTTTTGCTCATTTAAACTATTTAGATGTCTCATTGACCAAAGCCTTTCTAAAAAAGCTTTGGAAAAGGCATCCAACATACCATAAGGGGTATAGCACCCTAACACCAACGCTTTGGCGTCCAGCAACTTTTTAGCCAATTCAGGAAAATCATCATCAACCTTGCAAATATTATCTTTTACACAAGCTTTACAGGCACGGCATGGTCCTACAACTAAATCGCTAAGTTTTACGAATTCATACTCTAATCCACTTGATTTCAATACTTGCATAACCAAGCGGTCGGTATTACTGTTAGGCACAGGACTTCCGGATATACCCAATAGTTTGATGCCCATATAATTTCCTCCCTGATAAACTATGTTTTTTCTGAGAAGATATCCAATATGATGAGATACGACAGATGCAAATGCACAATAATTCTGCCTGCTCTGAGCAAGATTATCGTGCATTTCAGAAGATTCTACAACATCACTTCTACTTTTTCTGCTTTAAACAATACCAGTTTCTCTTCTATGCAGGCTTTGCCTTCAAGCCTAAATCCTTTAGGTCCACCTTCCATTGTGGCTATTACAACCTGCATCTTTCCGTTAGCTTTAATGTTCTGCTGGGTAACCTCCATCTTGTAGATACCAAACCCCAGGATGTCTCCATCTCTAACTTCCGCTACTTTTCCTACCACAATCATATGTGGTTCTCCATTGGTGGAAACAGTGGTAATGGGAATAAATGGAGCCTTTGAGATAACTTCTTTAATTTCTTCAGTTATAACCATACAAATTCACTCCTTAAATAATTTACATTTATCAAATAATTCAACGGATGTCTGTGGAGGCTTTTTGAATGCGATTAGTTCAACTATACGCACCTCCATAGTAATATCACCACCTTTTTGAACCGCGTTATAGCCAAGTCATTGTATTTAACAACTTGTTCTAGACAAATTCTAACATAGGGCTGGAAAATAGAATGTAAAATGCTTAACAAAAACTAAAAGAATTTTCTCAATTTTTATATACCACATTTTTATCGTACGTGTACCCGGCAAAGTCTAAATAGCTTGCTAGTTTGGTTTTAGGACTAATATTCACATCTCTCAGCACTTCAGCCTTAAAAAGATTAAACCCTGTGCGGTCAACGATATAACCAACATGTTCTTTCGGCAGCGAACGGTCAATATACTGATCAATATAATTATAAAGATTAGCACAAATTTTCAAGACCACTTCACGTTCCGCCCATTCTAAAAAGCCTGCAGCCAGGCGAGGATTCTTCTTTCCGGTCCTACCCATAATCACAATCCGGTAATATTGCCCACCACGAGTCCAAGCAGCTGTCGGGCATTTTAAAACACACTCTCCACAGCCGATGCAACGTGAGGCATCTCTTTTCACCTTGTTATTAACAAAGGAGAGTGCCCCTGTAGAAACTTTATGGCAATTTTTTACACAGGCCTGGCAACCGATACAACGTGAAGCCTCATAAATAGGCTCTACTTGGCCTATAATTCCTATATCATGCATATGAACTTTCACGCAGTCGTTTGGGCAACCAGTGACTGCAATTTTCACGTGGGGATTATTGGGATAGATGATTTTCTCTATATCCTTAGCTAAAGCAGTGGTATTAAAAACTGCATTACTACAGACCTTATTCCCGATACAAGCCACAACATTACGCGTTCCTGCTGAAGGATAGCCCTTCGAGAGATCATCAATCTTCACACCGATCTTAACCTCTAGCTCTTCAATAAGCGGAGAGAGCATGCTATTAATTTCAGTCATGTTCTCAAAAGGGATAGCCGGAATTTCAAAGCTTTGTCGCGTGGTAAGATGCACCGTGCCATTACCAAAGCGTTGAGCGATCTCCTGAATAAGAGGAAGTAATTTCACAGGTAAATACCCACCGGGCACCCTGATGCGCAAGCAAGTAATGTTTCTGTCTTTGGCTATTCGCCAGCCGTTTTTCATAACTTTTTTAGTATTAATATTCAACCTGATCACCTCACTTATTAATCTAAAAGATTTTGAGCCTGGATAAAATTAAATACTGGTCCTTCGAGGCAGACATAGGTTTCATCAATCTTGCAATGCCCGCATTTGCCAAGGCCACAGGACATCTTGCGTTCGAAAGAAACCCAGATATTCTCTTTTGCTATGCCTCTGCGTAAGAATTCATGAGCAGTATGTTTCATCATGACCGGTGGTCCAACGATAATAACTCTGGTATCCTCAAGTAATGGGATCTGTAAATCTGGAATCAAGGTTGTGATCAGACCAATCTTACTTGGCCAAGAAGACGTATTAGTCTGTGGATTGACAGCAACAGCTGTTTCAATATTATCTTCATCTGTTTTGTCGACAGTTACTTCAACTTTAAACGCCTGCGCCCATTTATCCAAATCACTCTTAAATAAAATATCACGGGGAGTTTTAAAACCGCTGAGGATATCAAACTCTTTTAAAAGTCCTTGGTTTGCATAGAAATAATTGATGACGCTTTTAACCGGGGCTAGTCCCGTACCACCAGCTGCAATAATTAAATGTTTGTTATAAAAATCTTCCACTGGAAACCCGTGCCCATAGGGTCCACGCAGGTAAAGAAAATCGTCTTTATCCAGCTGATCAATACCTTCAGTAACTTTACCAACGTTACGAATGGTCATCTCCATATAACCATCTCCATAATCACTGATCGATATTGGACATTCTCCTACTCCGGGAATCGAAACTTCCATAAATTGGCCAAAAACTGGTTTCAGCGAGCACTCTAAGCGATACGTCCAATCAATCTCTGTCTGTTTTAGTTTCTCTAAGATCTTTGCCCTAAAGGGCAAGTAATTGTTTTTAGCCACGTTTTTCCACCTCCTCTTCACCCAATCGATTGACACACTGAGAAAATGAGATATATTCCGGACAAGCATCATCACAGCGTCCACACCCTACGCACATCTGAACACCAAATCTCTTTTTAAAATCAGAGATCTTGTGCAGAACCTTAAAGCGCATGCGTTCTCCGTTATTTCTACGAAAACTATGCCCACCCGCCATATCTGTAAAGCCGTCAATATGACAACTGGCCCAAACTCGACGTCGTTCGCCACAGTTGGGATTATCCTCATAGAAGATATCCTGCATGGTAAAGCAACTGCAACTTGGACAAACGACATTACATCGCCCACAGGCAATACAACGGGAACCGTACTCTTCCCAGATGGGGTTTTCTGTTATAGCCTCCAGGTTTAGGTTTTGTGGGACGTTTACAATCTGATTATTTGCCTCTACAAAGTGCGGGATTACCTCAACTTGCTCACCATAAAGAGAAAATAAGCCATCAATATCCTCTAACACATTGCTAAGATAAAAACCATTCTCGTAACGCACAGTAGCGCTGTAATTCTCGGTTTTATTGGTCCCCATACTGACACAGAAACAGCTCTCAAAGCCATCTTGACAATCCATGACAATGAATTTAACTTTATTTCTCAGTCGTTCATAGTAATAGTCGGGAGTTGTTCCATTTTCCAACATGATTTTGTCGAGACGTTCTACGGCATAAATATCACAAGAACGAAGAAATACCAGAATTCCTTTTTCATCGACGGCAGGCTCTCGATAGTCGTTTTCATTAAAATAAAAAAGCGTCTGAGTAATAGGGTGGAACGTTTCCTTAGGTGAAAAGTACGATTTATGAGTAAAAACTACTTCTTCTATCCTGGAAATTTCATCGTACCCGACCAAATCTGTATCTGAAAACTTCCCCTTGCCCTTTAATAAGATCGGAGCATAAACTCTGTGTTTTTTCTTCAGATTCTCAAGAAGCATATTAAACGCTTCTGAATTAAACTTATATCCCAATTTCAATACCCCGCTTCCTTTATCCATCTGGCAACTTCAGTATAGTTGAATACTGCGATTGAAAATGTGATTACTGTCACATTTTCATTAAACACTCCGAATATCCTGCTCTTAATGTTTGATAGCGATATGTTAATCTTTGTTTTTTCCCCATGATTTCTGCTAGAAAGAATCACAAGTCCTATGATATACTTTCTTTAAATGCTGTACTCTAAGGCATATTTAAGATATTTTCTCCAATGAGCTATTCGATACGAGAGGAGATTATATGCTTCTTTTTAAGGACTTAATGTGGTTTTTCAAGTTGGAGAAGAAAAGTTATGGTTTGGGAATTTTAGTATTAGTTTTTGTAGCACTGATTAATCTGTTTCCGCCCTATGCGGTTCGGGTCATCGTCGACGGAGTCGACAAGGGGAATCTTACTCAAGGGATCTTGCTCCAATGGAGTTTGCTGCTTTTAGCCGCCGGATTTTTAGTTTACGGGTTACGATACGTTTGGCGTCTGATGATTTTTGGGGCGTCAAGCCGGCTGGAACGGTTACTTAGAAAACAGCTTTTTGAACATTTCACGTACTTGTCGCCGCAGTTTTATCAAGAGCACCGCACCGGAGATTTAATGGCACATGCCACAAATGATATTCAAGCAATTGAAATGACGGCTGGGCTGGGGGTTTTGACCTCTGTCGATTCCTTGACAACAGGGAGCCTGGTTATTTTCTCGATGGCTTTTTTTATCAGTTGGAAACTCACTCTCATTACCTTATTGCCTATGCCCCTGATGGCTTGGTTAACCAGTTATTATGGCACCATGCTTCACAGGAGGTTTCATAAGGCACAGTCAGCTTTTTCTGATCTCAATGACAAAGTTTTGGAAAACATTTCTGGGGTCAGAGTGATTAAAACATTTGGGGAAGAAGAAGCAGAGATAGAAGCCTTTCGGACCTTGTCCGCTGACATTGTAGAGAAAAATATTGCGGTTGCAAAAGTTGATGCCCTTTTTGAACCGACAATCCAATTAATTATAGGAATTTCATTTTTCCTTGCCCTTGCTTTTGGGGCCTTAGAAGTGGTTAATGAGCGACTGACCTTCGGCCAGCTAACTCAATTTACAATTTATCTGGGACAGTTTATCTGGCCGATGCTGGCCTTTGGCTGGCTTTTTAACATCCTGGAACGAGGGCGGGCTTCCTATGACCGGGTAAATACGCTTCTCAACATTAAACATGAAATCGTTGAACGGGAAGGGGTGACGGACCAAGTCCCCAGCGGAAAGGTAGTATATCAGAAGGCCTCGTTTACTTATCCAGGAACGCACCAACCGATTTTTAAAGAGATTGACGTAGTTGTCTACCCAGGACAGACCTTAGGAATTGTAGGCAAGACCGGGAGCGGGAAGACTACATTTTTCCGCCTGCTTATGCGGGAATTCGATCTTTCCGAAGGGGATCTTCGAATCGGTGGGCTTTCTATTTATGAGGTAACCCTTGGAGCCTTGCGAGCGGCAATTGGCTATGTTCCACAGGACCACTTTCTGTTCTCAACATCAATTGCCGAGAACATTGCTTTCGGAAAACCCGAAGCCACACTGGCAGAAATTCAAGCGGTCGCTAGTATTGCCGCCATTCACGCGGATATCCTGGGTTTTGAAGAAAAATATGCCACCTTGGTCGGAGACCGGGGTGTAACCCTTTCAGGAGGGCAAAAACAGCGTATATCAATTGCCCGAGCTCTTTTGCTTGAACCAGAAATCCTCATTTTAGATGATTCTCTATCCGCCGTTGATGCCAAAACCGAAAAGGCGATTTTACGAGGCTTAAAAGAGAAGAGGTCCCACAAGACAACCTTAATTTCCTCTCATCGTTTGAGTGCCATTGAACACGCAGACCTGATTATTGTCTTGCAGAATGGGAGAATTACTGAGCGTGGCACACATGCAGAGCTCATGGCTGGCAAGGGATGGTACGCTTCCACTTATCGAAGTCAGCAGTTAGAATCACTGATTGAGGAAGGGGGAGTGTGATATGGTGATCTGGCGGTTACTTCGCTACCTCAAACCCCACTCCCAAGCGTTAAGCACTGCTTCTGTTATCTTATTACTAGCCACCCTGGCAGATGTTCTCGGCCCCATCCTCGTGAGAATCTTTTTCGATCACCATTTGGTACCACGTTCGTTTGATCGACAGGCTTTGATCCTCCTCGGGGGAGGATATTTAGGACTTCTAATTATCTCTGCCGGGTTACAATATCGACAGCTCGTCGACTTTAATCAGATTGCCCTTAAAGTCATTCAACAATTGCGAATCGATATTTTCGACCATGTTCAACACCTTGGGCTTGAGGTCTTCGACAAAATCCCAACCGGAGCTTTGGTCTCTCGGATTACGAATGACACTGAAGCAATCAAGGAGTTATTTGTCGGAGTCCTGGCAGCTTTAGTACAAAATTTTGTTTTGTTAATTGGTATTTTTATAGCAATGTTCAGTTTGGATGTGCGACTGGCCACCTTTTGCCTGGTCTTGCTTCCGGCAGTTTTCTGTCTAATATATGCCTACCGAAAAATAAGCACAAAGATCTACCGAACCCTACGCAAAGAATTGAGTCACCTCAATTCCAAACTGAATGAATCCATCCAAGGGATGACTATTGTGCAAGCGATGCGTCAGGAGAAACGTTTCAGAGAAGAGTTCTCTGCCATTAATAATGCCTACTATCGAGCATCCATTGCCAATATTCGCTTGGAAAGCCTATTTGTCCGTCCGGCAGTTGATTTACTTTACACCTTTGCCCTTGTTCTTGTTTTAAACTTCTTTGGGTTTCAATCATTGCATGGATCGATCCAAATCGGGGTACTCTATGCCTTTATTAACTATCTGGATCGCTTCTTTGAGCCAGTTAATACAATGATGCAGCGCTTGTCCCAGTTTCAACAGTCTTTAGTTGCTGCTGAACGAGTCTTTGAGCTCTTGGATGATACTCATGCGATCAAGGCAGTGAACGCACTTGGGTCTCCTTCGATCCTCAATGGTCAGATTGAATTTAAAGACGTTAGTTTTTCTTATGACGCTTCCTCAGACGGTAGATCTGATGTTTTGAAGGACATTTGTTTCACTGCTTATCCTGGGCAAACAGTGGCTTTAGTAGGGCATACTGGCAGCGGCAAAAGTACGGTCGCGAATCTCCTTATGCGCTTCTATCCAGTGACGCGCGGAGAAATCCTAATTGATGGAGTAGCTTTGTCTAAGTTCTCCGATGAAGAGTTGCGCTCAAAAGTCGGGCTTGTAGCCCAAGATCCGTTTTTATTCGTAGGAGATATCGCCAAAAACATTGCGCTTTCCAGGCTTACCGTCCGTGCAAAAGACGTAAGAGAAGCGGCTGCATTTGTGCAGGCAGATGAGTTTATTCGCAAACTTCCGCATGGATTCGAAGAACCGATTGGAGAACGAGGGGCTACTCTATCAAGTGGGCAGCGACAACTTATTTGTTTCGCTCGAACAATGGTAGGCAACCCGAAAATACTCGTTTTGGATGAAGCAACGGCCAGTGTCGATACAGAGACAGAAGAAGCGATTCAAACGGCCTTAGGAAAAATGCGCCAAGGCCGAACAACCATTGCCATTGCTCATCGACTTTCGACAATTCAGGATGCCGATCTTATCTTAGTTCTGCACAATGGGAAGATTGTCGAGCGAGGTACCCATGGGGAACTTTTGCTCGCAGAAGGGCTTTATCATAAAATGTTTATGATGCAACAGGGGGCTATGGAGTAAAACAAAACCATCCCCTTGAGATTCAGAAGGTCTTCCAGATAATGTTTAAGATATTAGCACAAGCGGGCATTGATTATGCTATTATTTAATCTAGCAGAATTGTCAACAATGCTCTCTAAAACTCTAAGCTTTGATTTCCGGGATGCAAAACTTGTCAGTAAATAAATTACATCCGACGGAGGAAAAGTATTTGTAAAACACAACAATTAATGTAATATAGTAAATGGAACTGAGTAAAGAGGTTGTGATGAGGTAATGGACAAGAAGTGCTTTCTTGATCAGGACGAGATATACCTTTTTAACCATGGAGAAATGTACCACAGCTATTTGAAATTCGGTGCGCATATCATTGAATGTGAAGGTGTTTATGGGACGCATTTTGCAGTTTGGGTCCCTGATGTGCTCAACGTCTGCCTTGTTGGAGAGTTTAATAATTGGGATTCCAGGAAAGACTCGATGAATGAAATCGGAAGTAGCGGAGTATGGACTTTATTTGTACCAGAAGTTCTCCAAGGAAAGTTCTACAAATATGAAATCCATACGAAAAATGAACAGGTATTTCTAAAATCTGATCCCTTTGCTTTTTTCTCAGAGTTAAGGCCTGCAACAGCATCGATTGTTTGTTGGCTAGAGGGTTTTAATTGGCAAGATCAAACTTGGCTGGAACAAAGAAAAGGGATTAATGTAACGGAGATGCCCCTTTTGATTTATGAAGTTCATTTGGGTTCATGGCGAAGGAAAGAGGACGGGAGCTATTATAATTGGCGATTTCTGGCCGTAGAATTACTAGACTATGTGTTGAAAATGGGATATACCCACCTTGAATTGATGCCCATTATGGAACATCCTTTCGATGGTTCCTGGGGTTATCAAGTGACAGGGTACTATTCATGTACAAGCAGATTTGGCACACCACAAGATTTTATGTATTTTGTCGATCAATGTCATCAAGCAGGGATCGGAATTATTCTGGACTGGGTACCGGGTCATTTCTGTAAAGACGCTCATGGTTTAGGTCAATTTAATGGCATGGCAGTTTATGAATACAATGAAAATCTACAATGGGGGAGTTATAATTTTGATTTTTCGAAAACCGAAGTGTGGAGTTATCTCATTTCTAACGCTATGTTCTGGTTTGACAAATTTCATGTTGATGGGCTGCGAGTAGATGGGGTAAGCAGTATGCTCTTCTCTGAATATAAAAATAATGATTCTTCAAGAAAGTGTAACCTCTATGGAGGAAGAGAAAATCTTCAAGCCGTAGGTTTCATGCAAAAATTAAATCAAGTAATTTTACAAGCCTTCCCGGGGACATTAATGATTGCTGAAGAATCAACTGACTGGCCGCTGGTTACCTATCCACCGTCTGTGGATGGACTTGGCTATAATTTTAAATGGAATATGGGTTGGATGAATGATACGTTGCGGTATATGAGCCTTGATTTTCCTTCACGCACTCGAGAAAACCATCAATTATTGACGTTCTCCTTGACCTATGCTTTTTCCGAGAATTATATTTTGCCACTGTCTCATGATGAAGTTGTCCACGGCAAAAAGTCACTATTGGATAAAATGCCCGGGGATTACTGGCAAAAATTTGCCGGTCTAAGAAATTTATATGGCTATTGGATGTGTCATCCTGGTAAAAAATTAATGTTTATGGGTGGGGAATTTGCCCAGTTTATCGAGTGGCGTGATGATTCAGAACTGGATTGGTTCATACTGGAGCATGAGATGCATCGAAAACATCAAGATTTCGTGCGCGCCTTAAATAATCTTTATCATCAGGAAAAAGCCCTCTGGCACAACGAGCAAGATTGGTCTGGTTTTGAATGGATTGATGTCCATAATCACCAGCAAAGCATTTTAATATTTTGTCGTAAGGCCAAGGAACCTAACGATTTTCTTATTATCCTCATCAATTTTCAAACTAATAGTTATGAGAATTTTCGTTTGGGAGTTCCTCACGAAGGGACCTATCAGGAATTATTTAATTCTGATCAAGAGATTTATGGAGGAAAGGGGCAAGTCAATGGGGCATTACTTTTAACTGAAAATGTTTTATGGCATGATCAGCCGTTTTCTTTAACAATTAACGTAGCTCCCTTAACCACAATCATATTAAAACGCGTACCGGATAGTAAGATATTGGAGGGTAAGACAGTATGTTTACAGACAAAGAAAGCTTTAAGCAAGCCTATCTTATGAAGTTGATTGAGGGGGAAGGGATTACTCTAGCTGAAGCAACTCATTGGGATCAATTTGTCGCCTTGGTTGTATTGCTCAAAGAAAAAATGAGTTACAATCGAGCGTTAAACCAAAATTCTATGTCCCAGGGAAAACAAGTATATTATTTTTCAATGGAGTTTCTGATTGGCAGACTTCTCCTGAATTATTTAGTTAATTTTAAAATAGAGGATCTTGTTCGAGACGGTTTGTCAGAGTTAAAAATTAATCTTGATGATCTCTTAGAACAAGAAGCCGATCCTGGCCTAGGTAATGGGGGGTTGGGAAGATTAGCAGCGTGTTTCCTCGACTCAATGGCTTTCTTAGGAATCGAGGGACATGGTAATGGAATTCGCTATAGATATGGGTTATTTGAACAGAAAATTATTGCCGGCAATCAGGTTGAAGTAGCAGATAACTGGCTTAAAAATGGTTATCCTTGGGAGATGCGCAAGCCCAATCGAGGTATTATCGTAAAATTTAAAGGTAATGTTAGAAGCGAGCAAAATAAGGGACGCATAACATTTTATCATGAGAACTATGAACCGGTCCTGGCTGTACCCTATGATGTTCCGATTATGAGCTATAATAATCCTCTGTATGTTAACAACTTAAGGTTATGGAGTGCAGAAACGACTTGTGGTGAACTAGATTTGGCCTGTTTCAATCGTGGAGAGTTTAAGCAGGCTTCAAGTTATAAATCTGAGGTTGAGTCTATTTCATATATTCTCTATCCTGACGATAGTAGTCGTGCCGGCAGAGAGTTACGACTTAAACAAGAATATTTTTTTGTTGCCGCTGGCTTAGGTTCCATCGTGCGAAGTTATAAGAAGAACAGTTTAAATTCCTTTCAAGACTTCCCACGCCGAGTAGCTGTTCATATTAATGATACTCATCCTGTTTTGTGTATCCCTGAACTGATGCGCATTTTGATAGATGAAGAAGGAATTGGCTGGAATGAGGCTTGGAATATTACAGTCAATACCATGTCCTTTACCAATCATACCATTATGCCTGAAGCTATGGAAAAGTGGCCGATTGATCTGGTCAAATGTCTTTTACCCAGGATTTATATGATTATTGAAGAGATTGATCGACGATTTAAGGAAACTTTGACCCTGAAATTTCTAGACGATGAAAATGCAATTCGCAAAACTCAAATTCTCAAAGATGGCTATGTCTGGATGGTTAACTTGGCGATCATTGGCAGCTCATCTGTAAATGGGGTTGCGCAATTACATACTGAAATTCTTAAGAAGGAGGTCTTTAAAGAGTACTATCAGATTTTTGGCTATAAGTTTAATAATAAAACCAATGGTGTTAATCATAGGAGATTTCTGTTAGCAGCAAACCCTAAATTGTCTCACTTAATAACGGAGGCCATTGGCCCGAACTGGAAAGAAGATGCCGGAGAACTTCAGAAACTTCATAGTTTAAAGAATGATTACAGTTTTTTGGAACAACTTGCGAAAGTGAAGTATGAAAACAAATGTCGTTTAGCAGAGATGGTCAAGGCAAAACAAGGGCATATACTTGACCCTTTGTCAATTTTTGATGTTCAGGTGAAGAGGATCCATGCTTATAAACGGCAATTGCTTAATGTGCTGAAGATCATGCACTTGTACAATAGAGCTTTGGACGATCCGGGGACTTTGACGGATTCGCAGACCTTCATTTTCGGTGGCAAAGCAGCACCCGGCTATCATTATGCCAAAACTGTAATTAAGCTTATTAATGCTTTGAGTCAAAAAATAGAAAATGATCCCAAAGTAAACCAAAAACTAAAAGTTGTATTTCTAGAGAATTTCAATGTGACGCTGGGCGAATTAATTTATCCCTCAGCAGACATCAGTGAACAGATATCTACCGCTAGCAAAGAGGCTTCAGGAACTGGCAATATGAAATTCATGATGAATGGTGCCATTACTTTAGGAACCTTGGATGGAGCCAATGTAGAAATTAATCAGGCAGTAGGTAAGGATAATATCTTCATCTTTGGGCTTACCGCCGATCAGGTCTTGAATTACACCCGCAAGGGCGGGTATAAACCATGGGATGAATACCACTCCGACTCTGATATTAGCAGGTGCGTGGATCAATTAAGTAGTGGATTTTTCGATAATATGGGTGAAGAATTCAGAGTATTATACGATTCCCTTATGATCTATAACGATGAATACTTTATCTTAAAAGATTTTCGGTCTTACATTGAAACGCATAATAAGCTCCAAACACTCCATTTAAATCAAACAGATTGGAGCCGAATGTCCTTGTTTAATATCGCAGAATCAGGCATATTCTCAAGTGATCGAACAATTAGAGAATATGCAGATAAGATCTGGAAAATCAGATACCGTACTGTCAATAACATAATTTCTAATTAAATGTTGAAAGGTAGTGTCATTATGAAAGCGATTGTATAACTAAGAAAGGGGAACTATGTATGAGAAAACAAGAATGTGTAGCGATGTTATTAGCTGGTGGACAAGGAAGCAGATTGGGTGGTCTAACCCGGATTCGGGCTAAACCAGCTGTTTCATTTTGTGGCAAGTATCGAATTATCGACTTCACCTTGAGTAACTGTGCAAATTCACAGATTAATACAGTCGGTGTTCTGATTCAATATAAACCTTTTCTCCTTAATTCCTATATTGGTTTAGGTTCGGCTTGGGACTTAGATAATCTTTATGGAGGAGTCCATATTCTTCCCCCTTTTCTTAGTGAAAAGGAAGGACGCTGGTATAACGGAACAGCCAACGCCGTGTACCAAAACTGCGAATTTATTGATTTTTACGATCCCGAATATGTGATTATTCTTTCCGGGGATCATGTCTATAAAATGGATTATACCCTGATGTTAAAGTTCCACAAAGAGAAAAATTCGGACATCACCATAGCCACGATTCAAGTTCCGTGGGAAGAAGCTTCTCGATTTGGTATCTTGAGTATCGATGGAGACGAACGGATCACAAAATTCGCAGAAAAACCGGCGCAACCCGATAGTAATCTTGCGTCAATGGGAGTCTATATTTTTAACTGGTCAACACTTAAGCAAGCGTTACTTGCCGATGCCCAAGACGCTCAGTCTGAAAACGACTTCGGCAAAAACATTATTCCCCAGCAGCTGCAACAAGGGAAAAGAGTTTATGCCTACCAATTTCAGGGCTATTGGCGAGATGTCGGTACGATCGAAAGCTATTATCAAGCCAATATGGAGTCCTTAAGAGCAGGACACTTCCTTAGTATTTTTGATCCAAGGTTTCGGATATTCTCAAATGAGGATATCTTACCTCCCCATTATGTCGGATCGACCGCGCAAATAGAGAACAGTTTGGTTTGTAATGGCTGTATTGTTCATGGTGAGGTCAACAATTCAATTCTGGCCCCTGGAGTTTATGTAGGGAAAGGGGTAAAAATTAAGGATTCGATCTTATTGCCCTATGCAAAAGTTCATACAGGATCAGTGATTCGCAAGACAATTGTCGGGGAAAATGCGGAAATCATGCGGCGCTGTATCATCGGTGCTGAGGGACAAATTGCTCCGGACCAAGAAGGGATTACGGTTGTTGAGGATAATCATATAATTTCTGAAGGTTCCATTATTGAAGCAGGCAGGAATATCTAAAGGACTCAGGTGATTTCGAAAGGTGGGAGCAATGATGTCGAACGCTATAGGGATTATTTATGCCAATAGTGCAACTGATGGCCTGCAAGGGCTTGCCCTAGAAAGGCCAATAGCTGCTGTTCCCTTTGGAGGAAGATATCGAATTCTCGATTTTGCATTATCCAGCATGGTTAACTCTGGGATAAGGACGATTGGATTAGTTACCCCACACCATTACAGACCGCTTCTGGATCACTTGGGAGCTGGTAAAGCTTGGTTTCTGGATCGGAAAGATGGAGGGTTGTTTATTTTGCCTGGGGCCTTCCATGGTTTGGTTGGGACTAATCATACGTTTTGTATTAAGGATTTGAAAAATAATATAGAGTATTTAGACAAAGATTTTGCAGAAAATGTTGTCATCAGTAGTGGCGATCAAATATTTAATATTAATTTCAAAAATGCTCTGGAATTTCATAACGACAAGCAGGCCGATGCTACCGTGATTTATAAAGAAATTAATAACCCGTGTGATCTAACGGAAAAAGTGTTTTTTAAAATGGATAAGGATCAAAAAGTGTCAACGATTCAGGATAAAAAAGATCTTGAAAAGACCAAGCTCCTTCATCCTTATTTTGTAAATATGTTAATAATTCGACGCGAGATTTTGTTAGATATTATTGAGAAGTTTAGTTCCAGTGGGTGCATCGATTTAATAGATATTTTAACTGCAAATTTGGAAGTCCTCAATGTCTATGGCAGTCCAACCTGTTCGTTAATTGGAACGATTCGCACGATTAAGGATTACTTTGATAGGAGTATGGATCTTCTAAACCTAGAAGTTCGAGGAAGATTATGGTTGGGAGAAGATCGGATCCATACAAAAATTAAAGATAATCCCCCGACTCAATACACCTCACAAGCAAAAGTCAGCAACTCCTTGATTGCTAGTGGATGTTCTATCGCCGGAGAAGTGGTAAACTCGATTATTTTTCGAGGGGTGATTTTAGAACAAGGATGTCAAATCAAAAACAGTATCATCCTGCCGAAATGTCATATTCATGCTCATGCTCAAACGAATTATACAATTCTTGATAAATCGGTTACGGTAAATGGAGAAAACATCTTAAAAGGGAGTTTGAATAACCCTTTGGTTGTCCTCAAAAAAACAGTGATCTGAAAGGCGGGAGAGAGTATATGAAAATTGTTTTTGTGATTGCAGAAGCTGATCCTTTCGTTAAAACAGGCGGTTTAGGGGAAGTAGGGGGCTCATTGCCTGCCTTCTTGCATAAACAGGGTGTTGATGTGCGTGTTATTATGCCGAAGTACAGTGCCATTGCCGAGCATTTTCGAAAAGACTTTAAACATCTGTCCCACTTTGATGTTCCTGTCGCTTGGCGCAAACAATATTGTGGTTTAGATGAGCTGGTATATCAAGGAATACCCTATTATTTTATTGACAACGAGTACTATTTTTCACGTCCGAGTATCTATGGAGAAGATGATGATGCCGAGCGATTTGCGTTTTTTTCCCGAGCAGCTTTGGAAAGCTTAATCCACATCCCAGGCTTTAAACCCGATATCATCCATTGTCACGATTGGCATACCGCTTTAATTCCACTTATGCTTAAAGAGTTTTATTGTCAGGAGCCTCTATATTATCCGATCAAAACAGTCTTTACGATTCATAACCTAAAATATCAAGGGATTTTTTCTAAGGAAGTTCTGGGCGATATTGTGGGACTCGGGATGGAGTATTTTACAGATGAGGCCTTGGAATTTTATGGGGCGGTCAATTTTATGAAGGCGGCTCTGCTCTATGCTGATTGTATTACGACGGTCAGTCCAACTTATGCTCAGGAAATTCAAAGTACTTATTATGGAGAAAATCTGGATGGAGTTTTGAGAAAAAGAAGCGAGTTTCTAATGGGTATTTTGAATGGGATAGACTATCAGGTCTATGATCCCTCCAAGGATCCCTATATTTTCATGCCTTATGACAATTCCCCTCGTGCTACTCGTGCTAAAGGAGAAAACAAGAAGCACTTGCAAAGCGCTTTTGGACTACCGATTCGAGAAGATAGAGCAGTACTGGGTATGGTATCTCGACTCGTAGACCAAAAAGGCTTGGATCTATTAGCCCACGTAATGGAAGAAATACTTGCGCTGGATGTTCAGATCGTTATCCTCGGTACAGGAGACAACCAATATGAACAAATGTTACGTTATTTCACCTCTAAATATCCTGAGAAACTGGCGATAAGGTTAGAATTTTCGGATAAACTGGCTCATGAAATTTATGCCGGGGCTGACCTACTCTTGATGCCCTCTCGTTTTGAGCCCTGCGGAATTTCTCAGATGATCGCCCTGCGCTATGGAACGATCCCAATCGTACGGGAAACCGGAGGCCTAAAGGACACAATCATACCCTATAACAAAAGAACCGGTGCAGGTAATGGGTTTAGTTTTGTGAATTATAATGCTCATGAATTGTTATTCACCATACAACATGCCTTGAAAATATACCAAAAAGATAAAAAGGTATGGAGTAAACTATGTCAGAATGCTTTAACGAGCGATTTCGGTTGGGATAAATCCGCAAATGCTTATATCGAAATCTATGAATCATTAATATGATAGCGTTTAAAGCGTATCATAATTCTCACGATTTATTTTACCGCAAACCGTTTGGGGCGATCATATGTGGTCAACGGATAACATTCCGTTTAAAAACATTTTCAGCGGTACTGGTTGATGCCTGCATTCTCCGCCTTTGGGAAACAGACCGAGAAATAACGATTGCCATGCATCGGACTATTGAGAATAGTCAAAGTTCAGTTTCGGATTCTGTGCCCAATCTCTCTGAAGATACGGTATTATTCGAGGGTGACTATGAAGTACCCAACATTCCAGGGCTTATCTGGTACTATTTTGTGATTCGGGTAGGATCTCAAACTTATTATTATGGAAATAATTCGAAAAAGCTGGGCGGGGAGGGCAGGCTCTGGGAACAAGAGCCTCCTTCCTATCAAATTACCGTTCATAAACAGCTCGAAGTACCTAAGTGGTATAAACAGGGGATGATGTATCAAATTTTTGTCGATCGCTTCTATAACGATCGCAGCGACGGATTCAGCCTCTATCCACGCAAAAACGCGCTCTTGCATGCCAATTGGTCTGATCCGCCGCTCTATATAAGAGACGAGCACGGCAGCGTAACCGATTGGGATTTTTTTGGAGGAACTCTGCAAGGGGTTATTGAAAAATTACCCTACTTTAAAGAATTAGGCATAAGCATTCTGTATTTTAATCCTATTTTTGATGCTCCGAGTAATCACAAGTATGACACGGCGGATTATCATAAGATTGATCCTATGTATGGGGATGATGCGGTTTTTAAACGCTTGCTTGACACTGCCAAACGATCTGGCATCTCGATTATATTGGATGGAGTATTTAGCCATACTGGAAGTGACAGTATCTATTTTAATAAATTCGGCAATTTTCCAGAGGTTGGTGCCTACCAATCGGTGGATTCTGCCTATTTTAGTTGGTATCAATGTAAGCCATACAACCCTGTATATCAATGCTGGTGGGGCGTTGATTCCCTCCCGGAAGTGAATGAAATGGACGTTTCCTACAGACAGTTCATTTATGGTTCGGAAGAAAGTGTTATTAGCAAGTGGCTAAACATGGGAGTTGCTGGATGGCGTTTGGATGTTGCCGATGAGCTTCCCGATGAGTTCATACAGGAACTTCGTCAAGCAATTAAGCGCCTTCAACCTCAAGCTGTTTTGATCGGAGAAGTATGGGAAGACGCTTCGAATAAAGTAAGCTACGATAAACAACGCGCTTATTTCTTAGGCGATGAGCTGGATTCGACAATGAACTATCCGTTCCGCGATAGTTTCCTTCATTTTATACTTGGACAAAGTGATGCCAGTCTTATCCATCAAGAAATTATGAGTTTATATGAAAATTATCCCCGCGAGAATTTTTATGCCGCCATGAACTTAATAGGAAGTCATGATACGGAAAGAATTTTGACGCTTCTAGGAGATGCAACCCCAAAACAGCGCCTGACAGATACCGAGCAGAGAACCTCCCTGCTTTCCAGCATTGCCCGGAAATTAGCTATAAAAAGGCTTAAGATTTTAAGTTTAGTTCAAATGACCTTTCCCGGAGTTCCTTGTATTTACTACGGAGATGAAGTAGGCGTGGAAGGATATCCTGACCCCTATAACCGAGGGACCTATCCATGGGGTAAGGAAGACAATGAAATCCTGGATTGGTATCGACGAATCCTGCGCCTGCACACTGAATATGAGGTGTTGCGGACGGGCGATTTTAAACCATTTTTTTTCGAACCGGATGTTTATGGTTATACGCGAGCAGGCGTTGGGGAAGAAATAACCATTCTTATTAATCGTCATTTAGTAGAAACAAAAACAGTAAATCTCACTACTAAGCTACAGTTCTCCGCTTTTGTGACTGACTTAATCACTGGAGAACGTCTGGCTCCTGAAACCTTAAGTGCCTTGCCACTCAATGCCCTGGGTGGAAGAGCTCTGTTGAGAAAAGAAAATCCGCCGAACAAATTGCAACTTGACCGTTCGTGTGGAGTATTATTGCATATCAGTTCTTTGCCTTCTGTTTGGGGACTTGGGGATTTGGGACAGGAGGCCTATGCATTTGTCGATTTTTTGGCGGACTCTGGACAATCGTTGTGGCAAGTGTTACCTCTGAACCCTGCAGGAGTAGGGGACTGTCCTTATCAAAGTGAATCGGTTTTTGCCGGAAACCCGCTGTTTATCAGTCTTGACCACATGATCACCGAGGGACTTTTGAGTTTAGAAGAAACTCGTCAAAAATATGAACAGGTTCAGAGCTTGAACCTTAGGCGAGGTCTCTTGTCCTTGGCTTATAAAGAGTTGAAACTCGATTTACTTCACCAAGCTTATCTGCGCTTTATCAGTCAGCTGGAATCCACCCCCAATGGGTCGTCCATTTCTGCCAAGCAAACGTATCTTTCTCATGAAAACTATTTACAATTTCAAACTGAAACTAAGGAATGGCTTGACGATTATGTTCTTTATCGCGCCTTAAAAGCTCATTTCGGAAATGTTCCTTGGTATGAATGGGAACCAGAGCTTGCTTCACGTGAGACAGAAACATTAACTAAGTATTCCTTGCTGCTGCGAGAAGAAATTGAGTTTACCCGATTCTTACAGTACACGTTTTTTAACGAATGGAACAAACTCAAAAATTACACCAAGTCCAAAGGCGTTCAACTAGTTGGAGATATGCCCCATTTTGTCGCTGCCGACAGCTGTGATGTATGGGTGAACCAAAGCTTGTTTGTTTTGGATGAGTTTGGTAGACCCGCTAAAACAGCAGGAGTACCTCCTGACTATTTTAGCAAGACAGGTCAGTTATGGGGGAACCCTATCTATGACTGGGATGCTATGTACGCGACTGGATATAATTGGTGGAAAAAGCGCATACAGTTTGGGTTAGAACTGTTTGACTACATACGTCTGGATCATTTCCGCGGTTTTGAAGCCTATTGGGAGGTTGATGCTGGAGAAGAGACGGCAGAAAAGGGTCGCTGGATGAAAGGACCAGGGAAAAGATTCTTTGAAAGTTTGGTCGAAACGTTTGGGAGATGCCCCTTTATCATTGAGGATTTAGGAGTCATAACAACGGAAGTCACTATATTAAAACAAATTTTTGGCTTTCCCGGAATAAAGGTACTTCAGTTTACACCCTTAAATGAAATTTTAAGGGATTCTGAAACTAACTTTGTTTATTATACTGGAACTCATGATAACAACACCTTATTAGGCTGGTATGAAAAAAATTATTTGCCGGCAGGGGAAAACTTAGTCAGCAGCACTATAGACCAAAAGGTCACACCCCAACAAGCATGCCGCAAATTGATCGAAGAAGTCTATTTGAGCCAAGCGGCGTGGGCGATTATACCTATGCAAGATATTTTAGGTTTGGGTGAAGAAGCCAGAATGAATGTCCCCGGAACAATCAGCGGCAATTGGCAATGGCAGTTAGATAAAAATCTAGTCACAGATGAAATTATATTTTGGCTCCGTAGCCAAGCAGAAAAAACTAAACGCTAATCAACAACCTAAATACTTTAATTTGCTCATAGGCTACCATCTTTGCAGATGATAGCCTATGAGCGAAAGCGTTTTTTAGAAAATTACCCCTAAAGCAATAAGAATTAAAATAGCAATCGCTATAATTCCTACACCCACTCCTGCACCGACTCCGCCATAAGCGGGAACCGGAGGAGGACAGCATATTCCACTCATTCCAGGATAACCCATCCCATACATAGATAATCTCCACCTTTCTAATTTAGAATACAATTCCCATTGCGATAAGCAGAAGAATAATTACAACAACTGCAGCAATTCCTGCACCGAAGCCACGTCCTGTTCCACAAGCAACTCCATCAACACCACCAAATGCCATTTTCATTACCTCCCTTTCCAGTAGATATTACACAATATGCAATTGATGGTTAATATGAAACAATATGGTAAAATTATTTATGTAATCTCCCCCCTTCTCTATAAAGACATTGGAAATAATAAGGCTCCTATCCATTCACAAATTAATCTATATGCGTAGTGATAGTAACTGAGGAGTAACTATATGAACGAAGAGATAATTAGTAACTTAGAATTAACTATTCCTATTGAGCGTTCTATTCAGGCCGAATTACTTCTCCTGTTGGGGCAATACCCTTCTCATGGGTATGAATTGATTCAACGCTTAAATGATGCGGCTTTTAAGAGCGGAGAAGCTGACGCAGCAACCGTTTATCGGAATCTTAGGCGTATGGATAAGGATGGCTTAATCCAATCTCATTGGGAAGTCGGAGAATCAGGACCAGGTAGGCGACTTTATGAATTAACGCCTTATGGCGAAGATTCTTTAAAGTTATGGGCTCAACACATCGCTCAACAAAAAACAAAGTTAGAGAATTTTTTACAAGCCTATTTTCAGTTTGAAGAATCTTTGTTTAAACGAAAAGATGGGGTGAAGCGAACATGATAGTCACTAATAAGACCCTTCGAATTATCCATGCTGGCGCATTACAGCAAGTTATAGAACAATGCCTGGAGCGCTTTACTAAACAAAACCCAGATCTGAAATTTGAGATAAAAGGGGTCGGTTCAAGGGAGGGTGCCAAACGGTTATTATCTGGAGAAAAATATGACATCATTGCTCTCGCGGATCAAGCACTATTTGCGGAATTGCTGGTGCCTAATCTAGTGGAAAACTACTTTGTTTTCGCTGCTGACCAAATGGTTATTGGCTATCATCGCTCTTCAAGGGGAAGCAAGGAGATTACTCAAGAAAACTGGGCAGATGGGTTACTTAAGCCGCACGTTAGTTTTGCCCGTTCTGATCATCGTCTTGACCCCTGTGGCTATAGAACACTTATGGTTTGGCAATTAGCTGAAAACTTTTATGACAAGCCCGGTCTGTTCTCAACTATGGAAGCGGCAAGTATTCCTTACTCTACTTACGCTAAATCATTAGATCTTGCTGGTGCACTATTTATGGGGAAGATTGATTATGCCTTTCTGTATTCGTCGCAAGCTCAACAATTAGGACTCCCCTATCTAATCCTCCCAGCGAAGATTAACCTTTCTAACCCTGCTTATGCCGATTATTATGATCAGACTGCTGTATCCGTTGAAAGTATAATACCGGGAAAAAACGTGATCATTCATGGTAAACCTATTGAATTTGCGATTGGAATTGCAAATACCACACAATTTCATGAATTAGCTAAATCATTCGTTGACCTTTTAACCGGTTCGGAAGGTAGCTTAATTCTAGAAGAATGTGGTTTTATTCCGTGTTAGACTAGTGAACTTTATTTCAAACTCAAAGGGCTACCACCTTTTCAGATGATAGCCCTTTGAGTTTGAAATTCTCAGAAAATGATACCTAAAGCGATTTTAAGGCTTGTCTGTAGACAAGCCTTAAAATTTTTCAATCACTCACAAAATCAATTTGGTAATAAATTACTCGGGGAGAAAAGTCGCACAGTCTGTCATCGCTGTGGTACTGGCGTTAGGGGATTGCACTTCAATTTTTTCGGCATGACAATGATCGCCTGTGCCATAATAATGGCAAGTATTAACAACACATTTAATTCCACCGTTAGGTTTCGGCATTTTTTTAGCTGGCATGTAATCTCCTCCTTAAATTTTAGTACAAATTTATAGTCCCCAAATTATCCAACGTTATGAATACCAATTCATGGTTTAACGAATTATTGTTACTTAGTTTGGAAGAATAAGTAACAATTTCAGTTGCATTAATAGATTGCTCTACAAAAAGCTGATGGCTGTATGATATAATCTATCCCCGAGGGGTGGTAGCCAAAATGGATCAACAACAAATTATTGAGACACTTGCCAAAATACTTAAAGCTCAAAATGAACTCGAGAAAAATCAAGAATTGATGAACAAAAAATTTGAAGAGTTAAGCAGTAAACAAGAAGAGATGAGCAAGCAGTTAGGCAAAATAGAACTTGCCCTTGAAAATGACCTATTTAAAAAAGTCAGTGTCTTGCAAAATTCACCTGAAGCACAAAAAGAAACGATTGGAAAAGTCGATCCTCTGATTGCAGCAGGGAAAAAATTGAGGCACTATAATTAGTAACTTAAAGAAAACATGACTAGCGCCAAGCCTTAGCGAAGGCGAGTTGCCCTAGTTGCACATATGCGCTGGCCAAGGATGGCGAGAAGGGACCTTCTAGAAAGTATATAACTTTAGTTATATACTTTCTAACTCGTATAAAACACAAACGCTGTTTACTAATTAAATCTATTTATAAGATTCTTGCAAATTATCAAACAAATTAATTAATTAACAAAAAAATTATATCAAATCCTTGCAAAGTGATGTAAAATAAATACATTGAGAAGTGGCAAGTGACAAACTGCTTTCTTTAGGCCTTTGGAACCCGAATGAATTTTTCAACTTAATGAGAACAGAAATTTGCCTATCAGGATCTTAAGGATGCCCCAATTTTCAGACGTTCAGTAACTCGTGAAAATGTGTCAATTGGACTTTTTGCAGTGGAATCGTAGATCTAAGTATTAAAGGAGTGATAATTAGTGTCTTGCGAATGTGAAAAAAAACTGGAAGCAGAATTTAGTACGACTAAGGTTGATATATCTCTAATGGATGAGGTAATTAACAAGTTTAACCGTGAAAACGGTAACCTAATTAGCGTGTTACAGGACGCTCAGGAGGCATATGGATATCTGCCACTCGATGTTTTACAGTTGATTGCGGATAGGACAGGCAGTAAAAGAGCTAAGATCTATGGCATCGCGACGTTCTATTCCCAATTCAGAATGAAACCTCGTGGAAAATATATTATTCTTACTTGTCAAGGAACAGCTTGTCATGTTAATGGCTCGGATGCCATTGCGGAAGCTCTTTGTGAAGAATTAAACATTAAGGTAGGAGACTCGACGAGTGATTGGATGTTCTCTCTGGAGGAAGTCGCCTGTCTTGGTTGTTGCAGTCTTGCTCCCGTTATTATGATTAACGGTGAAGCCTTTGGCAATTTGACACCCAAAAGCGCAAGGAAAATTATCAAAGATATTTACGCCTCAGAAAAGGAGGTTGCTGTTAATGAAAGTTAGAATTGGATTTGGTAGCTGTGGGATTGCTGCAGGAGCGAAAAAGGTTACTGATAAATTCAGCCAAATATTTGCAGAAAAGAACCTGAGCATTGATGTTTCGGTTACAGGTTGCATCGGTATGTGTTTTTATGAACCAATCGTTGATATTATTGATGACAATGGTGTCTTCACGTATGCCAAGGTCACACCAAGTATGGTGGAAGAAATCATTGAACAGCATATTGTTAATGGCCAACCAATTCAAGAGCATCTTGTCTCGACAACTGAACATCCCTATCCTGAGTTGAAAAATCAAGTGAGAATTGTCCTCAAAAACTGCGGCATTATTAATCCTGAGAAGATTGAAGATTATACTGAAAATGATGGATATAAAGCCCTTAACAAAGTAGTCAATGAAATGACTCCGGAAGCGGTTATCGAAGAAATTAAACTTTCGGGACTCAGAGGTAGAGGGGGAGCCGGTTTCCCAACTTGGTTCAAATGGGATGCTGCCCGAAAATCTAAGGGATCGAAAGATAAATATGTCGTTTGTAACGCTGATGAAGGCGATCCAGGCGCGTTTATGGATAGAAGTGTTCTCGAGGGAGACCCTCATGCCGTGCTGGAAGGTATGATCATTGCTGGTTATGCCATGGATGCCAATTACGGCTTTATCTATTGTCGGGCTGAATATCCACTGGCTATTGAGAGACTGATCATTGCAATTGATCAGGCCAGAGAGAAA
>JARLHV010000065.1 GCA_031292055.1 Desulfosporosinus sp.
GTGGCTTCCTTTTTTGTAATCTACCATAGCAGCTGTCACCCCTTTAATATAGTTTAACAGACTGCTACTACTTGCTCCACGCTAGAAGCTGTCCCGACTGGAAGTCGGGGGTATTAAACCAGGCGCATTGAAAATAAAAAGAGCCTTGTTATCGGCTCCGAATATAGAAATATTATAATCCTTAGAAGATAACTTTTTAATTATTTTGCAGAGACAAATCCCACTCCCATTTCAAAGGCTTTCTTACAATCATTTGGAAATTCCTCTTCTCGTCTCTTTGCCTTTTTCTCTTCATTAAACAACGTTGAAACATACTTTGAATAATCGTCAAACTGACAGGTATCAGTCACAAATAATGATTCAGAGGCCCCAAAGATTCTCTTCATTGCCATCTCTATAATCTTGAGATTCTGCTCATATCCCATTTCTTTCAACTGACCCTCATTTACACCCATAGTATAAATAAAACCCGTCGATATTTTCTTCTTAAAAAGAGTAGACCGATCAGGATCATACACCGAATATTGAAACATCAACCTTTCTATGAATGATCTAATCTCGCCTGTAGCAGCTCCCCAATATATAGGTGAACCTAGAAATAGTGCGTCAACATCCTCAATCTTGTTAAAAATTGGTGACAAATCATCCTTATAATTACCCCACCAATAAAAAGTATCGCCCCACGCGCCAACGTGAAGCGACACACAGCCAATATACTCCTACTCAGCAGCAACTTTTACAGGTCTGCTTCCACTTCAAAAGGCTGAAACCCCTCCATCTCTTAATTTGCCGTACACCATTAATCACTCTGTATGCACATTAAATCAAGTTATAGGTTACGTTAAGCAACAGCCTCCCCTGTTCACGAGGAGGTTTTGTTGTTTTCACTAGTTTGATAGATTGCTTCAAATGTGGGAACAATAATTTAAATAACTTTCTGGAGGGCTTCTTAAATGAGATTAGTCTTGGTCGTGATTTGGATATTCTCGGCATACAAATGGTCGGATTGGAGAGATTGGAAAAGCTACTACCCAACTATTCTTTATTTCATTGTGGGTGACTTAACATATAATTTCGCAGCATACAATCACCCTCTTTGGGTACTAACGTCACCTAAATTGGGGGTAACTCTTTCAACTTTGCTTGTGTGTGTTGCATCGTGGCCATCTAGCACACTGTTGTATCTAACGCACTTTCCTCCTGATGATAAATTGAGGAAATCAATATATATACTAAAATGGGTGGTACTTTTTACACTTATCGAACTGGTTTTTAGCTGGTTTGGCTATGTCAAGTACAGCAATGGTTGGAATATCGGATGGTCAATACTATTTAACATTATTTTGTTTCCTTTGCTCAAAATTCACCATGAAAAACCACTGCTTGCTTGGCCCTTAGCATTTTTATTAGGAACAACGATTTTCTACTTTTTTAAAGTACCGTTTTCAAGCATAAAATAGATATATAAAATGTATGACTTCCTAATTTGCATTTTTCCACGTGCCACCGCTTAAGAAGGCTAACCCTAGCGCTTAACCCTCTAATAACTAGTGTAAGTTTGTATTATTCCTTCAAGCTCATTAACAAGGTTTATTAATAATTTTGCTATCTCAACGATTTTTCATACATATATTGAAAAAAATACAAAATATAACTCACAAAGCGTAATGGAAGTTATTAGTAAAGAAACCAATTGAATCGCCTGTCACAGTCGCGGCAGTTGGGAACATTATTTGGTTCGCTAAACTCCCAACTATAGGAGCTGATAATTGTCTATTGCATCTTGGTAAGCCTTGTTACCCTATATTAGCTCTACAAAAAACGTCTTGACAAAATCATCATTGATACATAAAAAGTATGCTTTCCAGAAAACTTACCCCCATTCCTTTTTCACATTTTTAATCTTCTGCTACAAAGCAATTACCCAACAATCTTAGTGTATAGATATTAGAATAGTTGTCCACCCTGAACCACGAATTGTTGCACTTAGTCGACTGACAATTTTGGTTCGCAACACTACGAATACGCTATACCATATGGAGCATCCTACGCTTTACATGAATATCCCTTTCCAATTACATGTGAATGGGACAAAGCCGAACCCAACAGGAGGCTCGTAAAATCCACGGGTTCTGATACCAATAAATGCGTCGATTGCCAAGGTTCGCCGCACCCAGCAACGAATACTCTCTTAAATATCTTCTTTAACTCATAGAAATACTTGCAGGAATCCAACTCATCAAGAGACCAGCCTTGTAAAGTTGACCCTCCGACGGTATTTCCATTTCTTGAAAGCTCCGATAGTAAATACATAAAGAACTTATTTCTAAAAACATAAGGTTCTCTTACATCTAATTTTCCTTGCTCAGAATTCAATTCAAATTCATATACGACATTATTATGATTATCTTGATTTAATGGAATTGGGGCACTGTTTGTGCGAAAAAGAATTGTAAGACAGTTATCTATTTTGCCCTCTTCAGTTAACGTTCCGTAAGCGTTTATTGCCTCCTCAGTGAGTTCTGATGACCAAATTCCCGAGATTAAATTATCTCTCGTAAATACTCTGAGTTTATTAAAGATACTTGGAAAGAGTTGTATTGTTGGTAAACTCACAAACTCTATTGGAAGCATTGGAGCAGCAAATTCGATAGAAACGGGCACGTCACATCCTGAATAATAATCATTGTGATAAGCCATAGCGACTAGAACCTGTAAGCTACTATTAGATAGTAAAATGTCGCGGGGATTAATTTTCTCGAAGCGTTCAAAGTAAGGAAACCTTGTAAAGCTAGCTGGTTTTGTGTGTTTAATTCCAGTTCTGTGTAATTCTGCAATCGTTTGTATCGCAATGCTCTTCATCATTTCACATATACCGCCTTCTTATATTTAAGTGATTTATAACTTGGGCGCTCTCAAAAACAATAACAACCGTACTTTTTCTAGGAACCACTATTGCTAAAGCAACATACTAGTAATCTTCTTCATGGTATTTATATAATTAATTCCATGTAAAAAGTAAAAATCCCTTTATTTGTATCAGCTCGAATTTATTGAACACTCTTGCATCATAAACACCGTAATCAGGCTTATAATCTGATTACGGTGTTTGTTTTATCAGTGTCAATCAAGTTAAAAGAAGTAAAGTATGCTGGAACATATTACTAATAAAAAACCATCACTATACCTGGTCGATCGTCCGGATGTAGTGATGATAGCGCTGTGTAGGCTGGATAGCAAGTCAATTGTTATTGTTAAACAGGATTTAACAAACATACGACGAATCTATTATCTAGAAAGAATTACTCAATGAGCAGAACTTTTAGGGGCCGTTTTAACTAGGAACGATATTCTAATTTGAGGAGGAACTGTCATGGAGAGTAAAATTTCCCAAGCTATTAAGAGTAAATATTTACCTGTTGCTGTTCTTTGGACGGACGAAAAACCTGAGGGTGCCATTCAATTTAAAGAGGGAAAATGGGGCTGTGTTGCTTCGGTCTTATTTAAAGTAGCCCAAGGCCATGTTGCGGTATTCGATCAAAAAACCACTGGCTGTCAGGGTGGGGCAGTTGGCCTTGGTTTTAAAAGCTTCGAACTTGGTTATATCGAATACTTCCTTTCCACAGGGTCACCTGAACGTAACATTCCAGGAGAATATCACCGCAAAAATCCCGAAATAGCTAAAGGCTTTACACAACAGCTCCCCCAAATTCAGATCCCAACAAAATACATTGTTTTTAAACCCTTAAATCAGGTGAATGAAAGTGAACGTCCACAGTGTATTGTTTTCTTTGTTAATCCAGATCAACTTTCAGCCTGTGTCATGCTTGCCAACTATGATAAGCCAACTAAAGATAATGCCATTCTTTACTCAGCTGCAGGGTGCCATCAAACAGTGCTCGAAGCCATCGCTCAAAACTACTCAGATAATCCAAAAGCTATTGTTGGACTTACTGATATATCTGCAAGACGCTTTATAGATAAAGATTTATTAACTTTCAGTCTCCCGTATAAACGCTTTGTTGAACTGGAGTCGGAAGTAGAGGAAAGTTTCCTTACTAAAGAGGAATGGCTCAAATTGCGGGATCGTTAAATGCATCATTAACGAAAAACAAACTGTTTTGGCTTATAGTGAAAGGTTGGCGATTTCCATACTCGTCAAGTCTTTCACTATAACTAATGATCGCTAGCCCATACCTAAAGTGCCCCTCGTTATTCCCTGCATTTTGAACAAAAACCATGCACCAGTATCTACACCACAAGGTAAATAATTATTACCTATCGCTCTTGGTATTATTAAAAAAGTCTGTGATACCACTTACTATTGCAGTAGCAATACTTTGCCTGAAATCAGCACTAGCCAGCTTTTTCTCCTCATCAGGATTTGAGATAAATGCAGATTCTGTTAGTATTGCGGGCATATTAGTGTTTTTTATTACATAAAATGGAGCTTCATTAACACCCCTATCTGATGTACCCAAGTATTTTATCAGCTCATCTTGTACATTGTCAGCAAGTTGTTGACTCTTATCCGATTGAGGATTGTCTGAACTATAATACGTAGCTGTTCCAGACACCGCTGGATTAGTGAATGAATTATTATGGATACTTACAAATATATCTGCTTTTGCATTATTTGCTACGTCAACTCTGTCTTGTAAATCATTCATAGTAGTAAAGTCCGCGCTTGCTGGTGAGTTATCAATAGTTCTAGTCATTATTACATTTGCTCCGTCCGCCTGCAAGTCACTCTCAAGTATTAGTGCAATCGCTAATGTATTATCTTTTTCCATAGTACCTGATGGACCTATAGCACCTGTATCTGGAGTTCCGTGACCTGGGTCTATCACAATCGTTTTTCCTGTTAACACAGAATCTGCAACTGTTGCAGGAACTGTAGGAACTGGCTGATCTGTAGATATAGTTTTAATTGTTAAATATTGCCCAAAAACCCATCCGGTTTGACTGTTGTATGTTACATTGTACCAATGATTTGTATCGCTAGCAATTACATCTACTTGTGAATTCGTAGGAATCGATGTAACGACATCTGCGCTAGTGTTTGCTGATACTCTAAGATTAAGTGACGTGGCTGCGGTTACAATTCCAACTGTTTTCTGTCCAACTACAGGTACTACTGGTGTAATGGTCACAGGGACTACTACCACGGGAACCACAGGAACTGGTACAACTATAGCCGCTATTGAGCTGCTATCAGCGTCGGATACAACAGCAGTTCCTCCTAGTATATAGGCCGAACCACTAGTTTCACCGGCTCTTGACGTCAAAATAGAGTAGATTTGTTTAGGAATACCTTGTGATGTCGTTATTAGCAAGGGTGCCTTATTTTTTGATGCCAAAACAGTCCCAACCATAGCATCTGGAAAATCTTCACCCGATGCCATATAAATATCTGCTGAAGTGTATGAATCTTTTGAGTATGCATATATTTTTGCCGACGTATCGTATCTATCAACCCCGCCTAATCTCGTTTCTATAGATATTCCATTACTTGTGAGTAAGCTAGTAGGTACTACTGCTTCTCCGCCAACAGCTATTACATGGGACGGTTTCTGTGTTTTGAAATAGTTTGCAACAGAATCCGGTAGTGTTTTAGTTATTAAAATTATAGGTATCTGACGAATCCCTGCAAAAGATGCGCTAGCTAATGCATCTGGAAAGTTATCACCGTTTGCAACTAGAACTGAGTCACTTTTAATCCTTAATGCTATCAGTGTCGATGTTTCGTATCGATCGCTACCTCCAACACGTTCATAGGAAATCTTAAGTTTATCCAGGTTATTTTCTATGGCTGACGTAAGACATCCTTTTCCACCGAGCAGAATAACCTTTGTCGCTTTCAAACGCTGTAATTCTGATATAACCCGCGAATCCAAGACTGTTCCAGTGGTCAGTAATATTGGAGCATTCAAATTAACTGCTAATGGAGTAGCAGCTATAGCGTCAGGATAATCATTTAACTCGTCCAAAATAACAGTATCCGCCGAGGTCCAACCTTTATTCGATGCGGCAATTGATGTGTCTATTCTATCGTTTCCAGCTAGTCGTTGAACCGAGTATACAGGAGTATCTGCAAATGTGATTTGTGGATATGCTAATATTGCTACTACAATAGCTATTAGTATTAGTACTTTTTTCAATGGTTCCACCTATCCTTATGATTTTAATTCATATAGTATTTAAGGGGTTTTGATCTCTTCTCTAAAATAGAGCATATTTTTTACTTTATCTCATAATTAATTCTTCAATCTTTCATTAAATCCTGCAAACTTCGAGTAAATATTATTTTGTATATCAATTTTTTACCTCCACAATAAGGTAAAAGGCCTAACGCCGTTGCCCTCTGTGTTAGATTAGGTCTTTACCTTATTTGATACTGGACACCAAACGCTTTCCCAACTTGATCAAGTTACTCTGACATCCATTGGACAAACACCAACTTCCTTCCTTTTGCATAATGTAACACAATGCAAAAGGAGGCTGATGTTATTGGAAGTTTTCCTGACTTGTATTGTCCTCTCAGTGCTCAAAGGAGCAACCTTACTCGTTTCATATATTAACAATAACTCGTTTCCACACCCTCTGAGTAAAGAAGATGAAGCACGCTACTTTCAGATCTTACGGCATGGTCAGGCTAACTCAGATTCAGATTCAGATTCAGATTCAGATTCAGACGTAGACGTAGATGTAGAAGTTATAGACGGAACCATTAAAATAGAAGATGCTCGCAACAAGCTAATTGAACACAACTTGCGTTTAGTAGCGCATGTCGTCAAACAATTTGGCGATAAGGAAGAAAAGAACGAGGATCTGTTCTCCACAGGAATGATTGGCTTAATTAAAGCGGTCGATACCTTTAAGCCTGATAATGGAGCTAAACTAAGCACCTATGCAGCACGCTGCATCACAAACGAGATCCTTATGTACTACCGCAAAGATAAAGGTCGATCAGAAATGTCCCTCCATAAGCCTATCGGGCAAGATGATGGTGGGAGCGAACTAAGTATGATGGACAGTCTTATTGCCGATAATAAACCGATTCCTGATCAGATCGCAAACGAGGATGATCAACGAATTTTACTCGAAAACGTCGAAAAACTCCCACTCCGGTACCGCCAAGTCTTACAAATGAGATTTGGTTTGATGAACTGCCAAGAACGTTCACAACAGGAAGTAGCTGATCGTCTCAAAATATCACGTTCCTATGTGTCAAGGATAGAAAAAAAGGCCATCCAAATGCTAACTCATGAGATGAAAGATAGTAAACTTTAATAAAAGGAGCGAACCCTAATATGCCATAGGGCTCGCTCCTTATCATGGTAGTATATTCTATTCAAACATAAACTATAGCAACGATAGCAGGAAAGAGAAGTAGCCGTCGGTATCGATGTTGTTAAGATAGTTCCTTCTCCCCCATATGCTCCTGAGAAGTTTGGCTTTGAGCAAGAATATCCTCAGAGCCTGGCATTATTACGGGGCAGTTTACATCTTTCTGCCCATCCATCGTCTCGCCTAAAGTGCCACTTAGATCGCCCTGCAGGAGTTTGGCCGCAATGGCAGACACGATAGGCACCGTCAGAATGACTGCCAAACTGCCGCAAACAGCGTTAAGAACATCAATGGCAATGCCGCTGGAGTTAAACACTTGTGTAAACTGCACTTGATAAGAATACATCAGGATAAAAGAGAAAATAGATGTACCAAGGAACGCCAGAATAAGGGTGTTAGCCATGGTGCCCATCATATCCCGCCCTACATTCATACCAAAGTGAAACAGTTCATCAAAACTAGCGTCATGTTTATGTTTCAGCAACTCGTTGATAGAAGTAGCAACAGAAATAGCAATATCCATCACCGCGCCCAATGAGGTGATGATGATGCCCGCAAAGAGCAGATCTTTCACTTGTAACTTGCTTTGGCCTGCAATGTTGAGCAGTGCATCAGTATCCGAGGAGGTATAGCCGGATACTCCCAAAATTTTACTAAAAACAAGCATAATCATGACTGAAATGACCACACCCGCTACGGTACCAAGTACAGCGGACAGGCTCATTTTGCCAAGGCCGCCCACCAGAAACAGAGTGACACAGGAAGTGACCGCAACCAGTACAATAGTGGCCACTACGGCAGGTACGCCGTAGAACAGCAAGGGGACAAAGATAAATAACACTGTGGTCAGTGTGAATACGATACCTAGCAAGGAGCGGAAACCACGCCAGCCCCCCACAAAACAGATCGCCGCGATAAAGAGCCCAATGAGCGCAAGGAGAGGGACAACACGATCTGGAGCGTACATATAAACATTAATGACAGATTTGTCACCGGTGGACGTGTTGACCGACACCACGATAGTTTGTCCTTTATGAAGCAGAAAATTGGCGTCGTAATTAAGCGCATTGTGAACCTGGAACGTTTTCCCTTGGTACTGGCCACTCTCCAGGCGGACAATGACAACTTGCCGGCCTATATACAACTCGGGAAAACCAGACGGCGTTATCGTCTGCTCATTAATTGAAACAACTTTGGCTTTTTCATAATGTATTTCCCCACCTGCTCCCGAACTGTACGGGTTGTAAAGCGGCGTGTGCCGGCTGAAAAGCACCGCTAAGACGATATAGACGAGCAGGATGGCAATGGGCCCGATAATTTTGCCGCTAGTTTTGAGCAAACCAGTCAGAGCTATCTTTTTCTGCATTTTTCTCTCCTGTGTCTATTCTATCCCTTGTTTTTTATGTTGGCAGTGTGATTTTTAATAACAGGCAGTCCCGCCGATATGAGCGAAACTGCCTGCACTTGCAAATACTGAAAAAATTTTAAATTAGGATTGGCTTGTACCACCTATAGATCAAGACGTTTTGCTGATAGTATAGCTGTCAATCAGGGACTGCTTGTTAAGCGTATAGTCCGTGGTGGAATAGGTTTTGATGGTAAAGGTTTTATCTGTGAACGTCACATAGGAATAAGAGGGGACATATCCCTGCCAACCTACAACGCTGAACGAGTGGTCCGAACTTCCGCCAATCGAGTCATTTGTGCCACTGTTAAGATTGTAATATTTGCTGCCGGTGCCGGAGTCGAGTGTAAAGTAAACGGTGCCTTTCGGATTGATTACACTGGCAGGATATTCCTTGGTCCCATAAGTTGCATTAGTATTTTTAGTGCCGGGAATGGAACTAGTATTGTCTTTTAGAATCTCAGGATCGCCGGTGACGGGATTAATTACGTTGCCTCCGAGCATCTGCGCGGTGCGGGTATAGTAATGGTCGTGACCCTGCAGTACAACATCTACACCGTATTTGTCCATTAGCTTCGGCCAAGTGTTGCGGATGGTCAGAACCGGATCCTCGATATCATTACTGGTATTATGGTTGGCCTCGCTGTAAGCGGACTGGTGCCATACGGCAACTTTCCACTTCACATTAGGGTTGGCTTTGACGGCCTGATCCATGAACTGATCATGGTCTGCGGTGCCATAGTTATTGGCATTAAGCACTATGAAAAGCGTCGGGCCGGCAGTAAACCAGTAGTCACCGTCATTACCATACCGAGTGGCGCCAAGGCTACTCCTGTTCGGCTGATTATAATGGTAACCGTAGTATTCACCCATCTGATGATCGTGATTGCCGGAGAATGCGGCAAGCGGTATATCCTGTATGTAGTTGTTGGTAGCATCGGGATTAAAGAAATAGTTGTACTGGTACCACTGTCCATCAGCAGCGTTGGACGGTTGAATTAAATAATTGTAGTCATTCACTTGGTCGCCCATGGAAAAGAGAAAGTTCAGATTTTTGTTTTGAGTAACCAGTTTGAGCATGTTGCTCCAACCTGTTTTGTCGTCAGTAACACTTTTGTGCCCACCGGTAGGATCGGACTTAGCTGTACCTTTAGAATCGTCAAACGCGCCGATCTGCGGATCACCGAAGGCGGCAAAGCTGACGCTGTTTGCAGAAAGCGTGGAAACCGTGTAGATCGGGCTCCAGTTGCCTTTGCCATCGCTCACAGAATAAGAATATTTAGCGCTCGCCGTTAAGCCGGTCACCGTTGCTTTGTTGGCGTACTCACCAGTCAGAGCAGCAGCCGGCAATTTGCCGTTGAAGACGTTGTCCTGATAGTTAGAAACTGCCGCCACACCATTTGCGTCAGGAAGCAGAGTCTCGTCCTGATTGATTGATTCAGTGGCTGTTACCGCAGTCTGAGCCGCGGTCTGCGTAATGGCAGAGGCAGGGAACGACTTACCGCTCATGGTGGATGTCGGAGCGATCTTGATCTGAGTTGTGCCTAAGCTCTGAGTAAACCAGTTAAAGTCAAGCTCTGTAGGGTCTGAGCCAACGCCTACATTAATGTTGTATGATCCGGTTACATTCGGCAAGGCAAAATCCGCGATCGCTGAAGTATCAACGATCGGCGAAATGTCCGCCTTAGCCTGAGACAGCGAGCCAGCGGAAACCATTACTGCCGTGGCCAACAGAACTGACAGGGCAATCTTGCCTGTTTTCGAATTTTTCAACATTCTTCCTCCTCGTCTTAACGTCATTTCTAAATTTTTTTAACATGATATCAAAGTATAAGCTTGTAACTCATCCATCGATCTTTACCAAACGCTTTATTAACCTCCCTTTTAAAAACTTTTTCTCAATAATACTAGCAAAAGAAAGTTAAGTGTAAATTATGGCATTGTTAATTTTTTACTCTTGTTCTTTAAATTTCTGTAAAATTTAGTTTGTGATACATCAAAAAAGGCTCTCAACAGGTAATATTGAGAGCCTAATGAGCAGGGAGAGCTTTGCTGTCATTTATACTCTTTTGTGGGAATTCCTTCCCACGTATTGTGGTATACCGACCAGCCTGTAACATCATTTATAACTAATATTCACAGTAATATCACGACCTAATGTTTTTGTCAGAAGGTCCACTATCGTCTGTTTGGCGTTATTCATTGCCAGCACCTGTAGATCATTGTATTTATTTTCAATGCGCCTGGTTTAATACCCCCGACTTCCAGTCGGGACAGCTTCTAGCGTGGAGCAAGTAGTAGCAGTCTGTTAAACTATATTAAAGGGGTGACAGCTGCTATGGTAGATTACAAAAAAGGAAGCCACA
>JARLHV010000066.1 GCA_031292055.1 Desulfosporosinus sp.
GTGGCTTCCTTTTTTGTAATCTACCATAGCAGCTGTCACCCCTTTAATATAGTTTAACAGACTGCTACTACTTGCTCCACGCTAGAAGCTGTCCCGACTGGAAGTCGGGGGTATTAAACCAGGCGCATTGAAAATAAAAACGATCAGCGTGGTTATGGATGACAACTATCCACCTTACTCTTTTCGCAATAATCAAGGCGATTTACAAGGGATCACACTTGACCAGTGGAAACTTTTTGAGCAAAAGACTGGGATAAAAGTTACTATCACCGGAATGACTTGGAATAAAGCCTATGAGAGTATGATGCAAGGCAAGTTCGATGTCATTGATACGATCTCCTATAATGCTGACAGAGCTAAGATTTTTGATTATTCAAAGCCTTATGCAACGATTGATGTACCCATATTTTTTCAGAAAAATATAGCTGGGATCACCGATGTCAATTCTTTAAATGGGTTTACCGTAGCTGTTAAAAAAGGGGATAACTGTATCAATGTTCTTAAAGAACATGGCATAACCAATATTGTAGAATATGATACGGCCGAAGCTGTTGTCAAAGCCGCTAAGGATCACAAGGTTGTGATATTTACGATGGGAAAACCCCCTGCTCAATACTATCTGTATAAAATGGGGATTCAAGATAATTTTAATTATTCAAGTTCATCATTATATACTGGCCAATTTTTCAGAGCCATTAAAAAGGGTCAGTCAGGGCTTCTGCCTACAATCAATGCTGGCTTTGCTGAGATTTCCAAGAGTGAATATCAGGCTATTGATAAAAAGTGGTTTGGCTTAACAAGGGCCCCTTTCTACGAAGATCCCTTATTTAAAGTGCTTGTCATCATTGGGGCCGCTGTTTTCTTACTGGCATTGTTGTTGTTTATCTGGAATAGAACGCTTCAACGAATGGTCAAACAAAAAACCAGCGAACTGCTGAATGCACTCCATGCAAGGCAACAAATTGAAGCAGAAATCAGAGAGTTAAATGCTAAACTTGAAAGCAGAGTCATGGAAAGAACAACTCAACTGGAAGAACTAAATAGTGAGCTTGAAGAAAGCAATTCACTGCTAGAGGAAGAGATCGTCAAACGTGAGAAAGTTGAAAAACACATCAAGCAATTAAATGATGAGCTTGAAGATAAAATAAAAATGCGAACGAGTCAATTAGATGAACTCAACGCCGTATTGGAACAACAGAATACTTTGTTAAGTGAATCACAAAAAGTGGCACGTTTGGGGAGCTATGTCATGGATCTCCTTACCAAAGACTGGAAATGTTCGCCAGAGCTTCATGAAATTTTTGGGATTGATGCAAGCTATCCGCACACACTTGAAGGGTTGCTGGAGATTATTCATCCGGATTGGCGCGTCCAATTTTCCAAGTATCTTCTGCAGGTGGAAAGTGGACAACAACACTTCGATTATGAATATAAAATCATCCGTATTCATGATGGAGAGGAACGCTGGGTGCATGGGTTTGGAAAAATCGAGTTGGATCACAAGGTCAATACCCTTCGTTTGATTGGGATGATACAAGATGTGACAGAGCGAAAGCTGACTGAAGAAAAAATTATTTTTTTAAGCTTTCATGATCGACTAACTGGCCTCTATAACCGACGCTTTTTTGAAGAGGAGTTAAAACGACTCGATGTCGCTAGAAATTATCCTTTGACTCTTGTGATGGCCGATGTCAATGGGCTTAAGCTGATTAATGATTCTTTTGGTCATGCCATCGGAGATGAACTCCTAATAAACGTTGCCAAGGTGCTACGCAAAGGTTGCCGACGCGATGATATTATCGCCCGTCTTGGTGGCGATGAATTCATCATCCTGTTGCCCAACACAGATGCTGTTGAAACAGAGCAAATTCTTAAACGAATCCATGCCTTAGCCGGACAGGAAAAAGTTGGTTCCAGTTCTATTGAAATTTCAATTTCTTTTGGCTATGAAATAAAACGTTATGAAACAGAAGATATTCTGGACTTATTTAAAAAAGCCGAAGATTATATGTACAAGAGAAAACTCTTTGAAGGCCCAAGTATGCGCAGTAAGACCATAAAAACGATTATTAGAACCCTTTACGAAAAGAACAAACGGGAAGAACAGCACTCCCATCGAGTTTCCACACTCTGCCAAAGTATGGGAGAGGCCCTTGGTTTGCCGGAAGGAGAAGTTCAGGAGCTAAAAAACATCGGCTTACTTCATGATATAGGCAAGATCGCCATCGACGAAAAAATACTTAATAAGCCAGGAAAACTGACCAATGATGAATGGAAAGAAATCAAACGGCATCCAGAAATCGGTTATCGTATTCTGAGTACGGTCAGTGGTATGGCTGAAATGGCGGAATATGTGTTGGCACATCATGAACGCTGGGATGGTCTAGGCTATCCAAAAGGTTTAAAGGGTGAGGAGCTACCCCTTCAACCTAGGATTATCGCTATAGCAGATGCCTATGATGCGATGACGAGCGCCAGAAGCTATCGAGACGCTTTACCTAATGAAGTAGCTATTGCAGAACTTCAGAAGAACGCAGGGATTCAGTTTGACCCAGAGTTGGTGACGTTATTTATTGACAAGGTTGCGCGTTTACTACCTGATTAATAAGCCCTTTCCGCATGTTTGCACGATCACCTGGGTATTTTTAAATTTACCTTTTTTGCTTTTCTACCAAGCTCAGGCAATAGTATCAATATTAGTCCAAATACTAAATAACCAAGCCCAATATACATAAACACTTGATCCATGTTTTTCCCTGCAAGTGGCAAAATCACATAGGAAGAGATAACGAATGCACCAGCCATTTGTAAGGTACTGATAACCCCACCTGCACTTCCGGCATAGGCAGGTCCAATGTCCGGAAGCATCATTGGCAGAGACATGATTAATGGAACGGATGTTCCTAACATTACACCGGCAATTATGAGCAATATCCAGGTAAGTGTTCCGAATGGTATAATCCAGGCTAGGTAGGAACAAATTGCAGCAATAATTGCCGTTGGAATCAAAAAGGGCTTTATTAAACCAACTTTATCAGAAATTATAGGTCCGATAATTGTCCCAATTATAAAAGATATTGTTAGCGAAGATGCAACCAGGCCTGCCATAACCTGAGTAATTCCCTTCCCCTGAGTAAGTGCATTAGACAAGAACCCACTCTGGGTAACATATGTCCCCATATAGAAAAACATTGCGATGGCTCCGACCCATATGTATTTGCTTTTTAGAGCCACACCTAAATACTCTCCAAGTGGCTGAATCGGGACCTCAGGCTTGCCTGCAGACTTGGGCTTAATAAACAGTAACCATAAAAATAAGGCCAACAAGGTCATAACTGCAGATGTCATAAACGCCACTTTTAGAGACGAGAAAAACGCTGAAGTTGCCAAGGCAATGGTGATACCAGTATTTGCACCCGCGATATAAATACCCATCGCCATTCCCATTTGTTGAGGTGGAAACCAATCACCTAATATTTTAGCTGCATTAGCATTAAGAAAAGCCGGACCAACGCCTAGAATAAACATCCAGATGAAAAGAATTCCAAAACTATTTGCAGTTAAACGACCAAAACTACTTATTACTGTCAGTACTAAACCAGTGGCTACTACATTTTTAACACCAAAACGATCGGCCAATATACCTGCGGGGATGCCAATTATTGCATTTGTTAAAAAAGAGACCGACAAAACCATAGCTAATTGACTCCCCTGGAGATGAAAAGCGGGTATAATTCTACTCGCTAAACCGCCGATCTGAAAGATTGAGAAGTTAAAAATTGTATTGACAAGAAAAATTATTAGCAGGATTGTCCATCGATAAGCATATAATCTTTCTTCAATAGCTCCAGCCATTTTTTTCACTTCCTTAATATTTAACTTCCTACGCTTGCCTTTTTGTTTTTGAAACATGTTTCATTATTTGTAGCAAAATCATCTCTTCAAATACTCAACTACTCTCAAACGCCAGAAAATGGTATAATTCAAGGAAAGGATTGTGATTCAGTGAACACAGACCTTATCAGAAGGCCAATCAATTGGAGGTGTATTTGAATCCTATATGAATGAGATTCTGCACCCAACAATATGGGATGAAATTAAGTTAAATAGTTGGAAACGCGTTAAATTAAAAAGCATTCCTGGACTGTTATTAAAAGAAGCTCTATTCATTATTGATAAAACCAGAAACTATTGCCAGCATAAGTTGAGGATCAAGATAGGCAATATAGCCTATAGCACACAACATGCTGGAAGTTCTACGAGAGGGTACACTGATTTCACTGATATGAGTATCGCTATCTTTGTGGTGAATATATGGCAAGAAGCTGCTCGATTTCCCAAGTACAGAGATATTTTATTTTTGCATAAAGTACTAAGAACTACATTGCATGAGTGCTATCATATCTATCAAATACAGTTAAACTATGCTGAGCATGAACGATACTTTAAGCATCTTATGTCAGAGGAGCAAGCTAGTGAATTTCTTAATAAGATCGAACAGGAGGCCGTTAGCTTTTCAAAAGAAAATTGGGAAACTGTCAAAAAGCTTATTAACTATGCAGAATTTGCAGAAGATATGGCTATCAACATAAAAGGTGAGTATCTAAAGCATTATTAGGGTGGAATCCACAAGGACAGATACACCGTTCTGCTTCTATAAAGAAGGCAAAACAGCGTACCCATCCCCTCGTTCTCCCTAGTGATCATGTCCAACCACGGACCAGCATTGTCCGAACGCATTGTTTTACCCAGGCCTTGTGGTAAGGGTTCTTTACTTGCTCCTGTTTTGATTAGGGTCGAAACATCAAAGCCTTGACAAGCGCATAAGCTGCCTCAGATCTTGTCATAATATGTCCTGATTCAAATGTTCCACCTTCAATATTGAACATGCCAATTCCATGAGCCAAAGCAGAATAGCCAATGAAGTCCTTATCCACATCTGAATAGGGAGCTTGATAAGTATCCTGTAATTTAGCCACCGACTCCAACTTCAAATAGCGGATCATTAATTTCGTAAAATTTTCCCTGTCTATAGTTGCTGAAGGCTGCATATCTTCTGTAAGCCAGCCTTGCTGTTGGGCGGTCTTAATGATATCCTCATCAGTTTGCGCAGGTGTCCCATACCCGTTAGTTACAGCCAGCATAGCCTTTAACAAGGAACTCACTGTAATCTGCTCATCTGGGTGGAACGAGTCTTGGTACTCACCAAATATCCCGGCCTGTCCAAGGAGGGCTATTTCTTTCTGAGCAAAATTATCCCCAATGTCAGTGAAATGGTAAGCTCTCGGCATTTGAGATACAGGTTGACCCTGCCCATCTAAGAATTCACCTGTTTTAGCATCCAAAATATTACTATTTATGCTTGTGCCACTCACCGGCATCGGTTGATAGACCAAATGAATTTCCGCAGGGTTATCGTATTGTCCCGGATTATAGACTTGAGTGTACATTAACTTTAGAGGCTCAGCTTTGAGCAACGTTGTGCACACTTGTTTGCTATCTAAGATGCCACTAACACTTGGAAATTCGAGGTTGGCCCAGCTAAGATTGTAGCTTATGATCTCTTTGCTCATGGAGTCAACTGTAATGTTGATGCCATTACCTCGATAGGGGATACCATTGACAACGCGATAATAGTTAAATCCTTGAGTACCATTGTTGCTATACACTTTACTCATAAGGTTATTTTCGTCGGACAGTTTTATTTCCTGAAAATGACTTGGTTGAATCTGTTTGATAAAGTCCTCGGCAATCGTTTGCGCCTGCTTAGAGTCGATCACAGGTTTGTCATTACCAGGCACCTGGTAGGGCATGTCAAAACCCAGGAGCTCTCCTGTTGCAGCATCAACCCGGGCAGACATATACTGTGGTTGCGATTCCGGTTTGTTCCCGCTCTCGCTACCACTCTCACTCCCACTCCAGTTTAAATTCCAAACCCGACTATCTTCAGATATCCCACCCGTGCCCAAGCTGGAACCACGCAAAACGAGGGTATCAGGAATACTGACCCAACGTTTTACTGCTGCAACCGCCTCGTCTTGGCTAATAAGCTGGGTGCTCTTGTCAATTTCCGTTTGTTCCGCAGGGGTCACAGCGACACTATGCTGATCTGCTGTAGTGGCACTCCCCATCCCAGCGTATCCGCCTTTACCGCCATAGTAATTCCCATAATCAGCTTTAATGGGTTCTCCTGTCAAGGCATCAATTGCTCCACTAGGATAGGAGTTGTTCATCTGATAAACTAATTTTACGTCTGGCTTTTCCCCTGAAGTCAATGGCCTCATAGGGACAGGCGTAAAATACTGCAGTTCAAGCATTGGAGTATTCAGGAAAGTATCTTGAGCTTTACTTGCTGAAATGACACCTTTCGCTGCTGGGATCTGCGTCAGAGGTGTCCAGTTCATAGAGTAACTCATAATTTCCCCATCTAAAGTATTCACCTGCACCGTGATACCATCGTTCGGAAAAGGAATGTCATTTACGAGGCGCTGCCAGTGCACAGTATAGCCCATCGGGCCATAATTGACGAGCGGAATGTTGGTATCATCCATGGGCATAAGCTGGAGCTCTGCCAATTTACTACTCGCTAAGTTCTTCACAAGCTTAACAGCGATATCTTGGGCCTCGCTCTCTTGGATTGCAGGAATTTGCACAGTTTGACCGGATTGTGGATTATTTTTCCAGTTATTCATGCTCATAATTTCGCCTGTATTGACATCAACTTGAGCAGAAAAATTTCCGCCCTGCTGATCAGGGGGACCCCAATTCAACGACCAGGACTGTCTCTGATTATCCATGTTTAGGCCTGACGAAAATTTTGTATATTCTTGAGGAATGTTAAAATTGTCTTTTACGGTACTGATTGCTTTTTCCAACGTAACAGCAGGTTCTTTCTGCGTCGTTGGACTACCAAGCGCTTGACCCAGTCCTCCCGCCCAAACGGCACCTGGGAAAATCAGCTGCCACAGGAGAATAAAAACCGCCGAAAAGGTTAAATAACGCTTTGAAGTACTCTTTCTACTACTTGAGAACACCGTCCTCACTCCTCTCTCGTTTTAATAGTTTGAAAATCTTCTCTCGTCATTCCTTAGACATCAGATTTCCTTCTGGCATCTCCCCCTTTTTCACTGAAATTTCGACACTATTGCCATATATAGAGAAAAACAAATCAATTGCTAACAAAAAAATCAATACGTATATTTGTCCCTCTATACTTAATACCTATCATTCAACACACCTCCTAACTATTCCTCCTTATATATCCATCTTTACGCCTAAAGCATTCAATGCCCTCAGCAATATTGGGAGCATTGCTCTTTGCAAAAAAAAATCCCCTCGCTAGAGGGGGAAAGAGGAGGAAAGGATGAAAAAAGGTAAGAGGTCTATATTTCAACCGTAAAATTACGACTTTTTATCTATGAATTTATCAGAGTAACTAGTCTGAGCATTCACTAACAGCTAATAATTTTCTTAGAAAAGCAGGAATCAGACCAATTAATAATAAGATGGCAATCAATTTCATTCTATTAAGTACAACTCCTTCTCAACTTTTTTAAACTATCATCTTTATATTTATTATAAATCATGTTTGTTACCTTTCTATGAACTTAGTATGAAGAATGTGTGAAGAAATGCCGAAACGGCCTTCTATATAAGCCGCCTAATAAACTTGGACAATTCATCCTACTGCTGATAAACTAAATTCAGAGAGGTTGGAACTTTTTAATCCAATTTTAACTAGAACCCCTGATATTTCAAGGTTTCCAGCCTATTTTGTGTATTGCGCGTATAGTACTAATAACGATTCAGGGAATTTCATAGGATATTGGGATAAATCTCTGGTGCCTTTTTTTTGCTCATTACACTAAGCCACATGTGGCTTAGTGTAATGAGCATTGCGGTCTTTAGTATCCCCTCTTATTTGTCGCAAAACCATTAATCCTGTCGCATAGCAGGGAAACCTTATTCATATGTGGAACTAAATGTGAGTTAGAAAGAGAGGCATCAAGTTATGAAGATATTTACACCCAAAAGGGTATTGGCCAGTTTAGTTATCGCAGGTATGACTTTGAGTATGGCACCCTTAAACGCGTTCGCGGACAATGGAATAACGACTGCTCGTCTTTTCGGTGCAAATAGAATTGGAACATCCGTTGCAGTAGCCAATGCTGGCTGGACAACTGCTGACATGGCCATCTTGGCCCCATCAGACGATGCTGACTTAGTAGATGCATTATTGGCGGCACCCTTAGCTGGTAAGACAGCCCCAATCTTGTTGACCGATAATAATACCTTGACGGCTGATACTGCCACTGAATTGGTTAAATTAGGCGTCAGGAATGTCTATGTGGTGGGAGCCATAAACCAAACTGTCGTTGATCAAGTGAATGCGATAAACGGCGTAACTGCTACCGTGCTCAGCGGGGTAGACAGCATTACAGTAGCGACGGCTATCGCTGCTAAACTAACCAATCCCACAGGTTCTTTCGTAGTCGGCCATAGCGCCTTGGCTGACGCCTTGTCAGTAGCGTCCTATGCGGCTGCTAATAACTACTCAATTTTATTGGCTAGCCCTGATGGGACTCTACCCGCTTCGGAAACTGCTTACAAAGGTGCCACTACGTATATCATCGGCGGGCCTACTCTCGTAGATGATATCCCTGGCGCTACTCGCATCTTTGGCGCAGATCGTTTCGCTACGAATCAGGCAGTACTCAATGCCTTAACCTATACTTATGATCATGTTTACGTTGCCAACGGCACAGACGCTCATTTGGTTGACTCTCTTGTTGCATCATCCTTAGCAGGTATGTCGAGCGCACCTATCGTTCTCACCGACACTAACGGTGTTGCTGCAGCAACAGATGTTCATGCCAAACTAACTGCGAATGCTACCGTTACTGCTCTTGGAGGTACAGCAGTAGTTACCGACGCCGATGTCTCCCAAGTCACTTCGGGATTGTCTGCCATAATGCCAGAGGCTTCCGCGCCCACAGAACAACCACCAACACCACCGTCCAGTGTAGATCCTTCGACGGACGATAATACTATCGTGTATATTACAAAGACAGGCACGAAGTATCATACTGCTGGATCTAAGTATCTTACTAAAAGCTGCATTCCTATAACACTGGGAGAAGCCAAGAAACGCGGGTATACAAAATCTGCCGACGATTAACGGACACAATTTTGGAAAGAATAAAAACCGAAAGCCTAGCCCACCAACACTGTCACCTCAAGAGAAGCAGGCAAGGCGTGATGAATTGATTAGGTTAGGCCAGATAAAACGCGAGCGTTCAAATGCTAAGAGAGAATACAATAAAGCTTGGGCAGAATATACTGGTAGATATAATAAGAATGCAAAGATCGCAATTGTAGTTAGTTTCGTAATCTGTTTAACGCCTTTGGGTCAACTAGGAGCATCCCTATTGTTCGCATTCTTCGCATGGTTAGCAATCGACGCGTCGAAGAAAACAAAAAGGTATAAAGAATATCTTAAAGGAGACCGATCGTGAAAAAGCTTATCACCCTCTTACTACTCCTCGCTGCCCTCTCGATATCTGGGTGCAGCCCATCTGCCTCTGCCGCAACCACACAGTCTACACCCTCGGGCACACAAGTAGAATCCTACTTTACGAAGGCTAACCAGCACCCTGAGCAAGCCTTGGAATCCCAAATCGGCTCTGCAAAGTCAACTCTCGACATAGCCATCTACAGCTTAACGAAAAAAGATATTGTGGAGTCCATCATCGCTGCCAAGAAGCGCGGAGTGGCCGTGCGTGTTATCACAGATCGCATAGAGGCAAAATCCAAATCCGAAAAGGCACAATTGCAACTATTAGAAGGCACCAGCATTCCTATTAAAGAAAATACTCACTCCGGCCTGATGCATATGAAGGTTTCGATTATAGATAAAACCGTGGTTACCACTGGATCTTATAATTACACTCAAAACGCGTCAACTGAAAATGATGAAGTTTTGGTAGTGATCCACGATCCAGAAATCGCATCAAAGTGGGACGATGAATTTCAGCAGATGTGGAGCGATACGAAGGATTATGCCAGCATAAATTGATTGAAAAATTCCACCACAAGCCCCTCCGGCACAAAAGCTGAGGGGCTATTTATTTGCCTGAAAACAATAAATAAGGCTCCCACCGTTCAAGTGAGAACCTTACTCGTTATTAACCAACTCATCGATCGACATATTAAACCCAACCGCCAATTGTACGAGTTCGTTTATGCGGGGTATCAGTGATCCTGCTTCTATTTTAATAAAGCGATTAAGATTTAGTCCAACATTAGCAGCTAACTCTTCTTGAGTTAGATCGTATTTTTGTCTGTAGTGAACAATTCGTTCGCAGATAGTTTTTATCAATTATGATCAAGTAGATTTATCGCCTCCGGTCGTGCATCTGACAGCGTATTTCTTAGAAAGAGCTTACTGGTTTAGTTTTGATCTGTCAATGATAAAAACGGCTCCACCGTTTCCGATGAGGGCGAGTAGGATGAATTGGATGGGGCGTGCCGTCTTAGAAGTGGGCTAGGACTTCGATGAGAGTTGAGAGGATTAGATTGTCTCTATATCCATTTAAACCTATCTACAAGTTGTATTTCACCATATTACGGATAATACGAAGCTGATCCGCCAGCAATAACTTGAATTTGGGTCCGATAAATACGGTTATGTTAAGAAACAGCTACCTCGTCTAAAATTGGTATAAAAGGTATTTTTAGCCTCTTGTCGAATTCTATATATTTAGACCACAATCCGAATGAAAGGAGGGATTTAATAATGAAATATAAAATCACGAAGGTACGTCTTCAAACCAATGGATCAAAAGAAGAGCACATTACTCACGTCTTAATTTCAGACAGCACCGCCACTGGCACTGAACTTACCGTCAGTGCTGTAGTCGAAAGTATTAAAAGTAATGACTATTACTATACAACCGGCGGTGGGGAAACTGCTACTGTTGAAGCTGTTTATCCGAAAGGCAGAGATCCTTATATTAGAACTAAACCTGACGACACCATTAAAGATAATTTATTAAGTCTACCAACCTTCTAATTCATAATGGGGTGTCGCCAACATTTCCGACAAAACCCACTCTAAGACAATATGTGGGATGAAATTATGATTTTGTACCACGTTAAGCCGTTATTATCCATAAATAAGTATTTAAAACGGTTGAATGCCAGCATTCTGATACGTTGTTATTGGAATAGTTTTGATATTTAAAATAGCCAAAAACGAGGGTTTTCGGTTCATTAAATCCTTAACGTGGGTTTTGTCGGTTTCGTTGGCGACACCCCTAACTCGAGTTTTACACGATTACACTCAAGTGAAAAAATCTTTTTATGAAGAAGTGCTCTCTGATCTCAGTCCCAACATTACTGCTCATGTGAATCGATTCGGTAGATATAGATTGGATCCCAACCGTCATCCACCAACACTAGAATTCGATGTACCTCTTGTTTAGATCAATCGCCTCGCGCTATTAATATGCATAATGTTATGCTAATTCAAGTGGTGCCAAAAAGAACGAATCGTTGCCGTACCCCATGTTTGGTCGTACATTTTAAAAGGGACATTTCTATTTCTAGAAATGTCCCTTTATTTTATTGTTTATTTCCATGTACCTGTATATATATAATAGTTAGGAACTGTTTTTGCTACTACGACACCCAATAAAGTAGCCGCACCTGATAAAGTAGCACCATACACATTTCCCTTAAGATTACGACAATAAACATTTCCACTAAAACCACTTACAGGTATATTCTCTCCACAACTCAGGCCACTTGTAAGGTTCATAATACTCATCAAACCCGTAAAACCCGTCGCTGGAATGTACATTGTTATTTTGTAATTAACGTGTGCATCCACTGCCCATAATTCTAATGTTCCTTTATCACCTGGATAAACTGCATTTGCATGAAGACCATTATTTGGGGTAGTACTATCTATTGATCTAAGTGGTATACTGGCTTTTTGACCCTCTTTCAACGTCATCGTTGTGTTATCGATTGTTATTTTATAGATTGCTTTGTCGGTATCTGCTTTTGGGGATTGGGCGAAGGCTGTTGCAGATATGGAAAATACCATCACTAATGCAAGTATAATGCTAGAAATCTTTTTTTGTAAATTATTCATAAAATAGTAATCCTCCTTATTAATTACAATATAAGCCAAATCTTATACAAATGATTATATTAGCTAGAGTAAGTAGGTGCCTACTTTTTTAACTTGAATCCGTAAAAGAAACTTTACCCAAGACCAGGATGTTTTCTAATAGACCTACAAAAATATCACCTCTCTTATGGAGTACGACAGAAAATAATTCCATCTTCAATTCTCCAAATATGTTAATATTTTCTTAAATTTCAGAACTCTGGACATGGGTATATAATGAGATTTTTCTGTCACCACGAATTAATGCTCTCAAGCCGCGTGTTCACTGGATTTGGTGAAATAATTAATGGTGATAAATTTTTTTTCTAAAAGAGGCTAAGTTCAGAGTTCTGAAGTTAAGACATTTATTATATTAGCATAGTTTATAAGATAAATATGTCGCAAAAGGAAGATTATATAATTTTTCACCAAGTTGTGGGTTTATAATAAAGTTTGTTGTTTCATAATAAAGTTTGTATTTTCGTTAAACCCTCAATATAAGCGAGTTTATCCACGATAAATGCAACAAACTTTATTATAAAAACCTCGATATTTGATACAGACTTTATTATCAA
>JARLHV010000067.1 GCA_031292055.1 Desulfosporosinus sp.
GGTTATGATATTAACCTTGATTCCCGTGAAAGATTATACCTACATTAAATAAACCCTGATTTTACTGGCATTTTGGTGTTTTTGTAGGTACTCAGTTAATCAACCACAGATTACACAGATTAACACAGATTTAAAAATACATTTTTAGCTCTAAAATATAAATCGCTTGTAACGCAATTGATATTCGCCAAAGTTGATAAAAGCCCGATTTAATCCTGTAGCTTTGAGATAATTGATAATTATCGTTTCTTCATTGACTTCCATCTTCGCCATTTTTCTATACTTAATCCTTCGTAATCTGTGAAATCTGTGTTAATCTGTGGTTTCTTTTATCGTTCTTTTCATGTGTAATCTGTGGTTCCCCGTTCCCATATTTACAGTGTTTCTCCTTGTAGGTATAAAAAAATGCGGGATTTTAGGATAATAAGATATTGCCTAAATCTCTTTATACCTGTCCTGAACGAATTATCCCTTAAGGATTGCTGACCAATCTTCTGGTGTATTCGCGTTATAAAAGACTTTACTTAAATTATCAAAACCCTGAAGGTCCCTTTCTTCTACATACCGTACGGAACAATCTTGATAGAAATCACTGACTTTAAGACGACCCGCCTCAAGACTTTTTTTGATTGCGAGAAGACAGCGCCGGTGGTAAAAGGCATGTAACGGATGTGTGCCAAAGTTTAGTCGCGGAACGACGATATCATACTTGGGAACCCACTTGGCAAGCAGACGGATAAGGTCCGCTTCCAAAAACGGCATATCACATGCCACAAAAAAAACTTCATCATAAGTCGCCGCTTTTAGACCCTGATAAAGCCCTTCTAAAGGACCCTGATTTAAACTCTCGTCTTGAATGACAGAGACATCGTACGTTTCATAGAGTTCAGGGTTATTGCTACTGATCAACACTTCCGCAAACACGGCTTGTAAGACGGCTAAACTCCGTTCCACTAAAGGCTGACCTTCTAGTTCAAGGAAGGCCTTATTCCTTTTCATCCGCGAGTTTTTACCGCCTGCCAAAAGAATCCCAGTGGCGTTCAACTTTCCAGCTTGTTCCATTACTTTTACCCCTCAACAAATTTTCAATTAACAGACAATTCTTCTGTAAATGTACCACATTCGACTTTTACTGTCACGCATCTTAATTTTGATACCTCCTCGATTTGTTGGTTTCTCTGTGAGGTTTAATAGGGGCAAATACATCCGTTGCTTGTATCTTGCGCTCTCAAAAATTATTTATTGGAGAATAAAAAACACCCACTTAAAGAAGTGGGTGTCTCAATTCAGATATAGGCCTGATACGTCAAAAAGGGGACCTTCCTAGCGAAGGTCCCCTTTCTTAGTTAGGCAATTTTCGTAATTTGCACACCGCAGACTTTATATTCATAGGTTTTAGTGGTTTTATCATAGGCTCCATTAGTCAATTCATTGGTTGGAGAATCAAAGTAGTGGAAGGTCATAAAGATCATTCCCACAGGCACTCGTTCCGTAATCTTGATCTTAGTTTTCACCTCACCGCGACGGGAGGTCACCTTAACGACTTCATTCACTTCGAGTCCAAGCCGTTTGGCATCCACCGGATTAACCTCCGCCAACTCTTCTGGTGAATGAATTTCCAAGGATGGAGAATGTTGGGTAAACACATTATAATGAGAAAGTTTACGTCCCGTATTGAGCAAGAAGGGATACTCTTTATCCGGTAATTCAGCAGGTAATTGATTGTCTATCGCCACAAATTGTCCCAAACCTCGGCTAAATTTCCCTTCATGCAAGAACTTGGTACCAGGGTGCTCAATAGTAGGTACCGGCCATTGCAATCCTTGAGTTCCTAAGCGTGCATGAGTAATTCCTCCAAATATAGGAGTAAGCCTGGCAATTTCCTGCATGACCTCTGCCGAGGATTGATACTCAAAGGGGTAACCCATACGAGTCGCTATATCACAAATGATCTCCCCATCTGTCCTGGCATTACCGATCGGTTTAATGGCTTGATTGACCATTTGCACGCGTCGCTCAGTATTGGAGAAGGTGCCTGTCTTCTCAGCATAGCTAGCCCCAGGTAAGACGACATCCGCCAACTTAGCTGTTTCGGACAAGAAGATTTCTTGGACTACAAGGAAATCAAGGGACTGAAGGCCTTTGCGCACATGATTGGCATCCGCATCCGTAATGACAGGATCTTCGCCCATACAATACAAGGCCCTCAAATTTTTACTCGTCGCTGCGGCAAACATATCTGGAATCGTAAATCCATTCTTGGGGCTAAGCGGAACTCCCCAGGCGGCTTCGAATTTTGCCTGTACCTCTGGGTTGGCGACTTGTTGGTAACCCGGATAAACGTTAGGCAATGCTCCCATATCGCAGGCACCCTGAACATTATTTTGCCCACGCATTGGGTTCACACCCGAACTCTCCTTACCGAGATTACCTGTAAGCATAGCTAGGTTCGCCAAACTCTTCACGTTGTCCGTACCACAGACGTGTTCCGTGATCCCTAAAGTATAGAAGATCTCTGCACACTCCGCAGTCGCGTAAAGTTTAGCAGCTTCAATGAGTTGCTCCACAGGAACTCCCGTTATTTGACTAACTAGCTCGGGAGGGTATTTTTCAATAGTTTTGCGCGTTTCTTCAAAACCTTCCGTTCGTGCTTCAATGAACGCGCGATCTTCCCACCCGTTGGCGAGAATAATGTTCATGATTCCGTTGATCAGAGCAATATCCGTTCCCGAACGAAGTCTTAGCCAGACATCGGAATGCTCAGCAAGATTGGTGCACCGAGGATCCACCACAATCAGCTTTGAGCCCTTAGCCAGCGCTTGCTTCATTTTCGTCCCAATCACGGGATGAGCTTCTGTCGCGTTTGAACCAATTACAAACATTGCTTTTGTGTTTGGAATTTCATTAATGGAGTTGGTCATCGCTCCGGATCCAAATGATATGGCCAGACCGGCCACAGTGGGAGCGTGTCACGTTCTTGCGCAGTGATCGACATTATTGGTGCCGATGACCGCGCGCATAAACTTTTGCATAAGATAATTCTCTTCGTTGGTGCAATGGGCAGAACTTAAAGCAGCAATTGAGTCTGGTCCATAGTTCTTCTTGATCTCACCGAACTTCGAGGCGATTAAATCTAAGGCTTCATCCCATTCTGCTGGAACTAATACTCCATCTTTCCTGATCAGGGGAGTTGTCAAGCGATGGGGACTATAAATCATGTCCATCCCAAAGCGACCTTTGACACATAAGGCCTTACCATTGACTGGTGCCTCTGGATTTGAGGTCACTCCAATAACTTTCCCGTCTTTAACATTCAGGTCAAAGTTACAGCCTACCCCGCAAAATGGGCAAGTGGTTTGAACTTTGGTTATTTCCCAAGGATGTCCTTTACCGACCATTTGCTTTTCTACCAATGCTCCCACTGGACAAACTGAGACACAAGAACCACAGAAATCACAATCTGATTCATTATAAGGCACATTAAAGGCTGGGCCCACTTGGGCATCAAAGCCACGATATGAAAAGTCAAGAATGCTTTTGCCCTGAATTTCACTACAGGCTTTAATACATTTTCCACACAAAATACATTTATTAGGGTCCCGTAAAATGAAAGGGTTACTTTCATCGATCGGAAGATTGCGACGTTCCCCTTGATAAATTTCTCCAGTGACACCATATTCATAGGCGAACTCCGCCAAAGAGCAGTTGCCCATCTTTTGGCAAGTCATACAATCTAACGGATGATTGGCTACCAATAGTTCTAAAATCGTTTTGCGTGCATTCCGGACTTTCGGATTTTGCGTTTCTACTTTCATGCCCTGCGTTACCTGAGTAACACAAGACGGGGGAAGATTGCGCATTCCTTCAATTTGAACAACGCACAAACGACAGGCACCGCCAGCGGTAAGCTCCGGGTCATGACATAAGGTAGGAATTGGAATATCATTCCTGCGACAGGCTTCAAGCACCGTCGATCCCTTCAGAACGCTGACTTCGCGCCCATCAATTGTTAATGTAAGCCACTCCAAAGTGTTTCACTCCTCTCAGTTTGCCATCCACTAGCTAATTTAGGCATTCATAGATTTTTCAGCAGCATCGAGAAAAGCACCAGTCTTATTTTGTTAGTGAGTTGATCTTTTCTACGATATTTCCAAGACCTAAGAATTCCGACCACGTAACCTGAACAAACTCACCGTCTCGATTAATGAAAGGCTTATCCGTCCGTTCAGAATTATACCTGAAATCAGAACCTATTCGCCCTTTAAGGCAAAGCGGTCGGCCATTTGAGGCTGATTTCGCTGTGACTCCAAGCACTTTGCCGTTCTTAGAGTTAATGACAAATTCGCAGCCCGAATCACAAAAAGTACAGGTAACTTCTTCTTTCTTTAACTCCCATGCTCTGCCTTTACCGATCATGTTTTTGTCCATAAGTGCCCCAACCGGACAAATTGCCACACACCGGTTGCAATAAACACAGCTCGAATCCTTCAGGTCAGTGTCCATAAAGGTTGAAACCTTAGCCTGAAATCCGCGATAAGCAAAACCAATCACATTACGTTCTGTTACCGCCTCGCAGGTGGCAATACATTTGCCACATAGTATACACTTGTTAAGGTCCCTTAAAATATAAGGATTGTCGTCATCAATAGGAAGTTGGCGTTTCTCCCCTTTGTACTCTTGTCCTTTTACACCATATTCGTAAGCGTACTCCGCCAGGGAGCAATCGCCCAATTTTTGACAGGTCATACAATCTAAGGGATGATTGGCCACCAACAGTTCCAAAATTGTTTTGCGTGCATTCCGAACTTTTTCGTTCTGCGTTTCGACCTTCATACCTTGCGTTACTTGAGTGACGCAAGACGGGGGAAGATTACGCATTCCTTCGATTTGGACGATACACAAACGACAAGCCCCAGCCGGGGTGAGCGCTTTGTCATAACACAAGGTGGGAATCGGAATATTATTCACGCGACAGGCTTCCAGCACAGTCGACCCCTTCAGGGCGCTGACTTCGCGCCCATCAATCGTTAACGTAAGCCACTCCAAAGTGTTTCGCTCCTCTCCGCTTTCCGATTATAACCGAATAACTGCATCAAACTTGCATTTTTCCAAACACGTTCCACACTTGATGCAAGCAGCCTCATCGATTTGATGTGGCGCTTTCTTCTCCCCTGTAATACAGCCTACCGGGCAGTTTTTGGCACAGAGTCCGCACCCCTTACATTTCTCCGCATCGATTGAATAAGTGAGTAACGCCGTACAGACATGTGCCGGACACTTATGATCAACAATGTGTGCTTCAAATTCACTTCTGAAATACTTTAACGTAGCTAAAACAGGATTTGGCGAATTTTGCCCTAATCCGCAGAGCGAGGTCTCTTTAATAACCAGCGCAAGATTTTCCAGTGTATCGAGGTCTTCTAATTTTCCCTCTCCCTTGGTAATCCGGTCCAGGATATCCCACATCCGCTTGTTGCCTTCTCGACAGGGGGTACATTTTCCACAGGATTCTTTTTGAGAGAAGTCTAAGAAAAAGCGAGCTATATCCACCATGCAAGTGGTTTCGTCCATAACAACGAGCCCACCCGAGCCCACCATCGCTCCGGCTTTCGTTAACGTATCATAATCTACCTGGAGGTCCAGCATCTCATCGGGCAAACAGCCGCCCGAGGGGCCCCCAATTTGTACTGCTTTAAAGGCCTTGCCATTTTGAATTCCGCCCCCGATGTCAAAGAGGATATCTCGCAGAGTTGTTCCCATCGGGACCTCTACCAGACCCGTATTGTTTATTTTCCCAGTCAGAGCGAAAATTTTCGTCCCTTTGCTCTTTTCTGTTCCATATTGGGTATACCACTCTGCACCGTTTTTCAAAATGTGCGGAATACTGGACCATGTTTCCACATTATTAATATTAGTCGGTTTTCCCCATAGGCCACTTTGAGCAGGGAACGGCGGACGAACATTGGGCATTCCGCGCCTTCCTTCAATTGAGGCCATAAGTGCGGTTTCTTCACCGCAGACAAAAGCTCCCGCCCCAGCTCGAATTTTAAGACGGAAATTAAATCCGGAGTTCATAATGTTCTCGCCCAGGTAACCCGCTTGTTCCGCTTGGGCAATAGCAATTTCCATATGTTTTATAGCAAGTGGATATTCCGCTCGGCAATAGACATATCCTTCATCGGCGCCGATTGCATAAGCCCCGATCAGCATTCCTTCAATAACGGAGTGAGGGTCCCCTTCCAGAACGCCCCGATCCATAAAAGCACCAGGATCTCCTTCATCTGCATTACAGATAATGTATTTTTTATTACCTGGAGAGTTCCTGCAAAAACTCCATTTAAGCCCAGTTGGGAATCCTGCCCCTCCCCGACCACGTAATCCGGCTTTTTTGACTTCCTCAACGACTTCATCCGGCGACATTTTCAGGGCATTCGTCAACCCCTTATAGCCAGCATTATCAACATAATCTTGAATCTTTTCAGGATCGATAAAACCACAATTTTGTAAAACAACTCGCACTTGCTTAGCAAAAAAATTCGAATTGGCAAACGTCGTGGCTGGTTTTTTGGTCAGAGGATCAATATATAGCAACCGCTCTACAAGTTTCCCTCCCACGAGGTCTTGGGCTACAATCTCAGGAACGTCTTCAGGTTTTACCTGGGTATACAACGTTTGTTGCGGTTCTATGATCAGGGTTGGGCCTTGTTCACAGAAGCCGTGACATCCTGTTGAAACAACGCTCACACGATCCTGAATTCCTTGGCGTATTATTTCTTCCTGCAGTACATCAATAATTTTGTGTGCACCGGATGAGGCACAACCTGTCCCTGCACAAACGAGAATCCGTTGGTTCTCTGCCATCCCATTATCCCCCTACTCGTATTTTGCAAGTATTTCTGCAACATTCTCCGGCTCTAAGCGTCCATAAACCTGACCGTTGATGGACATTACAGGGGCAAGTCCACAAGCTCCGATGCAGGCCACAATTTCCAAGGTATAACGCCGATCTTCCGACGTCTCCCCATCCTTGATCTTTGTAGTTTTCTCAATAACGTCCAATACATTGGCTCCGCCGCGCACATGGCAAGCCGTTCCTAAACAAACATTAATTAAATTCCGTCCCACAGGAGCCAAGCGGAACTGTGAATAGAACGTAACCACACCATAGATCTTCGCCAGAGGTATCCGTGTCCCTTTACTAATGCGTTTAAGTACATCAGCAGGCAAATATCCATAAACTTCTTGTGCTTCTTGCAAGATCGGAATGAGAGGTCCATTCTCATACTGATACTTAATAATGACTTCATCCAACTTAATTTGCTTCGGATCCACTAAATTCTCACACGCAGTGCACAAATAAATCCCCCCTATTGAAATTCCCTCTTCTACCTTCAGCGTTCTAAAATCTGTATACCTTATTCTCTGTGATCAACATCGTCATTTTGATATCATGCCTATCAACTGGAACTTGCTCAATAACTTGACATTCAAAACTGAGAGCGACTCTAGGCGTTAAGGGATTTAAGCGCATAAAGAAGCGATCATAATAGCCGCCTCCATACCCTAAACGATTCCCGTGCAGATCAAACCCCGCACCAGGCACGATAATCACATCGATTTCTGATGGTTTTACTTCTTCATTCGTTAGTTTAGGTTCACGAATTTCCCATGCTCCCACTTCAAGATCCTTAGTCAGATCACGTACTTCAATGGGAAGAAGTATCCCTTGGGGTGCACAACGGGGTAATATAAGCCTTTTCTTAGCTGCTATCACTGCCTCCGCCAAAGCCGTAGTATCTACTTCGTCGCGAAAATTAAGAAATAGCATCACTGTTTGAGCTTGTTGGAACTCTGGTAAATCCTGAAGTTTTTGTTGAATAATCCAGCTTCTGCTTTCTCGCTCTTGTTTTCCTAAAACTGTCCGCTGAGCTAAACACGCCTTGCGTACGTCTCCTTTTAAACACCGGTTGTCCTCACTCATTTCAGTACTACCCCTTCGGTTAGATCTCGCTCTTTATTAGAAAGATTCGATCAATAGAGTAAAAATCCTTCCTATATTTAAAATTTTGTGTGAAATATTCAGAATTATTTTTTTTAAGCAAGTTAGTGATAAAAATAACGCGGACGCGGTATCTCTTTAGAAATTTCAACTCACAAAGTTATCCCCATTTCAAATCTAGCCATTCCGCCACGCTTCGAACTTATCCACACTATCCACAGGGTCTGTGGGTAACCTTATTTAAAATGGGGATATTTAGAGGAAAACCCCAAAACCGCTGTCCTTAGTTATCTACAGACTTATCCACATTATCCACAGCTACACCTTATCCACAGGGCGCACGCTCCTTAATCTAGCCCAACTGTTTCCGTTACTACGAAACGCCAACCACCACCTTGGAATCGCGTGAAAAAACGTCTAAATTGCCTATATGAAGACAACAAAAAATTCGCTCGACAACCAATATCAAGCGAATTCTACGTTCTTGCAATGTGTTTGGTGCGGGAGACAGGACTTGAACCTGCACGGTTACCCGCTGGAACCTAAATCCAGTGCGTCTGCCAGTTCCGCCACTCCCGCAAATTTGACACAATTGTAGCACCAGAAGAAATAGTATCATACTTCTCACAATATTACAAGTTAGTTATTATATTTATAAGATCAATGGCTGGGGTGGCTGGATTTGAACCAACGAATGCCAGAGTCAAAGTCTGGTGCCTTACCGCTTGGCGACACCCCAAAAAAAGCAAGAACTACATAGCTTATACGACTCAATTAATATAACCATAAAACGAGATAATATTTATCCCCTTTTGAAAAATGCGGATTGTCCTAAATTCAAATCTTCAATTCGTGCTCTGCATTAGCCAAAAATATTCCGAGAGTAAAATAAGCAGATTGATTCCAACCAAAGCCATTAAATTCCTGAACCAATCCTGAGGATATTCCCAATAATAATAAAGGATATTGAAAACGACAAGGAAAGCTGAACAGATGATCCAGCGTATATAAAGTGCTGAATCCTGCGAGAATAAATGGACAAACCATAAAATGGGGAAAAAAATAAATACGCTCATAAAGGTAATCATAGTATATCCAATTGAGCGGCGCAGGTCGTTAGCATCCGGCTTAGCTTTGCTCACCAACTCTCCTCCTCATCCCCGTTCAGATTCTTTAATACCAGTATATCATGCTTTATCCATTAGGGTGAAGACTCTGCCGCTCCTCCCAGCGAAGGATTCAATAACTATAGCAAAGTGAACTCGTGCAGCTAAAGCTGAACATCGGAACTGCGGCGGGGGAGTCTCCCCCCCAACCGAAGTAGAATAAGGAACGTGGGAGTACGACGCTAACGTCACTGTCCTCGTCGTTTATTGAGGATGTATCCTGTACCCCAAAACAAAATTAGGGCACCAATACCCAAAACTAACCAAATCCAGGTTTCCCGAGCAACCCCTAAAAACACGAGAGCCGTTCCAATATAATAAGGAATCATCGCTAGCGCGGCAGTCCAAAAGTATGGCCAGAGTTTCATCGACGGCATTGCACTGGCTATGTAATTTACGGCAAACGCTGGGATAGGAAGTAAGCGAGCCACAAATAGCCCCAGTGTCCCTTTGCCCTCAACCCAAGTATCCACGACTTTAAACCTTTCCGGAGAAATCAGTCTTTTCATCAGCGTTTGCCCGTAGACACGTACAATGATAAAGATGGCCATAGCACTGAGTGTTGCACCCAACCACGCAAAAAAGATACCATGATAGACACCATAGATTTTAAGGTACAAAACCACAAGCCCTTCAGAAGGGATTGGCGTCATGCATAACGCTGCCATCAAAAAGACGGCAAACACAACTCCCCACACTCCCCATGCCCGGATGATCACGGAAATCCCATTACGTCTATCAAGGTAAAAGAAAACCGCTATAAGTAAAACAAAGGCAGCGATAAGTACACCGGTCCAACCATACTTGTATATATTTCGTTTGTCTCCAGTAATCTGAGGCACCGATTATCCCCTCCTTTTCTTTAACATATTAAGGGGGCTTTCAATCTATCGTCTCCCAACTTGAGTTTAGTTATTTATTGATGATCTTATTATTATATCTTATACGCTCTTGCGGCGTACTCCATGTGCCTAAAAGAAACTATGCAATCATAAGCACTTCAAATCTATCCGCTATTTTCATACAAAAAAGCCACACATCTAAATTGACGTCTGGCTATTTTAGAATTCAAAACAAAAGCACCAGATTAACATCTGGTGCGTCTTTTGTATTATGGGGTGGATGATGGGTCTCGAACCCACGAATGCCGGTACCACAAACCGGTGCGTTAACCACTTCGCCACACCCACCATAGGAATTTGTATTAATTGGTGCGCCTGGAGAGATTCGAACCCCCGACAACCTGCTTAGAAGGCAGATGCTCTATCCAACTGAGCTACAGGCGCAGTTCAAGGATTACGATTGTCAACCCAGTCACCATTTCAACCGAGGAATATTGGGAAAATCATGGTCGGGGCAGAGGGATTCGAACCCCCGGCCTCCTGCTCCCAAGGCAGGCGCGCTAGCCAAGCTGCGCTATGCCCCGATTGGTGACTTGATTAGTATAGCCCATCTTTGGCTATTCGTCAAGAGAAAATATAAAAAACTTATTGGAAATTTAATGTACTTATAGTTATGCAGAGAATCTACAATTCCTGGCGGATTGTCCTAAAAACAGCTATCGTTTAACTCTCTTTAAGGGCTTTCAGAATCGGAATCACTTGGCGAAATGCTTGAGCTCTGTGGCTTAATTTATTTTTCTCAGTCAGAGTCAACTCGGCCATGGTCCGTGCATACTCCGGCAGATAAAAAATCGGGTCATAGCCGAATCCATCCTGTCCGCGACCTTGCCTCAAGATTTGCCCTTCAACAGCACCCTCTGTCAAATATTCTTTCCCAAAAGGCGTTGCCATAACCAACGCACAGCGAAAACGTGCTGTTCTTTGCTCATCCGAGGTAGTTCCTAAGAGCTGAAGTAATTTGTCATTGTTGCGTTCATCATCTTTAGGCTCACCCGCATAACGCGCAGAATAAACACCCGGCGCACCATCTAAGGCATCGACTTCTAACCCAGAATCATCAGCAAGGGCAATCAAGCCTGTTCTCTGGAGTGCTGCTCTGGCTTTGAGTGCGGCATTGTCTGCAAAGGTTTTTCCAGTTTCCTCGACATCTTCCCAGTCCGGAATATCCAGTAAAGAAAGCACTTCGATACCCTCATCCACGAGCAATTCTTGAAGTTCTCGGATTTTCCCTTGGTTTTGAGTCGCCAATAGTATCTTCACGCCGTTGTTTCCACCGCCGATTTCTGCACCTCCATCAAAGTGCGGATCCCTTTTTCAGCAAGTTGCAAAAACCTATCCAAATCTGCACGGTCAAAGGGAATTTCTTCCGCCGTCCCTTGAATTTCCACAAACTTTCCGGCACCGGTCATGACGATATTCATGTCCACATCCGCTTGAGAATCTTCTGCATACTCTAAATCCAGAACCGCGTTCCCCTGAACCTTCCCCACCGAGATGGCAGCCAGCGTATCCTGAATTGGATTTGTTCTAATAAGTTTCTTTTCCAATAAATACTGAATAGCGTCAACCAAAGCAACGTAAGCTCCCGTAATGGCAGCGGTACGGGTTCCGCCATCGGCTTGAAGCACATCGCAATCCAGCCAAATTGTGCGTTCGCCAAGTTTCTTTAAATCAACCACAGATCGTAGCGCGCGACCGATTAAGCGTTGAATCTCCATAGTGCGACCAGTGAGCTTTCCCTTGGTCGCCTCACGTTGCGTCCTGGACTGAGTCGCCCGTGGAATCATCGCGTATTCTGCCGTGACCCACCCCTTGCCTGATCCTTTTTGAAAGGGAGGTACTTTTTCCTCAACACTGGCTGTACACAAAACCCGAGTTTCCCCAATTTCGATCAGAACTGAACCCTCAGGTATGTTTGTAAACTGTCGTGAAATTTTAACAGGGCGTAATTCATCATACGCCCGACCATGAGAACGTTGCATATTGATAACCTAACCTTTCTTCGCGCAAGTCTATTCCTAATTTCAGTTTACCAGAATTGCCGGAGAAATGCCAATTACTTCCTCGACACAACTAACAATTCGGATGGCACTCTCCAAGCAAATCAACAGCACGAGCAGGCAGCATTTCCTCTCCCACAATCCCAGCTATAGTATAAAGCTGGGCAATAGGATCAAACCGAAATTCTTTAAGTAAATGAAAACCTTTAATCTCGCCCGTTCGCCGCATATGAATACGAGGACCTGTACAAGGGTAAAGCATTCCCCCGACCCGTATGTGCCCATCATCGGCAAAACAGATGGGTAAATCCTCTTTAATTAAATCCAGAACGCATTGTTCCACTAAATCTAAATCGACATCAGGTTTTTCCGGCAATTCCAGGACAAAACCATGTTTGATATCGCTGTGTACTTCGGGCTTTTCCAATCCCATTTCCTCAAGGATCAGTGAAGTGATATCCTCAGCACTGTGAGCCATACGTCGATACTTAATCGAATCAAAAACAATATCGACAATGCTTTGCGGCTGCGGCCCGAACACCGTCGGACGAGTTACAATCACTTCTTCCCCTACTCCAATCAATACTTCGGCATTAACTCCAAGCTGAGCATAGACAAGGTCAAAATGCTCAACAACTACGCGATGTCCACACGCTATTGCTTTCTGAATAGCTTCGGCAATTTTCCAAGGTTGGGTAAACGCGGACTCAAAGCGGACATCTAAATGATAAGTATGATAGCGAAAATATCCCCGCTCGGCATCCTCCATCAAAGGCAACGGTCGAACATTAATTCCATCGTCGTCATTCGTCAGTTCCAGCCCCGGAAACATGCCTCGAATGAGCAACGACTTCCCGGCCCCAGCGTCTCCCACAAACCCTATTAGTCTGTCTTCTGGACTTAAATAGCGTTGTTGAATATTTGTTCCTAAGAATAAAAGACGTTTCTTCCCACGTGGAGCAAAATAGACCGCCTGCATCAGATGCTCATGAACAAACCTGGGCAATACTCTTACCTCCCCCTTGAATCATATTCGATGAACTATGAAAATAATGAACAGAATTATAGGCTGATGAATTAAATAAATGCCCAATGAATTCCGGCTCACCCACTCAATCAGTTCGAAATTTAATCGAAACGGAAATAATGACCTCTTCCGTTGGGCATAGAAATGCCGATAAGCTAGAATTCCTAAAAGGGTTACAGCGAGATACGGGAAAATAGGATAATAATCCAGGCTACTGAACCCGTCATACATTAGGCCAAACGGAAGAAAAAGACTCGTTTGTACCACTTGTCCTTTGAACCAAAACCCAAGCAGGGCGAAAACAGAAGCAAGTCCCCAAAGCGTACGTGAAGACAATCTGAAAAGGAAAGGAGATAAGATCATCGCCACACCCAAAAAGTGCAGAATCCCAAAGCGAATATACTCTTCTTTCATGAACAGATAGGTTACAACTGTAATGACCATTCCAAAAAACAGTACTTTAAGCCCTCGCCTTACTGGAGATCTGCTCAACCCACTGGCAAGTCCCGATATAAAAATAAAGAGCAGTGCCGAGGTTTTTCCAATCAAAAACCACAGCGGAGCCTGATAGTCAACAGGGACTCCAGCAAACTCATTTAGATCATACACACAATGAAACAGGACCATTAGCACAATTGCGATCGCCCTTAAAACATCAATTTCCCCATAACGTTGGTTCACTATCCTCTTATTTAGTGAATACTTATCCATCTTCGGCTCCCGCTTCACCTCCTACCTAACTGCCTGTATACTCACGGTATTCCTATGCAATCATCCGCTTGATACAACTTATAAGCTTAACCGCCGACTTACTGACACTCCATCCCCAATCGGTAGAACAGTCGTAGAAAAGTCTGAATTCTGGCAAAGGTCCTGTAAAAATTGACGCAATCCAGCCACCAAGCGATCATACTTGGGTGCAAAAGTAGTTCCAGGAACCACCCAGCCACGAAAAAGGACATTGTCCACTACCAGTAGCCCTTCTGGTGCAATTAAGGGATAAATAAGTTTTAGGTAATCCAAATATTCCCCTTTGGCGGCATCAATGAACACAAAATCAAAGGTTGAATCCAACCTTGGCAGGATCTTAAGGGCGTCTCCCTCTAAAGCCGTGATGCGATTTTGAAGTCCCGCGCGTTCAAAATAATTAAGGGCCCGTGCACGGCGATCTTTGTTCATATCAATCGTCGTAACATGTCCTCCCGTTTTTTCCGCAGCACGTCCTAACCAGATTGTGGAATATCCTATCGCCGTACCGATCTCTAAGATAGCCTGCGCTTTACCCATATGTACGAGTAAGTTAAGCAAATTTCCAACCATTGGCGTCACTACCGGAATTGTTTCCTTCAAGGCCTGCCCTTCCATTTCCTGAAGCAGAGAATCCCGTTCACCCAACAATGTTTCAAGATAGCGTTCCATTTCAAAAGGGTAAAACAAAGCAATCTCCCCTTATTTTTCAGATCTGATTCAAGACTCTACCGTTTCCTCATCCCAACTCTATCACAAATAGTTTTAAAACGCCTAAAGACGAGAAAGACAAGAGAAAAGACAAGGGGATGGTTCCCTTGTCTTCCCTCGTTCTTTCACCACTAACCCCCTGACCCAGCGTGACACAAGTTATTTTAACAATACCCTTGTCGCCACGTCCACCAAATGCGCGTCCAACATAGTACCTGCCCCACGCTGAATCAACGCCATTGCTTCGCCCGGAGTCATTGCCGGACGATACGGTCGATCTTCCGTTAACGCTGTGAAAATATCCGCAATCGCCATCAGTCGGGATCCCTCATCAATCTCTTTTCCCTTTAGGGCAAACGGATATCCTTTGCCATCGAGACGTTCATGATGATGAGCAGCCCATTCTACCATCCGTGTCGGAAAACCAGCCTCCGTCATCAAGCGATGCGTATAATACGTGTGTGTGCGAATAATATCAATTTCATCGGGGCTAAGCAACCCTGGTTTATCTAGAATCTTCTTAGGTATAGAGAGCTTACCCAAGTCATGCAGTAAACCTGCCACATAGATTTCGTGTAATCGATCCTCTTGCCAGCCCAAACTTCTAGCCAAACGTTCTACTGTTTCAGCCACCGACCGCGAATGGCGAGCCGTAAACTCACTTTTCTGATCGATTAAATCGGCAAAGGTTGCTGCCAAATCGTCAGTAAATCCAATTTCTAATTCACGCGTCGCCGGAAGCTGCCATTTTCCACATAAGAGCCCCATAGCTATCTGCAATAAATCTGGTTGTTCGATATCCAGCCAAAATGCTTCTTTATCCGCAATCTGTTCAAACGCGATGGCAATTTCAGGATAAAATAAACTCCCGGAATTCTCCCTGACCCATTGCAAAATCTCGTTTCGTTCTTGACGGGAATGTGGTTTGCGTAACATGCGCAGATCAATCTTATCCGCCAAAGACAAAATTCGTGCCATTAATGGCACTTCTTCGAGAGGGGCACGTAAAACAGCCTGCATCGGATCCGGAGTTTCATGGTGATATTTAATCGCAGAGGCGAGAATAGCCCCCCACGGAAAACGCATGACCGCTGCCGCTCCCTCCAGGCAATGTTTTTCCAAAATTCGCGGATCACCGTGATACTCTCGGAAGCAGCCCAACGCCCCGATGTCGTGCAACAGTCCGGCAACTGTCACTCGAACTAAATCCTTCTTACTGAGTCCCAGGCACCGCCCAAGGCGCATGGCAATATACGCAACACGTTCTCCGTGCCGTAGCCCCAGTGCTCCCGGTAAGCCCTTTTCGATTTCCTCATCCACTAAACCAAGATCAAGTGCCCGAGAAAAACTCCACATCCGGCGGATGTAGAAGGCATCTTCAAACAAGTTCTGTTCCTCCAATTGCAGTTACTCCTTACCCAGTATTTTATCCAATCCAACCTATATAGTTCTCAAAGACTCAACTTTCTAAGTATAACTGAGAACATTCCCCAACTTGCACCACTTAGTCCCGCAACCCCATTTGAGCCAGTGACGTTGCCGAGTTAGCTACATCTTCAGATGCTGCTCCGATTTGGGATGCGGTGAAGGTCAAAGCATCAATTTGTTGGGCAATTTCCTGAACTTGTTGGATACTCGCGTTAATTGCAGACATGATTTCTCCAAAACGCCCCACTACTTCCTCCGCCTCTGCGGCAGCACTCTGCATGGCTCCAGTCGTTTGAGCAATGGATTGATTCACAGCCACCGTATTTTGCTTGGTGATCGTAATCAGCCCACTAATCTCTTTGACCGATTGTTCAGAATGGGTGGCAAGTTTTTTCACTTCCTCCGCAACGACTCCAAAACCTCGACCACTTTCTCCTGCGCGTGCCGCTTCAATGGCAGCGTTTAAGGCCAAGAGGTTGGTTTGGGAAGCAATTTCTTTGATCACATCCGTAACCGAGGCAATGCGCGCCGAGCTAATATCCAGTTCGGCCATTTTCCCTTGCATCTCGGAAGTCATACCCGCTAAACGCAAAATCGTCTCTGCGATCATTTGAATCTTGCGGGCGCCCTCTTGCGCCAAAGCATCCACTTGGCGGGAGAACTGGGCCGCCTCGGAGGCATTATTCGAAATTCGGGCTGTCGCTTCATTCATCTCCGCCGCAGAAGCCGCTGTTTCTTCCGAAGTCGCCGCCAAAGCTTGGCTGGCTTCGCTAACCCGGCGTTGCAAGCTATCAATTTCATTTAAAGCCTTTTCCAACTCAGCTTTTTTATCAATTTCCGTCATATAGGACTGAATATAACTAGCCATAACAACTTGCTGGTCAAAATTCAAAAGTCGCTGAAAGGCTAAACTGGCCCGCACAGCCTGGTCAGTTTTTTTACGATAATATTTAAAAATCCGAGGTATCATCTCGTCGCAAAAAAATTGATTAGCACTCAAATAATAAGACGGTGGTAAATTGATCCGACTATGAACCTTTCCGATCGCCACTCGCCACTCCATAAACTCTTCATCAATCTTGTCCGGGAAGAGGGAAAGCAAGTATTTCTTCTGAGTAACTTTCAATTTATCCACCGTGGAAAAACGGTCGATAATGGCTTTAAGTCCTGGAAGTTTTATTATATGAGCGTAGAAATTTCGAATAATCTCCTCTGCATCTTGCTCAATAACCGGTCGAATCTCTTTAAGCAAGGCCAATTGTTCGGCATCGATTCTCAACAAGCGCACGGCTTCATCTAAGTCAAACTGATGTAATTGAATCAACAGGACTCATCCTTTCTGTTCCCGGTAGGAGCACCATGCTTCGGGGCCCTACCCTCTACCCTAGTTTCCAATTTCCTTATCTTTATCAGTAATGAAGTCTTTGCCCTCGAGTAATACTCCCAAGGCGGTAAGTACGACGTTTACCGTACAATAGGAATCGTGCTCAGCGGTTGCACAACCATCACAAATACTTTGTGCCTCTAGGAAGGTTTCTTGAAGTTCCAGGTTCTTATAGCGCTCAGGAATTAATGGCACGCTCCGGAACATATCCAGAATATCCTCTGGGATATTATCGTTAAATTTTTCACCCGTCTGAGCTGATAAACTTAAGAATTCCTTCGCCATAAATAATTGGCACAATGCAGAACATTTACACCCCTGCGCACAGGATTTATCCATCTTGGAAAAGACCTTATAGGCACTAAGCTTACTAAATCCTTGAGTTGCCATATCCTTACCCCTTCCTCACGTCACTAAACTGATACCTATCCGATGCCTGTCTACTTCACGACGGGATTATTCAGGACTTCTTCGATTGCCTGCTCAAACCGTTCAAATCCCGTTTTTTCTAAGACATGATAAAGCTTGGCCCGAGCCCCTTCGCCAAGTTCTCCCTCAAGTTTCTCTGCCTCTGCCGTATAAGTTTCCAAAATCCGTTTCACAACTGGAATAATCTGTTCGTGACGAATTCCTTTCTGAACTAAGGTTCCATGTTTTGGGCTCATCCCCGCCTCTGAACCGCCGATCCAAAGCGAATATTTTCCGCGTGGCTCCGCCATTAGGCCCAAATCATTGCACTGTACTCCTGTGCAATTGCGGGGACAACCCGAAATCCCAATTTTAAAATCCCAGGGAAGAATCGTTCCATAAAAGGCTTCATCAAGCAACTGCGCGAGTCCCAACGTATCTCCACGAGAGTTTGACGAAAACCCTTTGCCAGGGCATGCCGCGATATTTCGAACACTCTTATGCAGATTTGCCACGCGCAAACCGACCGTTTGGAGCTGCTCCAAGGCAGCGCCCACCTTCTCTTTGGGAATAAGAAGCATTGGAGCCATGCGACGGGTGTTCTTAATAACCCCATCCTCGCCAACAATCTCAGCTAAAACGCGCATCTGTTTGCCCGTCAAAATCCCGCCCGGAGAATTTACAATAATCGCCACTATTCCGTTGGCCTGTTCCGCGATGGCCCAATGAATTCCGCTCGCACATTCCACCTCTTCGCCTGTCCATTGAAAATTATCATCTCGTCGAAGTTCAGTCATGAACCTTCTCCTCTCAAATACTTTTTAAAATAATTCTATTTTTAATATTTCTAGTGCCAGTGAAGAAAATCCTGCCATAGAAGTCAAAAATTCAATATTATTATCCCAGATACAGCAAAAGAGAGCCTTTAACTCGGCTCTCTTTTGACTTACACTCTTTATCACAAGAATTTTCAACCCACTCCCGCACATAACTGTTTTAATGTTCTTAACTCTTAACACCTTATTGATCGGTCCAAACTTCATCCGGCACGGCGACAGGCAACTCGTTGAGCGAAAGAATGAAAGAAAGGTTCATGATCCGTTTCCAACTGTTCCACGGATCCATCCGACAAAACCTCATAAATTTTAACCTCTCCCCCTCCCTTCGTCCACTCATGACAACACTCTCTGCAATAATACCGTTCACGGCCAATTCGGCCTACCTCACGTGCTCCACATAACGGGCAACTACTCATTTTCAAGTCAACTCCCATCAATAATTTCCAATATTATCTTTTATTATACCGTAAAATACTTAACTCTTCCTTAAGTATTTGTGAAGCTTTTGTGTCTATTTTTCTCCTATAAGAGTAAATTTTCCGACTATCCAAAAGCTAAGCCCTTGCTTATTTTAGCGAAAATTAAAATATTTTTACTAAGTGGAGAACGAAAAGCAGGATTTCTTCAAATATTAAGAGAAAACTTCTAAATCAAGAAATTAATAGTCCCAAAACTCTCGGGAGGGCATAATAATTTACAGCTAATCTCATTCATCTTTAGTTAAGAAAGGGCGTATAAGGTGTTTATATTCAAACGACATGCCCCTGAAAACGGTACGCAGATGACCATAAACCAAAAAGAATTCAACATGCTAACAGAATGTCTGAACCGTTGCGACCTTGGCAAACCACTTGAGTTGGATCTCTCTCCCTCCAGCTCACTGAGCGGTATCGTCAACGTCATTAACAAGCTCATTGAGACGCAGCAAAATGCCGTTGCCAATACCATGCTCGACATTAACGGGGCGGTAGGACAAATAACTGGCATGACCTCAATTCGGGAAATGCTTCAACGCATTCAGGAGCAAACGCCACAAATCGCCAATATGTCCACCCAAGCTGAAGAAATGAGCGCAGCTGCCGGTGAAACTGCCTCCTCAGCATCGAATGCAGCATCCTTTGTCGAACAGTCCTTGACTAAGGCCTCCTCTGGAGTTGAAAAAATCAAACAAGCCATTGACTTTGTTGAACGCTCCTTTGCCCAATTTGAACAAGTGAGCCAACAAGTACAAGCTGTTTTAGATTCCATGAGCGAAATAGAACAGATTGTCAGTGTCATTGCTGGAGTTGCAGACCAGACAAACCTCTTAGCTTTGAACGCAGCCATCGAAGCCGCTCGAGCCGGTGAGCAAGGGCGCGGGTTCGCAGTCGTTGCCGACGAAGTACGTAAACTAGCCGAACACACCAAGACATCTGTCACCGATATTCGAGAAAAAACAGGGAATTTAAGCGAGAATTCCAGCCGTACCGCAAATGACATCCTGTCCCTCTCCCACATGATGTTGGAGGGAAAATCAGTCATGCAAGCCGCCGGACAAGAGATTAAAGAAATCTTGACCCACGTCGTAACGATCTCGGAGGACATTCAGCAAATTGCCGCTGGAAGTCAAGAACAAAGCGCCGTTATCGAAGAATTTGCACAAATTATCAGTCTGGTGAGTGAATCAGCGCAAACGACAGAACTCGTGGCGAACCAGACTGGTGAGGGAATTTATACTCTAAGTCAACAACTTGGAGAAATCCGAACCCAACAAATCCGGAGTGTACCAATTATCACCACTCTGCAAGCCCTCGAACTTTCCAAAACTGATCACCTCCTCTGGACCTGGCGGATCTATAATATGCTTTTAGGGTATGAACAAGTGGATCCCAAAAGCGTGGGTACTCACCATGATTGCCGCTTAGGACGATGGGTGGATAGCCCTGAATCTGACCAACTGCGTGCCAACCCTACCTTCTTAAAACTTGCTTCACCACACGAACGCGTCCATGAATTGGCGCAACAAGCTGCCCAAGTTTACAATCAAGGCAACCTTAAGGAAGCCGAAAACCTTTTAGCCCAGATGTCCCGCGCTTCCCAAGAAGTTGTCGAAATCCTCAATGAGCTACAACAGCTTATTTAAAGTGCAAGGGGGGACGGTTCTCGTTTGCTCCTCGTTTACTCTCAATTTTCCTTACATGAAGGGGCAGTTCTGACTTGAATGCAAGTTCAGAACCGTCCCTTCTCTCTCGTGATCAATGATCACGATCACCGGAAAATTCTTCACGACCACACGCAAGGAGCACGCACGCAAAGAGGGACGGTTCTCGTTTGCTCTCAATTTCCTTACATGAAGGGACGGTTCTGACTTGAATGCTGACTTGAATGCAAGTCAGAACCGTCCCTTCTCTCTCATTCACACTCTTCTGTACTGCGCTTTCCCTATTTCATAAAGATTGTTCCCCTCATGATCAATGATCACGATCACCGGAAAATCCTTCACGACCAAACGTCGCACTGCTTCCGGTCCCAGTTCGGGATAGGCAATTACTTCGGCCGAAACAATGCGCTTAGCAATAAGGGCCCCTGCTCCACCAATCGCTCCGAAATAGACAGCACCGTATTTCTTCATTGCTTCAATCACTTCCAGAGAACGAAGCCCTTTGCCAATCATTCCCGTTAACCCTTCAGCGATCAGTTTTGGTGAATAAGCATCCATCCGCCCGCTCGTCGTTGGTCCGGCCGAACCGATCACTTGCCCTTCTTTGGCAGGAGTTGGCCCTACAAAATAGATTACTTGATCTTGCATTGTAAAAGGAAGGTCCTCACCCTGCTCCAGGGCCTCGACCATTTTTTTATGGGCAGCATCGCGTCCGGTATAAATCACACCGCTTATCAAGACATTATCCCCAACTTTCAAACCTTTGACCTTTTCTGGGGTTAAGGGAGTTTCAAGATGTATGGCTTGGCTCATTAGCCTTCCCTCCCTTGCAAGGTGATTTCCTTATGACGAGTTGCATGGCAGCCGATGTTTACGGCCACTGGCATGCCGGCAATATGCGTTGGATACACTTCTAAGTTGACAGCCAGCGCGGTCGTCACTCCACCAAACCCTTGGGGACCAATACCTAAGCGATTAATGCGCTCTAATAGCTCTTCCTCAATTTTGGCCAGACGTTCTACCTGATTATGCTTGCCAACGTCACGAAGTAAACTCTTTTTGGCCAGAAAAGTCGCTTTTTCCATCGTTCCACCCACACCCACGCCCACAATAATCGGGGGACAGGGATTTCCACCCGCTTGATCGACCGTATCCACGACAAACTGCAGCGCACCCTCTAAACCCTCTGAAGGCTTGCACATTTTTAAGCCCCCCATATTTTCACTGCCAAACCCTTTAGGTGCCACAACCAAGCGCAGAGCAGCGCCCGTTACAATGTCATAATGGATCACTGCCGGGGTGTTGTCCCCCGTGTTGACTCGCTCAAACGGGTCGTTTACGACTGATTTGCGCAAATATCCTCGGTCATACCCACGCCGTACCCCTTCATTAAGAGCCTCAGTCAGGGAACCCCCAACAACGTGCAGATCCTGTCCTACTTCAACAAAGAGCACCGCCATTCCAGTATCCTGACACATTGGAACTCTCTCTTGGTGCGCTATTTCAGCATTCTCAATAAGTCGTGCTAACACCTCTTGACCTAACGGAGAGCGCTCATCCTTCAAGGCTTGTTGAAACCCCGTCATGATATCCGAACCAAGATCATAATTTGCCTCAATACAAAGCTTCTCAACTGCTGAAACTATCTCCTCCACGCGTACTTCCTTCATGTCTCGCTGCCTCCACAAACTCTTAATTTCTCAGTCTCCAACCTCTATCTTTTTCATATAGTCCTCTAAAAGCTGAAGAAAGACTGTTACCCCTAATAAATCAGCACTACCGCCGGGGCTAATTTTACGTATAGAAAAATCCCTATCCATCGCTTCGATCTCTTTCATCCCTTGAAGAGTTTCCACGCCCCCCAGGAAAATAACCCGCTTAGCCCTCTCCTGAACTTCTCTTAAGGTTTCAAACCCGTGCCTATGCAAAATATTAGAATCCTCACAAGACTGCATGATAGCTACTAGAGTTTGTACTAATCTCTGACGTTTACTTAAACCTTGGCTGGCTTTATAAAACTCCAGTGAAATTCCAAAAACTGTGGGCAGTCCTCTTTGAACCTCTCCTCGTATCCCCTCTACTCTATGGTGCAAAAAGAGCTTTTCTCCGTACGTCAAGGAGAATTCGTCGGCATTTTTAAACTCATTATACCTTGAACTCAGCTCTCTCTCCACTAAACCCCAAGTCATATCTCTTATAATGGTTGGCAAGGATGAGAAATGGCTGCCACTGTAAAGTGCTTTTCCTCCAGCGGCACAGCAAATGCCCAGTAGAAAAAGCATTCCTTTATGAGTGTTTATGCCTGTCGTCTTAGCAAACATTTCCTGTTCGCCCAATTGCCCGATTAATCTTATTTCTTTAAAAATCTGCTGGGGAAGATACGAACTAAAACCTGCCTCAGCACATTGAATCAAGGGTTGAATTAAGGCAACCGCACTATCTAAAAACGTAAAATAATCCATATCTTTGTGAGCGCCACTCGAAACTATGGAAACCAACCCCGGAGAGGGATGGCAAGAAACTTCATAGAGCACTGCTTGTACGGCCAGACTTGCCAAGTTAATCGAGTGCTGATTAAAACATTGCTTTAAATTATTAGTTTCTGCCATAAGCGCTCTTTCTATAGTCGCTATGTTTCCTATACGTCCGGTATTTTTCTTCTATATATGCGATGACGTCACCTTCACTATGTCGACGTGCCCTTACGCAATGTTGAGCATAATCCTCACAAAGATAACATTTTCTGCCCGGATAACCGAGTTCCTTTCGGCCTAGACTTCGACCCTCTAAATCATATACATCCAGGTCTAAACAACGACCCATACTATGTTTTTCCTCAAAATTGATAGCTATGGTCTTTAAGGCCCAAACGTCTTTATCTACGGCAAGATAAACTATAGGGCCTTCTGCTCCTTGACGTAGAAGCTTCCAACAAATCTTTTCGCTCAATTCCGCACAAATCAAACGGCTCATATCCTCAATTATATTAACCGTCAAATTATTAGTTTTCTTTAAGCCAGGATAGTTGACTCTCATCACTAAAAGCGGGGTCTTAAAACGTTTTCGTAGTTCCCCGATTAGATCGACCCTTTCTTCTCGAGCAGCAAGAATTTCTTCTGCAGTGTATTCCCTCATAGCTCAGTGTGGAGCGTGAGTCGTTTGAATCTTCTCCACAATCTCCCTTCCCAGATTTGTGTTTAGAAACTCAAGCGTGATTTCTGGCAGAAGGTTCTTCAAGCCATTAAAATCACCTTCTTTTATTAATGTTCTAACCCGTGAGGCGCTTATAGCAATATTCCCAATAGCCTTTCTCCTAATTTGATGCAGTTCTACACCGTAGCTCGGAAGCACTGTTTTTAAGGCTTGATTATACGCTTCCATCAACTGGCAATAGGGTTCATCTCCCACATATCTCTTAGTTATATTAAAACGTTTGCAAAAATACTTACCAAAAATGGAGGAGTCTAACTCCACATAAGCTTTCATCCATTGCCCCTCTTCCTTTAAAAAGTAGGCGGGAAACGTAGCCGTAGAAATTAAATACTCGCCACCGGGTACTACCTTAACATTTTTCAAATCCGACACGCCCTTTAAAACAAGTTCATATCTCGCTTTAAAGGGAAAAACTGAGCGATCTTCCTCCACAATAAAAACAAGGACCTCGTGATTAGTTTTAGAAGCTTCTTCGATCAAATATCTGTGCCCCAAAGTAAATGGGTTACAATTCATAACTAAGGACGCTTTTTCCTCATCCCCAATATTATAGTTTGCTTTCATTCGTTCTAATGCTTTATAGATATCATCAAGCCCATTTTCTAAGAGCGCAACATCGGCATTGCTATGGATCAGCTTAAAATTAAGAGAGGCAAAAATTGGAGCATTTGCTGGTTTTGTAAAAATAAAGCTGTGGTATATACCTTGACTAAAGAGTTTATCAAGCAGGGTGGAGATTAACGTGGCGGCTATTCCCTCGCCCTGAAGCTCCTCAATAACCGCAAAACATTTTAAAACATTTCTCGCTTTAGAACATGTTGCCACAATTGCAGGTTGGTTTAGCGCTTCATCTCTTATTACAATAGTATAATCCACATCCTGATCTAAGCTTAAGTTAAAATTCTGAAGAAAGACTTCTACCTCTTCTCTTTCCACCCGGTCCTGGAGATTTACCTGCTCAGTTTTAACTCCGTACATTGACGTTATCTCCTTCCCTTCTTCCTTCAGCTTTCTTTACTTTGAGAGCCTGCCCAGCGCAATTACATCACGACAACGCCAACAGTGCCACAAACCCAAAGCATCTCTTCCAGAATCAAGCCCGTCAGAAATCCTTTAACCTAAATCCTAGACTAGACGCAAATCAAGTACCGTCCCCCGACTTGCGTGTGTGAAACGTCAAAGACACTGCCGCACGACATCAATAACACTCCCATCCCTATATTCCACGACAGCCACAATGTGCTCAGATGTTTTAATAGCTTTAGGTAGCCCTGAAATGTTTTCAGCTAACGTTTTTAATTCCTCTATAGTCATCAACTTCAACTTGGTTTTGCTCAGAATTTCTATTAAATCTACTCTGCGGGGATTTACAGCGATTCCTCGTTCAGTCACGAGGACATCAACACTTTCACCCGGAGTTGTTATAGTCATCACTTTATCCTTAATTATAGGTAGTCTCGCCTTCAGAAGTTGGGTAACGACAATTGCCAGCTTAGACCCTGCAGCTGTATCACTATGTCCCCCTGACCCACCCATGATCACTCCATCGGAACCGGTCGTAACATTAACATTATATTCAGTGTCAATCTCTGTGGCTCCCAGGATCATGATATCGAGGTTGTTGACCACCGCTCCCTTAGTATGGGGATTGCCATACATCGATGCGGACATAAACTGGTGCCGCGCATTATTCCGATAGGACTCGATCGCTACTAAATCAAAGCATTGAACATCTAGGAGAGTTCTAAAGAGTCCCTCTTCCAGCATTTCCACAAGATAACCCGTGATTCCTCCCGAAGCAAAACTTCCAACCACACCGTCACGTTTCATAATCTCTTTAAGCTCCGCAGCGACTGCCAGGGAGGTCCCACCGGCTCCTGTTTGAAAGGACATGCCATTCTTTACCAAACCCGAGGCCTTTATCACCTCACCTGCCCTTTTCGCGATAATTAGAGCCACAGGATCCTTAGTAATCTTAGTCGTTCCCGAAACGATACCTTTAGGATCTCCAACGGAATCAACCTGAACCACGTAATCGACAAAAACTTGGCTAATTTCAATCGGGCAGGCGGGAAAAGATACTAAATTATCGGTTATCGCAACAGTTTTATCAGCATACTCGGCATCTGCAACAGCATATCCTAACGTGCCACAGGCCGATTTACCATACACTCCATTAATATTGCCGTAGGTATCCGCCGTGGGTGCTGCAATGAAGGCCACATCAATGTGCAAATCCCCACTTTCGATGGCCCTCGCCCTTCCCCCGTGAGTCTGCATTATAGCAGGCTTTTTCAATTCCCCACGTGAAATGGCCTCCGCTACGGGACCCGATATATAGTTTGCTACAATGCCGGTGACCACGCCACTTTGCATATGCTTTACGAGGGGAGTATGCACCGGAAAAATAGAGCTGGCCGCAATGATCAGATCCTTTATGCCTCGTTTGGCCAAAGCCTCCACCACCATATTTAAGACATAATCCCCATTTCTCAAGTGGTGATGAAAGGAAATGGTCATACCATCGCTAATCCCCAATCTATCGAACGCTTCATCTAAACTTCCTAATATTTTTTGATCACCGGGATTCACGCTGACCAGCTTGACAGCTTTCCTGGTCTTTATCTCGCCATCGCTAAAAGCGCCCTGAAACGGCTTAACCTCTCCATACCCTTCTATATAGTTCGGAATTTCTCTCGCTAATATTGTTTTTATTATTTTTAGAGGTTCCAGCGTTCTCCCTCCTATCTCTCCATCAGTCCTAGCCTTTGGCCAAGCTCCACTATGCTTTTCGCTCGATTGATAACTGGAGCATCGATCATTTTGCCATCTAAGGAGAAGACTCCTTTGCCTTCTTTTTCCGCTTCCTCCATGGCAGCCAAAACCCTCAAGGCGTGTTTCAACTCCGTCTCGGTCGGAGCAAAGACAGCATGAATTAATTCAATTTGGCGTGGATTTATTACGGATTTACCTGTTAGTCCCAAGCTTTTTGCCTTAGTCGTATCTTTTATAAGCCCCTCATAATCATTCGTATCTGTAAACGGCGTATCAATAGCATCCACCTTTAATGCCCGGCATACCGTCGCCACTTTATTCCGTGCATAAAAGATTTCATCTCCCTCTTTTGTTCTCTTAATTCCTAAATCCGAGGTCAAATCTTCTCCCCCTAGTAAAACCCCAACCATACGCGGGGAGGCCTTGATTACGTCAGCAACAGTTTCTAAGCCCAGAGCGGTTTCGATCAGAGCAATGATCTTAATCCTACCAGCGGCGTAGCCTTCTTCTTTTTCAATCCTATCCAGCAGCAAATCCACACGTTTTATTTCTTCGACATTCGCCTTAGGTATCAACAACGTATCTGGTTGAACCCTGGCAATCATATCCACATCTTGAACGCCAAATTCCGTATCCAAGGGATTAACTCTCACCACCACTTCAACCTGTGCATAATCTATCGTTTTAATAGCCTCTCTAACCAAAATTCTGGCACTATCTTTTTCGGTTAAACTTACCGCATCCTCTAAATCAAGCACAATCGAATCCGCTCCAAGTATTGCCGCATCTTGAAGCATACCCGGGTTACTTCCCGGTATAAAAAGCATCGTTCTTCTGAACTTTTTCAAATTAGATTCACCTCAACCGCTAATACTCCCCAATATCTTGCTTGCATCTTTAAATCTTTATGTCTTGCATGTTTTTCTTTACATCATATTACCTTGATTCCCGTGAAAAATTATACCTACATTAAATAAACCCTGATTTTAACCACAGATTACACAGATTAACACAGAATAAATACATTTTTGCTCTAAACTACAAATCACTTGTAACTCAATATCCCCTTTATCCTTTGTCTGTGTGTTTCTATACGAATCGTTCTTAATCTGTGTAATCTGTGTAATCTGTGTAATCTGTGGTTCCCCGTTCAGAATTCCCCAAGGCGTATTTACAGTGTTTCTCCTTGTAGGTATAAAAAAATGCGGGATTTTAGGATATTAGATAGCTCTCTTAATAGCCGTTTCAACTCTTGCACCAATCGTATAATCTAAAGCTCCCTTATCCTGAGCCTTAATAGTAATGCCCTCGATGCCCATTTCCTTAACTTTATGTAAAATCACTTGCTCAATCACCTCGCCGAACTGCTGCCTGACGATACTTTCGAGTTCAAGCTCTACATTTCCCGACTCATTAGGCATGACCATTATCAAAATATCATTGGATTCAAGCGTACCAGCTTTAGCTATCTTCGTTATTCTCACTTAGCTCACCTCCTGTGATTTTTTCTTGTAATGGAAAAAAATAGCCTTCTGATAACGTTAAAGGCTATTTTCCTAATTATCAAAATATTTTATAACCCATAATTTTTCATTACGCCTCTTGTTTTTACAGTTATACTTTACCATTGATCGAGGGTTTATTCCACTTCATCTTTCCTCACCGATGGCCAGCGATGAAACATATTTCCCCCTACTTTTCAGCCCCTGAAACTCAAAAAGAGAGCCCGCCGCCGAAGGCGCCAACTCTCTTTCTCATACACAAATGCTCTATGATCTTGTCCGTGGCAGCGAATTCTTCTGACCAACCGTTACTTGTTCCAGAACCTGATTGGCTTCCAATACTCTAACTAAATGACTCCACATATCTTGGTCATTCGGAACCTCACTCAGATTTTTCCCACAAATAGGGCAATCCCAGTCCGGTCCATCTTGGGAGGAATATGACCTCGCTTTACAGTCGGGGCAAGTCTTTCTATTCACCTTTTCTCCCTCCCATCTTGTCATAAACTCGCAATTTCTCAGTTCTTTTCCTAAGTCTTGTCTGCGTTTCCTGATGCGTCTGTTGAGCTTGAGCCTGTGCCTGAGCCTGTGCCTGTGCTTGAGCCTGTGCTTGAGCTTGAGCTTGAGCCTGTGCTTGTGCTTGAGCTTGAGCCTGTGCTTGAGCTTGAGCTTGAGCTTGAGCTTGAGCCTGTGCTTGTGCCTGAGCCTGAACCTGAACCTGAGCCTGAGCCTGAGCCTGAACCTGAACCTGAACCTGAACATGACCAGGAACCTGAACCTGAAACTCTACCAGACAAGTCACAACACCCTGACAAGGCAGCAGAACCTGAACCTGCACCTGAAC
>JARLHV010000068.1 GCA_031292055.1 Desulfosporosinus sp.
GGAGGGTATTTACCTTCGATGAACTGTCAAACACCGGAAATGTTTAAAATCATTCCGGTGTTAATATTTACGACATTATAGAAACCATGTTGTGATTTCAGAAATACTAGGATATTCAGGTTTTGGCGGAAGTCCAAATGCAGGATAACCCACCGCACATCCATCAATTTTGTAAGCACCAACAGGTAGATTTATTTGAGTACAAAAATCCGGATTATCACCCATCTGTCCAGTCATTGACACAAGATGGAATCCTAATCCGAGTTCTGTAGCTTTAAGCCACATATTTTCCATGCAATGAGCGATAGACTGCATTTGAGCATCCGGTATCCCTTTAGGCTCTGCGACAACTATGTAATATGGAGCTGTGCCGATACCTAATGGCCCTTGTTTCATTACCATCTCTAATCTTCCCATGAAAATATTAGCTCTTTCTTTTAAACCGGGAACAACCTCAATTTGTCTGGATAATTCTTCAAAGGCCTTCTGGGCTTGTTTCTTGACAATCTCCGCTAATTCCATCAGTATCGAATTAGCTCGTGATACAACAATAAACTTCCTGCTATATTTGTTCAAACTACTTGCTGCGGCGAATGGGGCAAGTCTTCCAGCATTAATTACTGATTCAATTAAATCTTTGGATGGAATCTCCTCTGAAAATTGACGAATAGAACGCCGGTTTAAGATCGTTTGGTCTAATGCAGTCATAAATTAACCCCCTCATATTTGATATTCAAAAGAAATTCCTGGAGTTTATTTAACGTTTTTGTTAGAACCAATTGTTCAGGTGCTTTTAAACCAGACATAAAATATCCGGTAATTTCATAGTGTGAAGGAAGCATCTGCTCAAGAAGCCCCAGCCCGCTTGGAGTCAATCGCAGCAATTGCTTCCGGCGGTCGTTTGGGTGGGGGATACGTTCAACAAATTCTTGTTTTCCAAGGCCGTCTATCAGTCCCGTCAATGTCGGCTTGGTTATTTCTGCTTTCTCACTTAGGGTTGCGAAATCTAAAGTATAGTCTCGTTCTCTGTAAAGCAGCATCAGAATTATGAAACGTCCCTCCGTTAAACCGAACGAAGCAAAATGCAAATCAAATGCTTTGGATAAATCCGATGCCGTTCTAAGTAATGCTAAAGCAGCTACAACTGCTTCCTTTTGTAGTTCTGGAAAGCGCAAGGCGTATTCTTCTAATGTTTGTTGTTGGGGTAAATCCCTGAGGCCAAATTGGAACAATAAACAACACTTCCTTTGCTGCCTAATTATAAGCCACCTAACATTTATTTGTCAATATATTCATTTTTTCTACCATGGGGGTTGTGTAGCAACGGAACAGAAAACCGGTATAAGCATAGTTAAAAATGGAATCTATAATTATTTATTTCCAAATAATTTACTGTTCATTGGTTGCAAAGGTCTTAGTTTTCCCAATAGAACCTCTTCAGGTAAATTGAATGAGTAATGTCCCACTATATTTATGTGATCATATCCAAGTGGAGAAAAACGCTTTACATCACTAAGATTCACAACACACCCGACCTTACGAATAGCATCCAGTGCAGCTTCTATATAGACAGTATTCCAGAGAATAATAGTAACCCTAATGCATTCAATTGCTCTTGTTGACCTTCGCGGTGCGGTTGATGAAGCTCACCTTTTTTACCATATAAGATAGTCCGTTTAAGGCCATTTTCTGATTCACCACGATTTAACTGTGTAGAAATACGCCGGCGATAGTCTTTGTCGTCTAAAAATGACAGTTGGTACGTGGTCTTGGAAATTCGTCCGAATTCTCCAATTGCACGACCAAGCATAGTCGGATTGCCACCTCTTTGTAACATTTGGATAAGACTTGTAGGATTTATGGTGCCAAGTTTAAGTGATCCAGCAATACGAAGCATATCATCCCAGTATTTAATGATAAGATTTTCTCGTAATTTGTTTTTAGATAGATTGTTCAAAACACCATAGTCTGCATTAGTGTCAAATCTCCAAAGCCTTGATTCTCCTATATCAGCAAGCCGTGGGCTAAACTGATAACCTAATAATGCAAATAGACCAAATATAATATCGCTATATCCGGCGGTATCTGTCATTATTTCATGAGGTTTGATCGTTGTCTGTTGACATAAAACCAATTCCAGCAAATATAAGGAGTCACGAATAGTTCCTGTGATGACAAGCTTATTCAGTCCACCAAATTGGTCACTGATCAGATCATAACTTGTTATGCCACGACCGATACCAAAATATCGGGGATTGGGACCGGCATATATAGTTTTAGGAGGTACCACAAATCTAATTCCATCTGCTGAAGTAACATCACCACTTCCCCATGCTTTAGCTAAAGTCAGTTTGGAGAGATATTCAACAAGAACAGCATTTGCCTGTGTAAGAGTCTCGGCACGAAAGTAGTTTTGTTCGACCCATGTCAATCGGTCGTACTCCAATGCAGCTATGCCTGGTTGCACTACGTGCTCAAGCCGATATTACATGCTTTGGCTATGAGAACAGCACATATACTGACAGACAAATCCTTGATTCGAGAACCACCTTGGCTTATATGGGTAAATTGTTCTGTAACCCTGGTCAACGAATAGTCCTGGTAAATCGGTATTGGGAATCAGAGAATTCACCTGCTTGCGCAATAATACTAAAGAATCCGATTCTTCAAGCTGGTCAAGGTGAGAAAGAACTATCTTTTCCTTACCTTTAACCATTTCAACTCGAACTGCAGGGTTATTGTCCCAATTTCTGATAGTATTCTTAAATGCAGTATCCAGATTTTTCTTCAATGGATTCAATGATTCTTCTACATTTGCCGACCAACCTAATGTGCTTAATACTTTGGTTCTCATGCTTTTCCAAGCTGTTCCCTGTAGGAGTTTGCTTCTTGGATCATTGTATCTGTCGCTGTTTTCTAAATAAATATCGTGGTTTTTGATACCTTCAAGCATCTTTTCTGCTACCCAGAAAGTATAAGGACAGGAACTGATCCTATCCCCTTTAAAAACAACTCTTTTCCAGCTTGCTGAAATTCCTTCCGTAGGTGCACCAGCAAATTTATTTTTTTCGGTCTTTGATGATTCGACATCAGAAAGGAACTTCCATGCAGCGAGAATTGGTTGCCCTGCTGATGATGCCTTAAAGTTGATGGTTGCCAAAAGTTTTGGAAGAAATCTACGAACGGAAGTATAATATCTAAAGAGTTCTTTGTACTCAACGGTCTGATCTACAGGTCTTGTCAAAGTATCAATCATTCCGATGGCTAATTTTAACCGTTCTTTGGGTATGATTGAAAATATGGTTTTTCGTATTGTTTCATCAGGTACCTCTTCATCCAGCAACAACATACAGACTCTGCTGAGTTCCCTAGCTGAACCATCTAGGTCTTTCAAAGAGCGCAGTCTCTCTTTTTGTCCTTTTCTGTTTGCGCGATTGAATAATGTAGAAAAATAACGTTCCATATAGTCGATGACATCATCTTGGGCACTGGTAGTATAAACTATAGCGAACGCAACTAATGTTGCAATACGCCGTTCATCTGGCATTCTTTCAATGATTTGTGCTCTAGCCGTTGATGCATAACGGGATAAAACACCTATCTTTCCGATAGGTATCCTGGATATGTTCCATTGATAGGAGCCTATTGAATAAATCGTCTTGTACCGTTCGATTGCTTTCTAAAATCCTATAGGAGACTCGTGTGTTTCGGACTGACGAAGACTTTCTAAACCAGTTTTATTTTTATCATCTACCAATAGCAAAAAGTATGTTATTGTTATAGTTCTTAGATTTTGTGAGCGTTCAACCTCTCTGAGCATCTTGTTGCGATCATTGCGTTCCAGTGATTTAGGTGCAATATTACGGTTTTTTCTATACTGCGTTTTCCGAATATTTTGCAATATATTTGTTTTGTTCAGAAATCCCGCGAGACTGGATATTGCAGCAAATTTATTTTCTATCGTTGAAGCACTTAAGCCTTTTGCGTCACTTATTTCAGTCATTACATACCTTCTTTACAGTGTTCTCCGCCTCTATTATATTAAAAAGCAGCGCAAAAGACTACTTTTGCGCTGCTTTTTAGTGCGGGGGGATATAATATTTTAGTTGAATTGATGCCATATGAACAGGAACTAAGGGGTATGGGAAGTATACAATTGAGCCATTGTGGACATTTGTTAAAATATAGGTGCTACATCCGGTTTTCGTCGTCATTACTACTGAAACCTAATCAAAGTAAAACCTGATTGATTTTCGAATTAAGTCTACTTTGGTTAGGTTTCAGTTCTATGGATACTGCGAAGCCGATTCGGCATCAATAAATAATTCACCGTTTTAACATGAGACTTATAAATAAAGTTCTGTTGCTGAAAAAATAATAACCTTACAAAGCGCCCGTAATCTTACCAAGTTAAAGTTTTGTATAAGCTTGCAAAATTGATGTCACTACTTTTTCGACTTCTGATTCTTGCATATCCGGCCCATAAAGCGTAAATTCCAAACCATTCTCTGGAATTACAATTTTAGCAGCTGGTAAATTGTTATTATTAGTTTTACGCAATTTAACTGTTGTTCCATTAATTTGTTTTGTATCAAAATCAGAGTTTGGCGTTAGCACTGGAGTAGGGTCTCCATACGGTTGATCTCCTGTGGTCATCATTACATTCAAAAAGGTGTTTGCTTTTCCCGTTGTATAATATAATGAAAAGACTTCCGACTTTTCATTACCTTTAATATATATAAAGGAGGATGCGTCTCGGAATTTATACCCCTGTGGAATGACGATATCTAGAGGTTGAAGCGTTTTAAAACTTAACCCATCTGAAGCTGAGGTACCCCCTTTTCCAATATAAATGTCTGTAGGTGGAGTATTTACTGGAACGACTATACTTTCGCTAATTTTCTTCAACTCATCGAGCGAAACTCCTCCTCCAGTAATGCTTGAAACAATATATTCCACGTTATTTTTTGTAAATTGAATTCTAGCAACGTCAATGTTTTTATTCACAGTTACTGTTGCTGGCAAATCGCCAATTTGAATTTGAGTTTTTGTCTCTTGAACAGGAACGGTATGTTGAATAATAGTTTGAAGCATCTCGCCAGGTCGTGCCTCGGATACTGTAAATGCTGAGTGACTGCCATATGCAGCTAAGTAAGTATTAGAGTTTTTACCGGGAGGGATGTTTTGGCTATTGGAAATTCTCGATAGTGTAAGCTGATATCCTGCAGTGTAACTTGGGAGTAAAGGAATAAAGGAAAGATACTTTTGGTAGTCAGAACTTCCATCCGTTACAGAAGAAGATTGATTAGACTGGGGCGTTTGTTTCGGAGTGCTAGCTCCCGCTACAGGAGTAGCGTTTGATATTGAGTTAGTAAAACCTACCAAGCCTAAACTAATGAATATAACAACCGCAGTCCAAGTCCATTTCAAAGTGGGTTTATGAAAAAATTTGATCATTTTGATTCTCCTCCTAATTTGATGATTGTTTTTGTTCCCAAAGAAACCAGTGGTTCCTGGGAGCCATGGAGATTGAGCAGGGGTTACTAAACTTATGATGGATAAGCCGTAGCTTTGATACTCTTCTGGCCTTAAGAAGCTTAAGGTATCAGCATCACAAGCTAGTTCGCAGTCTTCACGCATTCTCGCAAAACAGTACCAAATTAATGGATTAAACCAATGAACGATCTGTGCGGCCACCGCCAGCCAATTAATAAGTATATCTTTCCTTTTATAATGGGATAGTTCATGGATGAAAATATGTCGAATATTTTCATCGTTTAGCCGATTGACCAAGGATTTAGGAACAAGAAGTTTGGGACTCACTATTCCGGAAAGACAAGGTGAATCTATTCCATTCATGATTAGTATCGGGAGGTTTTTCCTAATACCAAGTTTTCTGGTACATTCATGCATGAGTTTGGATATCCGTGCGTCTGTTACAAAAGGTTCTCGTCTTACTTTTAAATAGAATCTGAGGTTTGTAGCAATTGTCAAAATAGATAAAATTAGAACCCCGACTAACCATAGAATTGCTAATATCCAACCATTAAACAAATTCTTCGAAATAGGTCCGTCTGCTTTGGTATTGCTTTCTTTGTTGATACTAGATTGATCATTCGTTAACTGGATATCCTTCCCGGATATATTGCTGATTGGGATATTGATATCTGGCATCCTAATATTTGCTTGATTGACCATCTGAATTGTTACCGAATTATTTGTTAACAAGCTGTAAAGGCTCCAAGGACTTTGAATATCGTAAGGCATGAGTAGTCGAATGATAAGCAGCATCCAGATCGCATATTGCCACTTTGCATCCAGTTTATTTTCAATGCGCCTGGTTTAATACCCCCGACTTCCAGTCGGGACAGCTTCTAGCGTGGAGCAAGTAGTAGCAGTCTGTTAAACTATATTAAAGGGGTGACAGCTGCTATGGTAGATTACAAAAAAGGAAGCCACA
>JARLHV010000069.1 GCA_031292055.1 Desulfosporosinus sp.
CAAGTCATGATGCCTTGGATAGTTTGCGTCAGACAAGGAGGCATGTGCCCCTCATAGCGGGGCTATTAGGGGCATATGCCGACGCAGTATGACACAAAATAGACTGGCAGACTGACTAGTTATTTTCTTGAATGTGCCTAATGCTTGAAATTTATGGGCAATCGACAGAATTGATTGTAGCGGGACATTCATTTCAGGAGTGAACCTTAGCGCAGGATATAAAAAGAGGTAGTTGGTCAGAGCGCAACTACCTCTTTTTCATGTTTTCTAAATGATATTTACCGCATTGTCTTTTCGAGGCGCTGGAGTTGGTGTTTCTGAAGCTGCGTAACCAAAGGCACCTGAGGCAAAGATCTTATTTCCTGAAGGTATGCCCAGGTCGCTGATTAGCTTAGTACCTTCAGGTGTAGTGTCTAATTGAGTGAGGGCATGAATCCAGCAAGAGCCGATGCCCAGTGATGAGGCGGCTAAAAATAGATTTCCCATTGCTAAGGCGCAGTCACATTGAGGTGCGATAGCTTTTTCGTCCCCTGAAACGATGATCAGGGTAGGGGCATTATAAAAGACATGAAAGGTATCCGCTTTAGCCATTTCTTCGAAATGTGCATTACCTGACTTGAGGAAAATAGCTCGGATAACTTGGTTTATTCTCTGGAGTATTTCCTTGTTTTGCACTACAGTAAAATGCCAAGATTGTTGGTTCATCGCACTGGGAGCAAACTTGCCGGTTTTTAAAATAATTTGTAAGTCGTCATCTTTAAGTTGTTCTGGCGTGTAAGAACGGATGCTGCGGCGGTTTAATAATGTTTTAATGGTTTCGTTCATCTAAATCAGGCTCCTTTTTTAAATTAAATTACGATGCTTAAGGGTTGTTCACTGAGAAGGCAGGCATATCTAAGTATGTGTCATAATAGACGATACTACTTTTTCAATAGCTTGTCAAAATTTGGAACAATTTGATTCTGGATTGTAGAAAAAGCTGAAATACCATGGTCAAAAGGGAACTGAAAGATGTTTCTTTTAGTCACAAAATAGGATCTTGCGACTTGATTCTTGTGTATTCGACATGCAGATAATGATACAATTTAAATAATCCTTTGTGTGCAACTAAGGCGGCCACTTTCGCCAAGGCTTGGTGCCAGCCAAGTTTCTTTATACTATCAGAAAGTATAAACTTGCGTTATATACTTTCTAAGCATAAGGGCAACTAGGCGGCCGCCTTCGCCAAGGCTTGGCGCCAGCCAAGTTTTCTTTATATTATTCGGGTTAGAGCGATAAGAAAGGAAGCGGATTATGATTAGGGATATTAGAATAAAAACCTTGAAATACACGCTTGACGTGTAGGGCGATGTATATTGCGTGCAGTGCAGAACAAAAAATCTTCGAGATTCCGGCGCAAGGAGAAGCGGTCGTCGCCGGGTATTGGAGCCCTGAACTGGGGTTGTGCTCTCAGTCTGTGCTTTTGCAATGGCGGGAGGGTAAGGTCAGTTCTTTGCAGCCGAGCAGGGATTTAGAAAACTTCTCGCCAAAAACACAGCTTTGGGATTCCTATTTTCTCTTGCCCGGCTGGAGCGATGCGCATGTGCATTTGGCGTTAGACAGCCTTGATTTTTTTAAGTGCTTGGAAAATTGGGCGCAGCCGGCCTTGATCGAAGCCAATATGCAACGATTCTTGTGTCATTATCTGGAGAGGGGAATTGTGGCGATTCGCGATGGGGGTGACTTACCAGCCTTTGCTTGGCGGGCTAAAAATAAGGTTATGGAAGAAGTTTGGCTGGGACCTAAGGTCATAGCGGTGCATGAGGCCGTGAATCGAGCAGGAATGTATGGCCGGTTTCTGGGGCGTGGCTTTAAGAATATTTTAGAGTGGCGGGAAAAAGAAGAGGAGTTTTTCGGACAGGGCTTAGACCAACTTAAAGTCGTCGTCACAGGGTTGATCAAGTTTAACGATTTTCAGAAGGTCGGTCCAACGCAATGGGCGGTTGAGGATCTTGCCGAGCTGGTCGAGGCGGCTCATGGTCGGGGGATACCTGTCATGGCGCATGCCAGTGGGGAAGAGGGAATTTCGGTGTCCATCGCGGCGGGGGTGGATTCGATTGAACATGGGTATTACATGACGGGCGCACAACTTGAGCGCATGCGCGAAAAAGGGATTGCTTGGATCCCAACTGTGGCGCCCATTGGCAATATTTTAAAATATCCAACCGAGCGTTACTCTTCCCATGAAATCGATACCTTGCAACGGATTCTAGCGGGACAGCTTACTAAAATCTACGAGGCCTATCATTTAAATGTCCGCCTGGGTGTTGGTACAGATGCCGGAGCTTATCAGGTGCAGCACGCCGAGAGCCTGTATGATGAGATGGAGTGGCTGGTTCAAGCAGGAATTCCTAAACTGGAAGTTTACAGAATGGCGACTCAGGAAAATGCCCGGATTCTCGGAAGTCCTGAATTGGGGAGATTAGAGGTTGGAACCCCTATGAAGTTACTGCAGCTAGGGAATGGCTTAGTCTAGACTGCGCTGATCAAATAATTATTATAGGAGGTCTGGTATGAATAGAACGCTTAATGCCATGTATTTCAGTGCGACGGGTACGACCAAAAAAGTGGTCTCTGGAATAGCAGAGACCATTGCTAAGCAAACTTCAAAGACTGTAGGTGGGGAAATAGGCATCAATACGCTTGATTTCACCTTGCCGGGAGCGAGAATAAATCCTGTGTCTTTTGCAGAGGACGATATTGTCATTATTGGCGTGCCGGTCTATGCGGGCAGAGTTCCTAATGTCTTACTAAAGTATTTAAATTCTATTACAGGTAAGGGTGCCTTAGCTGTCCCTGTGGTTGTGTATGGTAACAGAAACTATGATGATGCCTTAATTGAGTTAAAAGATATTCTTGAGTCGAATGGTTTTAAAGTCATTGCGGGGGGCGCATTTATCGGCGAGCATTCATTTTCAACCATTCTTGCCAAAAACAGACCGGATCAACAAGATCTGGCCATAGTCGCTGATTTTGCCAATCAAATTTGTACCAAACTATTGACACAGCCGGAATTTCAACCTGTCGCTGTCAAGGGCACGGCCAAACCGTATCGGAAACATTATATGCCTAAAAACAACGATGGCAGTCCAGTGGATATTAGAAAGGTTTCGCCAAAAACGAATAGTAATTGTATTGATTGTAAACTTTGTGTCACGGTCTGTCCTATGGGTTCGATTGATGCGGAAGATGTCTCTAAATTAACTGGAATTTGTATTAAATGTGGGGCGTGTATTAAAAAATGTCCGACGCAGGCCAAATATTATGATGATCAAGATTATTTAAGACATAAACAGGAATTAGAAATCGAGTGTACTTTGCGCAGAGAACCAGAATTATTTCTCTAAATAGAACAATATTGTGCTATAAATATGTGTTCCAGGCTATTTTTCTTGATTATTCAAAGTGGTTTATGTATAATTTGCATGGTAATTCAATAAAAGTGATTTGGAGGGTGCTGAAATGGGAAAAGCTTTGATTATCGGCGCTGGCGGAGTTGCTAGTGTTGCAATTCATAAATGTTGCCAGAATCCAGATGTATTTGAAGAAATTTGTATAGCGAGCAGAACTGTCGAAAAATGTGAAGCTATCAAAAACAAATTGGCTGGAAGTCGCACAAAAATTCAAACCGCGCAGCTTGATGCTGATAATACCGACTTGGTCATTGAGTTGATCAAGAGCTTTAAGCCAGATATCGTTATTAACCTGGCACTTCCTTACCAAGACTTGACGATTATGGATGCCTGTTTGGCGACGGGTGTTGATTATCTGGATACTGCTAATTACGAGCCGCCCGATCTGGCGAAATTTGAATACAAATGGCAGTGGGCCTATCGGGAGAAATTTGCGCAGGCAGGGTTGACCGCGTTGTTAGGAAGTGGTTTTGATCCTGGGGTTACCAGTGTTTTCTGCGCTTATGCTCAGAAACATTATTTTGATGAAATCCATTCTATTGATATTGTGGATGCCAATGCCGGCGATCATGGCTATCCTTTCGCCACGAATTTTAACCCTGAGATAAATATTCGGGAAATTACTGCCAACGGCAGGTACTTTGAAAACGGTTCGTGGGTCGAGACGGATCCTCTCTCTCTGAAAAAAGTTTATGATCTTCCTGAGATTGGCCCCAAAAACATTTATCTTATGTACCATGAAGAACTAGAATCCTTAGCCGTTCATATCAAGGGAATTAAGCGGATACGATTTTGGATGACTTTTTCTGATAATTATCTTAATCATTTACATGTGTTGGAAAATGTGGGGATGACTTCGATTGAGCCCATTAATTTTGAGGGGCAGCAGATCATTCCCTTGCATTTCTTAAAGGCTTTGCTTCCCGATCCAGCATCCTTAGGGCCGAGAACGAAAGGAAAAACGAATATCGGTTGCCTTATGCAAGGGGTTAAAGATGGCAAGCCTAAAACCTATTATGTTTACAATGTTTGTGATCATCAAGAATGTTATGCCGAGGTGGGGTCGCAGGCAATTTCCTATACGACAGGGGTTCCGGCCATGATTGGGGCAATGTTAATGCTCCAAGGGATTTGGAAAAAACCTGGGGTATTTAATGTTGAAGAATTTGATCCCGATCCCTTTATGGAAGCGCTCACTAAATACGGTCTACCGTGGCAGGAAAGTTTCTCGCCAACTCTTCTTGATTGAGGTGTATTAATGGAGCTTGATTTTACGGCACTTCCCTCACCTTGTTATGTTGTGGATCAAAGACTTTTAGTAAGAAATCTTGAAATCCTGCGTTCTGTACAACAACGTACAGGCTGTAAAATTTTGCTTGCTTTAAAAGGATTTTCAATGTATTCGGTATTTCCTCTCGTGGGCAACTATCTGCAGGGGGTCACGGCCAGCTCATTGTTTGAGGCGAGGCTGGGTCATGAAGAAATGGGTAAAGAAGTTCATAGTTACGCACCGGCTTATATTGAGGAGGAATTTGCGGAAATCCTCCTCAATTGTGACCATATTATCTTTAATTCTTTTGCTCAATGGCAGAGATTCAAAGCCAAAGTAAGAGCGGTTAAGGACAAAAAAATTAGCTGTGGCATCCGCATCAACCCTGAGTATTCGGAGATAGAGACCCCTCTTTATGATCCCTGCTTTCAGTATTCAAGACTGGGTGTGACCTTGGCCAATTTTCGACCTGAAGAGCTTGAAGGTCTGGAAGGGCTTCATTTTCATACAATGTGTGAGCAGAATTCGGATACTCTGGCACGTACGATTCAGGTGGTTGACCAAAAATTTGGGGAATTTATCAAAACAATGAAATGGCTCAATTTTGGTGGAGGGCATCATATTACCAGACCGGGTTATGATATTGAAAGTCTGGTTCGTTCAATCATGTTTTTTCAGGACAAATATGGCGTGTCGATCTACCTCGAACCGGGTGAAGCTGTCGCTTTAAACACGGGTTTTCTCGCTGTCAAGGTCCTTGACCTAGTGGACAATGGTATGAAAATTGCCATTCTGGATACTTCAGCAGCTTGTCACATGCCGGATGTGCTGGAAATGCCTTACAGACCAAGGATAATCGATGCTGGAGAGCCGGGCGAATATCCTTATACTTACAGACTGGGCGGTCTGACCTGTCTTGCCGGCGACATCATTGGCGACTATTCTTTTAAGCAACCCCTAAAACCAGGGGACAGACTTGTATTTTGTGACATGGCCCACTATACTATGGTCAAAAACAATACCTTCAATGGCGTAAATCTCCCTGCGATCGCACTTTTCAGCGCTGAAGAAGGCCTTAAGATTATTAGGCAATTTGGTTATCAAGATTTTAAAACTCGTTTATCTTGAGAAGTGGTTGCTTGGCTGAAGATTGAATCGTTTGGTGAGGGATTTTAGGAATGATTTAGTTGCCAGCGAGGCCCTTCTCTAGCCAAGCGAGCATAATCAGGCTTGTTTTAGGATTCAGGCTGTGCTCAGGCGCAGACTGAACCTTCTCTTTGTTAAGCTAATAAGGAACACCCACTTAATCAAAGAAGTGGGTGTTCCTTATTAGCTTATTAGTCAATCAACTATTTCACGGGCATGCCATTTAAGAAGAATGTCCAAAAAACATTCCTAAACTATGGCAATAGTGTTAAAATAGTGTAGTATATAAAAAAGGAGGGTTTTTTATGAAAATCGCCGTTGTTTATTACAGCAAGACTGGAAATACCCAAAAGGTCGCCGATCTTATTGCGGAGGGTGCTAACAAGATTCCCAATGTAGAAGTGAAATGTATGTCTATCGAAGCGCTTGATAATGACTTCTTAACGGAAGTTAAGGCAGTTATCATTGGCTCCCCAACAATTGCGGGAACGTTTGCTTGGCAATTAAAACAATGGTTGGATGCAGCTAAAAATGTCGGTGGAAAACTTGGTGCCGTTTTTGCGACAGCTAATTATGTCGGTGGTGGAGCAGAGGTGGCTGAGTTAGCATTGATTGCAGAGTTGTTGGTCAAAGGGATGTTGGTCTATTCGTCGGGCGTTGCTGAGGGACAACCTTTTATACATTATGGTGCGGTGTGTATTCAAGATGGGGATGAAGGCCAGAAAGAAAGGGCCAGAATATTTGGGGAAAGAATTGCTAGGAAAGTCGTAGAACTGTTCAGTTAAATCACCTATTCAGGGCTTGAATTATTTATCCCACGGATCAGAAGATCCGTGGGATTTTAATATTCAGGTAATCGGTAGTTTGCTTGCTGTTAACTGGATCATTTAAGGCAAAACAAGATTGGTTTTGCTGGTAACTTAGGAAAGCCATAATCCGGAGATGGTTTCGCGGAAGGAGCGATAGAGGATCTTTTTTTGCAGGGCCGCTTTATTAGCTTTGATTTTACTCAAATTTTCCATATATACTTTATTGCGTCCGAGTTGTTTGGCTAAATAGAGGGCGCTATCGGCATTATTAATAAAATTAGCAATTGAATCAAAGGGTTTAGGTATTATCTCGGCAATACCTAAACTAATTGTAACGCATTCGTCGACATGAGAATGGTGTTGTTTCAGAGTTAACATCTCGATGGATTTTCTCATCGTCTCAGCAACATGAAAGGCACCTTTCTTATCTGTATTAGGCAAGACAACACAGAATTCTTCTCCGCCGTAACGAGCTACAAAATCATCGGGGCGCTTAACGCTTGAAGCTAAAGTCTTTGCGACCAGAATTAAACAATCATCCCCTTTAACGTGACCATAAGTATCATTATAGGCTTTAAAATTATCGATATCGATCATGAGCAAGGAGAGTGGTAGTTGTTCTCGCAGCGCAGTTTTCCAATATCTCTCAATAGCTTGATCGAAGTGACGGCGATTGGGTATTCCCGTTAAGCCATCCAGAGTTGAGAGGGTCTCTAATTGATTATTGACTGCTTTGAGTTTAAGGAGTTCCTCAGCGTTTGATTCTAGTAATTCAGCTTGTTGGCTGAGTAATTTTTGTTGTTGGTAGAGGGCTAAGAATATTCGCACTTTGTTTCTCAGGATCACAGGTTCGATTGGTTTGGTCAAAAAATCAACCACGCCTAGCTCATGTCCTTGGCAGAGGGACCCTTGATCAAAGGTTTTGCCTGCCATAAAAATAATGGGTATCGCAGTGCTTGTTAAGCGATCTATAGCGAACATTTCTAAATCAAGGATTAAAAGTGCAAACTCGTAGTGTTGCAGGTAGTCTAATGCTTCTTGACTGGACTTTGCTGTAATTATGTTGCAGTCAATGTTATTAAGGTAGCCTATTAACATCAGTTGATGTTCAGGCTTATCATCCACGATTAATAGGTTGATTTGAACAGTGTTCAGTACATATGTGTTCACTTTATTCACGCTCCAAGTTATAAACAAATTAAAAACATTTGATTACTTATTATATCGGACTAGGGAGGCTAAAGCTTAAGTTATATTTGATATTATTATAATAAAGACGGTTAGTAATGTCCAACAATAGCAAAACCCCTTCTGAAATCCTGTCCTAATGGAGATTCGAGAGGGAGCCATCATTCGTTTAATTTTTCTGAATTGTATTCTAGTCTATTTAGTAGTCCTAGTTTATAATATATGGGTTGGAACATCTTCCCTGGATCACCTCACTGGGTGATCTTATAATAAGCTACTATAAAGCTAACGAGAAGAAAGTAGGGTGCAAATTTGATAATGAATGGCGCAGAGGCTATTATTGAATCCCTGAAAAATGAAAAAGTAGACGTGGTGTTTGGCTATCCCGGGGGCGCAGTACTAACACTTTATGACGCTTTGTATCAAGCAGATTTCAAACATATTTTAACCAAACATGAACAGGGAGCGGTTCATGCTGCGGATGGTTATGCCAGGGCTACAGGCAAGGTTGGGGTTGTCATTGCTACCTCTGGACCAGGGGCAACCAATCTGGTGACTGGGATTGCCACGGCTTATATGGATTCGATTCCTTTAGTGGCGATAACGGGTCAAGTTGCTGTTCCTTTGATTGGCAGGGATTCCTTTCAGGAAGCAGATATCCGCGGCATCACAACTCCTATTACGAAACATAACTATTTGGTTAAGAAGGTTGAAGATTTACCAAGAGTCCTTAAAGAGGCCTTTTATATTGCCCGCACTGGGAGACCAGGCCCCGTGGTCGTCGATGTCGCAAAGGATGTCTTTGCTGCTTCGGTAGATTATCACTACCCGTCAGAGGTTGTGTTGCGTGGTTACCGTCCTTTGTTTGCCGGAAATTCAGAAACGATCGACAAGGTTTGCGAGGAATTACGCTTAGCTCATAACCCTCTTATTTTTGTCGGTGGAGGGGTGAATCTCTCTAATTCAGCGGAGGTCTTTAGAGAGTTAGTTGATCAGACTGGGTTTCCGGTCATCTCGACTTTGATGGGTTTGGGAAGTCTGCCCTTTGATCATCCTCTGTTTTTAGGTATGGTGGGCATGCATGGGACGTACGCAGCTAATATGGCTACGACGGAATGTGATTTGCTATTGGGAATCGGAGTTCGTTTTGATGATCGTGTGACGGGACTGCTGAGTGAGTTTGCCAAGAAGGCCAAAGTTATCCACTTTGACATTGATCCTGCGGAAATCAATAAAAATGTCTTGGCCCATATACGTGTTGTCGGGGACATAAATTGGTCGTTACCTGCCTTAGTGCAACGGGTTAAGGGTATCTCCGGCGAGTTGAAAGAACGGGCTCAAGCCTGGACAGAGCAAGTTCTCTCTTGGCAAAGGGATAAACCTTTACAATATGAGCGTGACCCAAACCTTGTAATGCCCCAAGCTGTGATTGAGAAAGTCAGTCAGTTGACTCAGGGAGATGCCGTGATTGTCACGGATGTAGGGCAACATCAGATGTGGGTAGCCCAATATTATGGCTTTAGAAATTCGCGCTCGTTCCTTACGTCAGGTGGGCTTGGTACAATGGGCTATGGTCTGCCTGCTGCTCTGGGAGCACAATGTGGTTTGCCCGCTAGACAGGTTATCCTCTTTGTTGGTGATGGCGGAATTATGATGAATTGTCAAGAATTAGCGACGGTCGCTAATTATAATTTGCCAGTTAAGGTACTGATCTTTAACAATCAGACCTTGGGCATGGTCGCGCAGTGGCAACGGATGTTTTACGGTGGACGTTATTCACATACCGGCCTGCGAGGTAATACTGACTTTGTAAAATTAGCCGAGGCTATGGGGGTGGCGGGTTTAAGGGTGACGAAACCGGAGGAATTAGACAACGTTCTGAAAGAAGCGTTGGCTACGCCCGGTCCTGTGGTCGTTGATATTCGGACCCCAGAAAAGGTGGACGTCTGGCCGATGGTTCCGTCAGGGGCAGGTTTGGATCAGATGATTTTGGGAGGTGCAGAGGGATGAAACATACACTTGCCGTTTTAGTAGAAAATAGACCGGGGGTGTTAACTCATATTTCCGGGCTGATTAGCCGCCGGGCCTTCAATATTGAAAGTATTGCCGCTGGGTATACAGAGGAACCCGATACCACTAGGATAACGATTGTGGTTGAAGGCAATGAGATCGAGCAGGAACAAGTTGTCAACCAGTTGTCAAAATTAGTGGATGTGATCAAAATTAGTGATCTTACGGCTGTCGAGTCGATTCAACGCGAGTTAGCTTTGATTAAAGTTAAGGCGACTATAGAGACACGTTCGGATATTATCAATATTGTCGATATTTTTCGGGCCAGCATCGTCGATGTTAATCGGGAGACGATGGTGATCGAACTGTCTGGAGATGGAGCCAAAATTGATGCCCTCTGTCAAGTACTGGAGGAGGATCATGGCATCATTGAAATTGTGCGCACGGGTAAGATTGCTCTCGCGCGGGGGCCCATTTCAGCCAAGGCTCAGTGAGCGAAGGAGCGGTGTTTCAAGATCAGGTAACTTAGAATTGCGCTAATTTCACTGGCAGCGATAACTATGCCCATAGGTACCGCTGTATTTCCGCCGCCCAGCCCTACGAGTGGGGCAACCAAGGCACCAATTACAAAGGAAAACAGCCCTAGCAACGCTGAAGCACTGCCGGCGGAATGACCGTAATTTTCCATGGCTAAGGCAGAGCCGGCAGTTGAGACGATGCCGACACTTGATACTACTATGAACAAGGCCGGTAAGATTTCGGCCAGTCCTGCTCCGAGGAGAATCATCATTAGCAAGCCGATGCCTCCCAGTGTAGCTAGGACGAGACCACTGAGAAAGAGTTTGATGCCGTCAATTCGACCAGCCAGTCTACCTGTGATTTGGCCGGCGATGATAATGCCAAGCCCATTGATAGCAAAGAAGAGACTAAACATCTGGGGAGAGGCGCCGAAAATATTTTGGATAACAAAGGGGGACCCCGCTATATAGGCGAACATAGCGGCCATGACGAGTCCTTGAGGTAAGGCATAGCTCATGAAAACTCGGTCACTGATGAGAATGCGAAAGGTCGCTAAAGTATTGGACAGACCGGCTTGTGAGCGATGTTGCAGCAGCAATGTCTCAGGTAAGGTGAAAAAGACGGCTAGGAGCATAATCATACCGACCAGACTCAAAACTAAGAATACCCCCCGCCAAGAAGTGAGCTGTAAGAGCTGCCCCCCGATAATGGGCGCAAAGATGGGCCCGACACCATTGATTAGCATTAAAAGTGAAAAGAACTTGATCATCTCTGTACCTGAGTAGAGATCTCTGACGATGGCACGCGATATAGCAAGGCCTGCAGAGCCTGCGAAGCCTTGAATGAGCCGAAGCAAAATCAAGCTGCCGATAGATGGGCTTAGAGCGCAGAGGAAGGATGAAACAGTATAGCTAAGCAGTCCGATCAGGAGCGGGATGCGCCGCCCCCGTATGTCGCTTTGCGAACCAGCGATTAATTGTCCAAAGGCGAGCCCGAGTAAGCAAGCTGTCAGACTGAACTGGGCAAGCGATGTGCTTGTGTGTAGATCATTGGTTAAAATAGGTAAAGAAGGTAAGTACATGTCGATTGACAAGGGGCCGAAAGCAGACAGCGCGCCTAAGGTAATACCCATCCATAACCGACGCGAGCGCGAGACTGTCGGGTAAGCAGCTTTTAATTCGTGCGGACGATCATTCATTTGAGTGCTTAGTCTCCTTTGTAACAATTATCAAGGGCGATTTGTTAAAGCTTAAGCTTGGGGAGGTGGGGTTTGATAATAATTATAGATGCCATGGAAGATAGCAGTGGCAAGGTTTTTTTGGAACGTCGGGTTTTGGAGGCGAGCTTCTTCATAGGGACTAGAAATAAAGGCTGCTTCAAGCAAAATAGAAGGCATGGTTGTCTTGCGTAAGACATAAAAGGCGGCATCTTTAACCCCGCGGTTCTTGGTGTTAACCGTGTCGATAACGGCACCTTGGATGCTGTTGGCAAGCTGTATGCTCTCATTTTCCTTAGGATTATCATCGGAATAATAGGTTGAAGTGCCTTGGACATCAGGGTTGGTAAAGGAGTCATTATGGATGCAGACAAATATGTCAGGGTTATCCTTGTTGGCTAAGTCCACCCGAGCTTGGAGATCGGCTGTTTCCGAATAATCTGCAGTCGCTGGGGACACATCGGTATCTCGGGTTAAGATAACGTTAGCGCCGGCTTCTTTTAAGATATCATTGAGGGCAAGTGCTATGGCTAAGGTGTTGTTCTTTTCATACGTATTGTTAGGGCCGATAGCTCCTGTATCCGGTCCTCCATGTCCCGGGTCGAGCATAATTGTTTTGCCTGCTAAGGAGTTAGCGGGCATGCCTTGAAAAGGATCAAGGAGAACATCACTGGCAGGATCGTAGGTTGTCGGAACAGAGGGAGTGGTATCGGGAGGAGTAACTGGAGTGGTATCGGGAGGAGTGACTGGAGTGGTATCAGGAGGAGTGACTGGAGTGGTATCAGGAGGAGTGACTGGAGTGGTATCAGGAGGAGTGACTGGAGTGGTATCAGGAGGAGTGACTGGAGTGGTATCAGGAGGAGAACTCGGTATATTGATTTCTGAGGGCAGAGCAGGGAAGGCTTTGAGATTATCCGTATAGTTAGAAGAAGCTTGTCCTTGAATAATGGCCTGGGTATTAGAACTGATAATACCTGTTCCACCTAAAATATAAACTGTACCGTTGACACTTAAATCTAAGTTTGCTGTAGAATCGTTGCTGGTGGTAGGGGCTACATAGGTAGCTGAAACCCAACCTGTATTCGTTTGATAGGTGGTTTTATACCATTGGTTTTGCAGGTCAAGAAGATTAATCGTCGTGCCCACTGGAATCGTGGTCAGCATTTTCCCGGCGGTTGATGGAGTAGCTCTCAGATTTAGTCCTCCTGAGGCGGTGGTTTTTCCTTGCTTAGGAGCACTAGCGCTATCACTAGTGCTTGTGCAAGGGGGTTCAATTTGCATATGTTCGCGCATGAGACTGTAAACGGAGGGTGGAATATCATCTTTTTCGGTGAGCAAAAGGGGAGATTTATCTTTTGAGGCAAGTACCGTACCGGCTACGGCATCAGGAAAAGTAATGCCAGAGGCCAAGAAAAGATCATTTGAGGCACAGGTATCTTTCATAAAGGCAACGACTTGGGCATTGGTTTCGTAACGGTCCTGACCGCCTAAGCGGGTTTCAACCGCGAACTTATTTTTGGTTAGATTACTGGAAGGAACAACGGCTTCACCACCAATAACAATTAAGTGCGCAGGTCCAGCAGTTTGATAGTATTGAATGACTGAAGCAGGTAAAGTTTTCGAGGTCAAAACGATGGGGATCTGTTTAATGCCCGCAAAGGTTGCAGCTGACAAAGCATCTGGGAAGTCATCACCGTTGGCAAGGATTAAGGAATCGCTCGTTAAGCGTTGGGCAAGAAGAACTGATGTTTCGTAACGATTTGTTCCGCCAATACGTTCCCATTTTAACGATAAGTTATCAAGTTTCTTTTCAATAGAAGGGTGTAAACAGGCGGTTCCGCCCAGCAGAATGATCGACTGAGGTTTTAAACGCTGCAATTCCTGGACAACACGTGGGTCAATAGAGTCTCCGGCGGTAAGTAAAATGGGAGCGTTTAAACTAACCGCAAAAGGCGTTGCAGCGATAGAATCGGGGTAATCGGAGTATTCGCATAAGATAACCGTTGCAGCGGAGTCCCAGCCTTTTTGAGATATTTTAAGGGCCGTTTCAACTCTGTCCTGCCCGGCTATACGTTCTGTTGGGTAAGCCAATGGGCTGGCGTAGGTTAGCAAAGGCGTATTTAACACAAAGGCAAGTGCTACAATAAGCAAAAAAAATATCTTTTTCACAAGATTCATCCTTTCTTTCCTAAGAGATAGGAAGATTATATCATAAAAATTACTGTTATTTGTTGAAACTGCGGCAGATTAGCGCTGCAAAATAGCGAAAAAAAAGTCATGAAAGAAAGGCACGAACATAAACGTTTTCGTGCTGAGTATTCTAATCTAAACGTTAGAAGTTTGAGCGATTAAATTCTAAAAATTTGACTGTTCAAAGAAGTGAAGGATTTATGTAGAGGATGATTTTGATGACGGCCATTAATTTCAAAGCAGTTGCTTTAACGATTGAAATTAATTTAAACAAAATTGCCACGCACTTTGGTATTACCCACAAATTTCGCTGGGAAGAATCTCTTAAACTAACGGAAGAGGCCCTTAAGGGTATTGTCTCCGACCCAATGGGCAAGTCAATCTATGTGTTCCCGTTTGGGAGTATTGTCTTTGTAAACTGTGAGCATCATGAAATTATGGATCTCATACACTACTTGGGACGAATCGAAAAAAGCCTGGCCCTGATTACTACACTTGATTATTTTGACGATTATAAGATAGAAATATCGCCAGAAGGAATACCTGCTATCAATAATGATAGTATGATAACCGCTAGTGAACTAAGTCATCAACGTGAAATCGTTGGGACTGTGCTTGCTAAATCGGTCGCCTTGGAACGTTTAGAGATTGACATCGACAAGCTACTGGATGAGATTGAAGATATTGTCGATTGTTTACAACGCGGGTATTTAACATTTTCCGATAAAAAGCTTGCGCAAATGTCAGCACGTATTTTAGGTTTTAGATTAAGCACAATTTCATATATTATGTTACTGGATAAACCGGAAATTACTTGGGTAAACGAAGAGGCCGAAAAATTATTTGACGAACTTAGTACTTTGTTTGATTTGACGGATCGATGCGAAAATATTAGGCTTAAGTCAGAGATGCTCATGGATATCACGAGTGTTTTTTCTGAACTGGCTCACGCTAAGCGCGGCAATCGACTTGAGTGGGCTATTATTATCCTGATCATGGTTGAAATCGTGCTGGTAGTTATTCAGATGTTTCTGAAGTAGAATAAGGAACACCCGCTTAAAGAAGTGGATGTCTCGGAATTAGATAATAGGGACTTAAAATTCGGTTTCGGCAGCTGAAAGCAGCTTTATCTTCTGGGGAGGATGAAGTAAAATAAGAACAATAGTTTAAAACAACTGAGAATATGAGGAAGCGTTATGTATCCAAGCAATCGAAACTATAAAATGCCTGCTGAATGGGTCAAGCACTCGCGGACGTATATTTCTTGGCCGGTTCAGGCGTCAATGTGTTATCCAGAAGATTTTGAAGTGGTTTGCCTTGGTTATAGCGAGATCATTCAGGCTGTTGCTGAGTTTGAACCTGTGACAGTGGTAGGGAATCCCGCAGATTCTGCTAAACTCTCGCAATTATTTCGTAACGAGCGGATTGATTTTCTGTTCATTGAGCACAATGATGCCTGGTTACGGGATAACGGGCCGACGTTTTTATGTCATGCTACAGGGGAAATAGCTGGGATCAATTGGCAGTTTAATGCCTGGGGCGGTAAATATGCGCCGTGGGATTTAGATGATCAGGTTGCGCCTCAAATCCTTAATTCGGTCGGGCTGAAACGGTTTGACGCTCCGCTTGTGATGGAAGGGGGTTCCTTCCATGTGGACGGAGAAGGCACGCTTTTGACGACAGAGCAGTGTCTCTTGAATCCTAACCGAAATCCGGAGCTGACGCGAGAACAGATTGAAGCTGAGCTGAGAAAGTTCTTAAACATCCGCAAAGTGGTCTGGCTGAAAAACGGCTTAGATGGGGATGAGACGGACGGTCATGTCGACAATATCGCTTGCTTTGCGGCTCCTGGTAAAATCCTGATGCAGGTTTGTGATGATCCTGAGGACGCCAATTACGCACTCAGCCAAGAAAACTTAAAGATTCTGAGCGAAGAAACTGATGCCTTAGGGCGAAATCTTGAAATTATTCCGATCCAACAGCCTCCCCAATTGTTCGCTCAAGATGTGCGCTTAACCTTGAGTTATCTGAACTTTTATTTTGTTAATGGAGGCCTGATTTTGCCCGTTTTTGGCGGTAAAGCGGAAAAAACTGATCAGTTAGCAATACAGGTGTTGGGCAACGTATTTCCGGAAAGACGAATTCGCACAGTCAATGGCCTGGCAATTATCCGCGAGGGTGGGAATGTGCATTGTATAACACAACAAATGCCCGCGGGTTTCGATGTCAGAGCTTAGAGACCAGACACCAGAATTCGGAGTCATGGTGGCTAAACTCCGGATAGTGATAATTTATGGGAAATAAGGAGCACCCCCTTAAAGAAGTGGGTGTCTCGGAATAGATAAAGGAGTAACGGTGAGAAATGTAAGAGTAGCGGCTACTCAGATGAGCTGTTCGGGTAGCATCGAAGCAAACATTGCCCAAGCGGAGGGGTTGGTTAGAGAAGCAGCAGCTAAGGGCGCTCAAATCATTTTACTGCAGGAGTTGTTTGAAACCCCATATTTCTGTCAAAAGGAAAAATCGGCTTATTATGGCTATGCGACGGAACTAGAACAGAATAAAGCTGTCCAGCATTTTAGAGGAGTGGCGAAAGAACTGCAGGTGGTTTTGCCCATTAGCTTCTATGAGAAGAAAAACTATGCCCGCTATAATTCTTTGGCTGTCCTAGATGCCAGTGGAGAGGTGCTTGGAAAATATCGCAAGAGTCATATCCCGGATGGCCCAGGTTATGAAGAAAAGTTTTACTTTAACCCAGGGGATACAGGGTTTAAGGTCTGGAATACTCGTTATGCAAAAATCGGGGTTGGGGTTTGCTGGGATCAATGGTATCCGGAAGCTGCTCGCTGTATGGCCTTGAAGGGCGCGGAGTTACTTTTTTATCCGACGGCCATTGGCTCGGAGCCCCAAGATGGGAGCATCGATTCCAAGGAGCATTGGCAGGCTTGTATGTTAGGGCATGCCGCGGCGAATCTGATGCCAGTGGTTGCTTCGAACCGGATTGGGGTAGAGGAAGACGAAGATTCTAAGATTACTTTTTACGGTTCTTCCTTTATTGCCGGCCCGCAAGGGAACAAGCTTGCCGAAGCTGGCCGCGGGGAAGCGGCTGTGCTGGTTGCTGACTTTGACTTGGAGCAACTGGAGTTGCAGCGACTTGAGTGGGGAATCTTTCGGGACCGGAGGCCTGATTTGTACAGAATTATTTCATCGTATGATGGTGAGTTAATGGTTTAGGGGATTCGTTGGGTTGAGCAGATCGTAATAATTGATCGAAAACGGTGGGGGGATTTTATGCTAAGAATTGGTTTCCTTGGTCCGGAAGGTACCTTTAGCCAACGAGCTGCGCTGATATATACCGCTGAGAAGCGTGCCGAATTAGTCAGTTTGCCGAGTATTCGAGAAACGTTACTCGCGGTACAGCAGGGTGAACTGGATTTGGCCGTTATTCCTTTTGAAAACTCGTTAGAGGGGTCAGTTAATGTTGTATTGGATATTTTGGCTTGGGAGGTGGACTTGCTTATCATAGATGAGCTGATTCTGCCCATCTCTCAGACGCTAATGATTACGCCAGGGGCTAAGTGGCAGGAGATTACGGAGGTTTTCACCCATCCCCAATCAGCTGGCCAGTGTCGTCTCTTCTTGGAAAACCAACTGGCGCAGGCCAAATTGTATTTAACAAACAGTAACTCTGAAGGGGCAAACCAAGCCAGAATGAAGGGCATGACAGCGGGAGCTATAGGCCCGGAACAAGCGGCAGATATTTTCGGGCTTGAAGTTGTCCTGCGCGATATCCAGGATAAAGATAATAATTTCACTAGGTTTGTAGTTGTTGGGAAAAATTCAGCGCATCCCACTGCCAAAAAGAATAAAACCTCAATTGTCTTTTCGACGGAACATAAGCCTGGTAGTTTATCTTGCATCCTGAATATCTTTAGTTTGTGGGATATTAATATGAGCAAGATTGAATCTAGACCTGCGCGTGGCAAATTGGGTAGATATATCTTTTTCATTGACATTGAAGGTCATGTGAGCGATCCGGATGTTCGTGATGCTTTAAATTTGGTTAAGCGAAAAACAACGTTTTATAAGTTTCTTGGTTCCTATCCAAGGGCCGATCTGGATGACGGCGATTGAGAAAAAGTTCATCCTCAAGAGGGTATTTTTTCAGGGCTTTGAAAATGATTGGAGTTTAGCGACGGGTCTTTCTTTAAGGTATAACGGGTAAAATCAAATTCATTGGAATAATTTTGTCTAAGGACACCCTGTAAAAAGTATTTGTTGGTTATATTACTGTTTTCTAAAAGCTCATTCTTAAATCGTTCAAATAGTTCCATGAACATAATTACATTTCTGTCTAATTGGATAATTGCATCATGTATTTTGCTCAGCAATTCTCTCGGAATCTTGATGCCGCTGGGCAGGATGCGTTTTCCCCGATCGCATAAGATCGTTAGTTCAGTCAACCTGACATCAATAGCTCGGTTGTTCTCGGGAAGGTACACATCGCCAAACAAGCTGCGCACGTAATTGCGAAAGCGAATTGATTCGGAATCATCATAGAGTTTGATGCCGTTAGGATAATACTTTTCAAGCACGGCAAAATACATTCGTGAAAGACTTATTCTTTTCTTGAGATAGACTTTTCCGGACAGGTTATAATCGGCTAGAACTAAGCTTTTGGTAGCGTTAAACTCTAGCGGAAGGGCCAACTTCTTAATAATATCAGCAATCAATTCAGCTACTGACTCACAAGCAAGTATTTCGGGCAAGTCTTTTTTATAGTTCTTAAACTGTTCATACCATTTTCCATCGCCAATGATGAAGCCGTTCAGTTCGTCAGACCAATGTGCTGTGGGACAGTTGCTTACTTTTAGACAATAGGTAAAGATAGTTGCCAAATCGCCTAAGCGTTCTTTGAGCTCAGCAAAGGAGATATAGCAGTTATTTTTGCCAAAGGCATAAAGGATATAGTGAGGCTTGAGCTTGGCAATATAATCATCAAAGCGGTTTTGAAACTTTTTCTCGATCAGACGTACTCCTTCATGGGTAAGTCCAGACGTGGTACTTGTTTCTTCCAAAGTTGCACCTTGGGCACGTTTTCTAATTATTTCTTTATCTCTATGTTTTTTGAACAAGCTATGAAGCCCATCTCTTAAGCTGGCTTGCTTGTCTTCACTTAACCACTTTAGGAAGTTAAAGAGTGGAACATTGGTCCTTTCGTCTAGTGTTAAAGTTGAGAGTCGGAAGAGATCCCGAACTTGGTTGATTTGAGCTTTTTCAATTAGTTCCAAGAGCTGCTTTGTTTCAGCTTTTGGTTGTGACGCTGAGAGCAGGGAAGTAATTTTGGCCTCATAATTATTGGCGTCGATGGCGGCAAGCAGTTGGTGGAGAGTTTCCTTGATTTGTTTGACCTCCGCACTGGTTTTGAGATGAGAGTTTAAAATAGTTAGGATATCGACGAGCCCTTGGTGGTTTTTAGCATACCAAAGACAAAGCTCTTCTCCCAATTCTGCTCTGACTTCGAGGAGCTTGTTTGAAATCACGGCATCAAGGTTATGGGTTTTATCAAAATCAGCAATTGCAAATGATAATAACTGACTAAAGGCAAGCGCTTTAACGGGGTCGGCAAGGCAAACATTAAACATTTCTTCTCCCAAGACATCAGTTAGTTTCGTTTTAATTTTGAGGTCGCACACCATCATCAATCCCTCCTAAAACCAGTAAAAAAACACAAAGTGAGCCCTTAATTTACTATAATTAAGGGCTCACTAAAACACTTGACCGCTCCAAATCAGCTATAGATTTGGTGCCCGGTTATGAAATTGTGCTTAAATAAAAAAAGCCGCCAAATATCGTAAAGATATCGTGGCGGCTTCATTGCCGAATAACTAACACTTAGTACTATATCAATAGTAGCGTTGGATTTGAAATTTGTCACTATTGAAAATAGCCAATATAATGCGAAATAGCGTAATTTATAGGATAGATAAGTCCTGGATTTAATCGCTACACTCTATTGCTCAATATTTAGTTGAATATCTTAAATAAAGTATTCAATTAAAATAGGGTATTCAACTAAATCAGGTAAGCAAGTAAAATATAGAAAGACGAGATGATGATTGATAAAAGCATCAAAGGAAAGGCGATCTTCATAAAGCCTCTAAAGGTAATCACTATGCCGTTCTTCTCGGCCAGTCCGGCTACTATGACATTGGCGGAAGCGCCAATTAGGGTTCCATTACCGCCAAGACAAGCGCCTAATGACAAGGCCCACCAAAAGGGTCTTAAGTTTTCGATGCCACCGATTTGGCCCATCTTTTGGATGAGCGGAATCATCGTAGCCACAAAGGGAATATTATCGATAAAGGCTGAGGCTATCGCCGACAACCAGAGGATTAACATTGTGGTAGAAATCAGCGCTCCGCCAGTTGCCTCGATTGATTCCCTAGCAACCCATTCAATGACGCCAACATGGTTTAAAGCGCCCACGATAATAAATAAACCAGCAAAAAAGAAAAGCGTTGGCCATTCTACCGCTAGTAAGATATCTTCAGGTTCTTCTTTAGTAATAAACATTAATAAAGTGGCGCCCCCTAAGGCAATCGTTGCTGGCTCTAAGTGCAGCATGTTGTGGGTAATAAAACCAAGCACGGTCAGAGCCAGAACAAACAAAGATTTTTTTAATAAAGCGTAATCCTTGATCGCTTCAATCTCAGGTAAGTTCATGATGCGAGACTTGGCAATTGCCGAGGCGATTAGTTGTTTTCGATAAACTACTCTAAAGACTAACATAGTCGCTATAAAAGTAAGTAATATTGGTACGAAGAGATTATTTAAGAAATCCATAAAACTTAATCCGGCAGCACTGCCGATCATAATATTGGGAGGATCTCCGATTAAAGTGGCTGTACCCCCGATATTAGAGGCAAGGATTTGACTTATTAAAAATGGGACAGGGTCTATTTCTAGTTCATTACAAATTGAAAAGGTTATTGGTACAATTAGCAATACGGTTGTTACGTTATCAAGTAAGGCTGAGGTTAGGGCCGTTACAGCGGAGAGGGTGACCAATATTAATAGAGGATCCCCTTTAGCCAGCTTGGCAGCTTTAATCGCCATATACTCAAAGACCCCTGTGCGGCGAGTTATGCCGACGATGATCATCATCCCGATCAGAAGTCCCAGTGTGTTAAAATCTATGTATTGGATGGCTTGTTCTTGAGTAATTACGTTAGCAAAAAGAATTAAACTGGCTCCAAGTAAGGCAACCACAGTGCGATTAATCTTTTCGCTGATAATAAGTCCATAGGCTAAAAAGAAGATTACTAAAGTAATGATTACGGGTGCGTTGAGTATCACAAGGGTTCCTCCGATCGCTAGAAATTGAAACGGCTGATTATTTAACCAGTAAATAATCAGCCGTTTTCTGACCTTTACCTTGAGCTAGATGGCATCTCCGCCCTGCTCGCCGGTACGGATACGTACCACTTCGTCCACGTTTTGGACAAATATTTTACCATCTCCCACTTGACCAGTACGTGCAGTTTTGACGATGATCCCAATCACTTCTTCTGCCTTTTCGTCAGTAGTTACGATTTCCAGTTTTATTTTAGGCAATAAGTGCGTCGTGACCTCTTGCCCCCGGTAAATTTGGGTATGCCCTTTTTGGCGGCCGAAGCCGAGAACATGAGTCACGGTAATGCCCAAGATTTCAGCAACTGCTAAAGCATCTTTTATTTCGTCCAACTTGCCGGGTCTGATAATCGCTTCAATCTTTTTCATAGAAAATCCCCCTTTCTGTAGTTACAAACATTATACAAAATATTGAGCACGAACGAAAGCTATTCGGTAGAAGACTGCATCACGAACTCAGGATAAGCTAACATGCCCATTTCCGGGATATCTAGTCCGGCTATTTCATCCTCGGGTTTAACGCGCATACCAAGCGTAGCATCGAGAATTCTAAAGAAGACATAGGATAAGCCAATGGCCCATACTAATACTACACCGGCATCGATCAATTGAGCCCAAAACTGTCCGACGTTTCCATAGAGCAAACCGGTTACTCCGCCAGCCACTCCGTTAAGCCCGTCACCGTAGGTTCCATCCGCAAAGATCCCGACACTGATAACTCCCCAGATACCGTTAACCATGTGGACGGATACTGCTCCGACAGGATCATCAATTTTTAATACGCGGTCAATAAAGAGGACACTGCAAACTACCAGTACTCCAGCGATTGCCCCGATAATAGCAGCAGAATTTACATTGACAAAACCTGAAGGAGCGGTAATGGCTACCAGACCTGCTAAAGTGCCATTACATACCATCGAGGGATCTGGTTTTTTAAACTTTATCCACATAACCATCATTGCTACAAAACCGCCGACCGCCCCAGCTATCATAGTATTAACGGCAACCACCGCAATGCGCAAATCAGTTCCGGCTAACGTACTACCAGGATTAAAACCGAACCAACCAAAGAACAAAATAATTGTTCCCAAAACTGCCATTGGAATATCATGTCCAGGGATTACATTAACTTTTCCACCTACATATTTGCCGATCCGTGGTCCTAAAACTATAGCGGCAGCTAAAGCACAACCTCCCCCAATGCTATGCACAACGCCGGATCCAGCAAAATCAACTGCTCCATGTCCAAGACCCCATTTTGTACCGATTTGGGCAAGCCAACCGCCGCCCCACACCCAGTTGCCATAAATAGGATAAAGCAACATCGAAATAAAGAAACTGCCAATGGTCACCGCTGAAAACTTGATTCTTTCGGCCATGGCTCCGGTCGGTATGGTCACGGCAGTATCCATAAAGACCATTTGGAACAGAAAGAGGACAAATATCCCTACGTCATAGGATCCACCGGAAGTCAGGAAAAATGCTGTGTGCCCAAACAAACCCCAACCGTTAAGAGCAAATTCGCCGGTCAGTGGGGCTGTACCGCCCAATGGGGCAACCGCTCCAACGCCACCAAACATCAAGCCAAAGCCACATACATAAAAACCAATAGCTCCAACCAAAAAGACCATCAGGTTCATAGTCATCGTATGAGCGGCACTTTTGGCCCGCGTAAATCCTGTTTCTACCAAGGCAAAACCCGCTTGCATGAAGAAAACCATGAAACCGGTAATCAATGTCCAGACAAAGTTAATACCGATTTTATTTTTGCCAACCTGAGCAGCTATTTCAGCTAAGGTTGGATCACCGGCTTTGGCCGCAGTAATATCCGCTATACCTCCCGTGGTCGCTCCAGAGGGATCGCCTGCTAAGGCTACTGTTGCTAAAATAAGTACTAAAAATACCGCTAAAAATAAGATTTTGATAAACTTTGATTTTTTCATATTCTCCTTACCCCTTTCTCAAAATTAGGTTTTCCATTCTCTCCCGCCATTTCCCCCATCGGCTACTCAAGCTGAGGTCTGGTCATTTACGCCTGACTCTTAATCCTCATATAGGCCCTGCGCAGTTGTAGTCCCTTGTAGATACCGAATAACAGAACAAGCATTCCTAGAAAAGTGGACGACAATGGTCTGTTAAAAGCGGTTAGATTAAAGCTTGGAATTAGGAGTAACCAAGCCAAACCTGAGAGAATAAGAAAAATGTCTGCGCCAAGTAGGACCTTTATCATGGTCATAAGAATCACCTCCTCTTGAATAAAAAAAGGCGCTCAGACATTTCTGTCCAAGCACCTTTGCCTGTATGAAAAAGGCGCTCTCGAAAAAATTCGAGAGCGCCTTTGCCCATTACGGTTATTATACGGAGTATTTGGCCGTACGTCTAGGGGTTTTTACAAATACATTGTATACATGGAGGTAAACTTGTCCTGTAAAGGCAAATATTAACACTAATTGGCTTTAAAGACCTACATCTTGGCAGTGATATGTCGATGTATCACTAGCATCATTCTTTTAAATAGTGAGTTTCTCAAAATAACGGCAAAGAATTCTGACAATTGAGAATGTAATACTCATTATATGATATGATGGGATATATTTAGCACTAGTTATCAATTTTTCTCTTTAGTCTCGCGGGTTTACTGAAATGGGAGGGGGTTATCGAGTCTAACTTGGGCTTAGAGAAGCATGACCGTTTGGGTAGGATGTGCGAGAGGGAATAAGCTTTGGTCAGATTGGGGTATGCTGACAAGGTGAATCTGCGCTAATTTCACACAGAGAAGAGGAAATATATGCTTTTACCGCTTAGTCAATTACCTGAACTAAGTCCGAACCGTCAAGCGTTTCCATTGGTCGAGGAACTTCTCGCTGGAAGCGAACGATTTCGGATCAAGGTTCACATACAAAATCGGGTGACAGTGATCGACTGCGGTGTTCATGTTGCAGGGGGGTGGGAAGCCGGGGTTCTCTTTGCTTCTGTCTGTCTGGGAGGACTGGCTCGGGTTAAACTTCATTGGTTGGAGTTTAGTGGGCTGCGCTGGCCAGCGGTCGAAGTAGTCACGGACCATCCGATTCGGGCCTGCATGGCGTCTCAATATGCAGGTTGGCCTCTTGAAAATGGCAAGACATTGGCCATGGCTTCCGGTCCGGGACGGGCCATTGTTCACGAAGGAGGGCTGTTTGAAGCGTTAGGTTATGAGGACCATTCTGAGACGGCCATTATTTGTGTAGAAAGTGAGGAACTTCCGACAGAAGCGGTAGTTCAGTCTATTTTAGAGGAGTGTCAATGTGAGCCCACGAATCTCTATATCTTAGTAGCGCCTACTGCGTCTCAAGTAGGTTCAATTCAGATAGCCGCTCGCGCCCTAGAAACTGGCCTTACAAAACTCATGGAACTTGGCTATAATTTAGGGAAAATAGATTCTGCTTGGGGTACTTGTCCAGTGGCTCCAGTAGCATGTGATACTCTTAGTGCCTTAGGACGGACGAACGATGCGATTCTTTATGGTTCAACTGTTCTTTACAACCTTCGTGATGAAGAAAGCCTAGATTCTTTAGTGAAGCAGATTCCGTTCTGTTCGTCCCAGGAATATGGGCGATCTTTCGCGGAAGTGTATAGGGATTGTGGTGATTTTTACGATCTTGATCCGCTTTTATTTAGCCCAGCGGAAGTCTGGTTATGTAATTTAAATAATGGGCGCTCTTTTCATGCCGGATCAATATGTCCTGATATTTTGCGTCATTCCTTTGGCCTCGATACTAAGGAATAGAGATAAATAGTAACAGATAGAACTGGAGAGGGAGGAAATGACTATTTCTACGACACTTATTTTAGTTATTGTTATACTCGTTGCGCTTATTTTCACGTTAACGAATGGTCTTCATGACGCTAGCTCTGTGGTAGCGACATTTATTTCCTGTGGCGCTGCAAACCCGATCCAAGCAATTTCTTTAGCGGCAATTTGTGGTTTCTTTGGTGCGCTGACGAGCGGTAACGCTGTTGCCGATACCGTTTCAGGAATTGTTATAATACCTACCGAAACGGCCTTGCTTAAAGTACTTTTAGCCGCGATGTTGGGGGCTGTGGTCTGGAACTTAGTCACTTGGAAATTGGGTTTTCCGTCAAGTTCTACGCATGCTTTGGTGGGTGGATTAGTGGGAGCGGTTTGGGTTGCTCGGGGAACAAATTATATTTTGTGGGGTTGGAGCGAGTTAATTGGCCCAAGTCATCAATTATTGGGAGTAATGAAAATTGTGGCAGCGTTAATCTTATCTCCTGTCTTGGGGTTTATAGCAGCGTTTATTCTGCAATCAGTATCGAATATTATTTTGCGTAATGCAAAATTCTCAATAAATCGTTGGATCAAAAAAATACAATGGGTTATTGCTGGGTTATTAGCTTATAGTCATGGTGCTAATGATACTCAAAAAACGGTCGGAATTATAGGGCTAGCGTTAGCTTCCGCAAGTTATTCCAACGGTCACGTAGGGTTAATCTGGATTAAAGGTTTAGCTGGCGCAGTAATGTTTACCGGAACGTTGTTGGGTGGTTGGCCGATTATGAAAACGATTGGCAGAGGGATCTACACAATTCGTCCGATCCATAGTCTTAACTCCCAGCTGTCCTCAGGAGGGTGCCTTGTCATAGCGACAGCACTTGGTGCGCCTGTATCCACTACGCATGTGGTTGTCGGGAGCGTAATGGGTGTTGGCGGGGCGGATGAATTTCGGATGGTTAACTGGACGATCGGGAAAGAAATTATTATTGCTTGGTGTATCACAATACCTGCGTCGGCACTTGTAGCTGCTTTGGTATTTTACTTGCTGCGTCTCGGGCAGTGACCCTTTGGCAAGCAGTTTGTTTTAGAGTAGAGGAGGATATCATGGCTAGATTTAATTTTTGGGAGAGACTGTTTCCCGTAAAACGCGATTTTTATAAGATGATCGGCGATCAGGCGGAAGCCTCTAGCAATGTGGTAGGATATTTAGGGCGTTGGCTTAACAGTCGCGCAACAGAAGATTACCAGCTGTTATTACGCGAAGTAGAGGTTGCCGATCGGTGTCGGTTTACTATGGAAGATAATCTCATCGAAGCCTTTATCACCCCGTTTGATCGCCAGGACATCTATTCTCTTTCCGTTGAAATGGATAGGATCGTCCAATATGCAAAATCTACGCTCATGGAAATGGAAGCATTTGAAATAGGTGAGGATTCAATCATTCAGGCCATGGTGCAGCAACTAAAGATAGGAACAGATCAACTTGCTGAGGCAATTCAGCGTTTGAAAGACTATCCACGCAAGTCTCAAATTCAGATAGGGAAAATCCGCCAGGTCCAGCTTATTATCGAAGAGGAGTATCGGGCAGGCATGGTGGCCTTATTTAATAGTCCCGACCCCATGCATGCCTTGAAATATAGAGAAGTGTATCATCATCTTAAAGATGCAGAGGTTTACTTAGGTTACACTACCGACATTTTACATAAGATTGTCGTGCGTGTGGTTTAAGGAGTATCCCCTTAATTACTTTCCTTAACCTCTTCAATTAACTGGGCGATCGTTCCATTCATAGCGGGGTACCCTAGTTTTAGGTCTTCTAATGTCGTTACAATTCTCTGCAGGATGAAATAGTCTCTAAACCATCTGTGATCGGCAGGGACAACATACCAAGGGGCTTGTTCAGTACTACAGTTAGAAAGTACGTCGGCATAACATTGCTGATATTTGTCCCAGAACTTTCTCTCCGCAAGATCGGCCATAGAGAACTTCCAATGTTTTTCAGGTGTTTCTAATCGGCTCAAGAGTTTTTTTTGCTGAAATTCTTTGGATATGTGCAAAAAGAACTTTAAGATGATCGTTCCGTTACTGACAAGATATTTTTCAAACTCAGTTATTTCTTTAAATCGAGCCAGAGCAATCGGATCGTTGATCATCTTATGGACTCGTGTTACTAGGACATCTTCATAGTAGGAGCGGTTAAACACGGTGATATTGCCTTTAATCGGGGTTTCTTTGTGGGCCCTCCAAAGGTAGTCATGCTCTGATTCCAAGAGAGTAGGTTGCTTAAAGCTTTGAACGACAAAACCATTGGGATTCACTCCAGCCAGGGCCTTTTTAACTGTACCATCCTTGCCACTGCAATCCATTCCTTGCAAAATTATAAGTAGGCTAAATTTTTTAGAGGCATAGAAGACTTCTTGAAGTTCAATAAACTTTTCTTGTAACTCTAAATACTTATCTTGGATATCTTTTTTGTCTAACTTGTCGGTATCCGTTGGACAGAAATCGTTTAAATCGATCTTCTTACTTGAACTAATTGTAAATTGCTTCAATTTTTCAAACTCCTTTTAATATAAATAATACTTTAGATTGCACAGGGCTATGCATTAATTGCGTAGATATTGTACTAAACAGGAGGTAACCAAAATCACCTCCTGTTTATGTAGGACTAATTTATTCAGCTTTGCATTTGCACTTAACTTTTTTTTCTTTGCGTAGCTTCATTTTCTTCAACTTCTTTTTATTAACGAGGGTATTAACTTCTGTTTGAAGTTTAACAAACTTAGCGTCTAATTCTGCTATCTTAAGCGTAAGGATGGCTATATCCGGATGGCCCTTGTCACTTTCATTTTCTTCAACTTCTTCTATCATCAGAAAACCTCCAATCATTAATCTTCGATCTGAACTTGGTTATTTAATTTCAGAAACGCATAGATTAATTATATTCATTACAAGTATATAACATTTCTCAACAAAATCAAGGTTCAACGATTTTGTCGGAGAGAACAGGTACAAATTCTGTATCAGGAAGAGCTGTTTCGACGAGAAAGGTTTCTGCTAAGGAAGAGTTAAGGAAGATTTCTTGGCTATTAACAGTTTCCTTCCCTCGTTTATCGATTTTACTGTAGGTACCATCTAAATTTAGAAATCTTGATTTAGAGGTATCCTGTAAGGCTAAAGCTAAGACATTCATTACTTTTTCTCGAGCAGTCGGGTCCTCAACCGGAAATAAAAGTTCAACCCTTCTATCTAAGTTTCGCTTCATCAGATCGGCACTGGAAAGATAAATTGCTTCTTCACCATCTCCATAAAAATAATAGATTCGGCTATGCTCGAGAAATCTGCCGACGATGCTCCGAACCGTAATACGCTCGCTAATTAAGGGTACTTTTGGCCGCAGACAGCAGATACCTCGTACAATTAAATCAATCGTGACACCAGCAATAGAAGCCTCATAAAGTGCCTCAATGATTTCTGTATCGACCAAAGAATTGAGCTTGGCAATTATTCTCGCCTGTTTGCCTAAGTTTGCGTATTCGGTTTCGGTGTGGATTAAATCTAAAAACTTTTTCCGCAAGCTGATGGGAGCAAGCGTCAGTTTGTAAAGCTGAGAGGGGCTGGAACAGCCGGATAATGTGTTGAAGATAGCGGAGGCATCTGCTCCAAAATAGGGATTAGCGGTCAATAAGCCTAAATCCGTGTATAATTTTGCCGTAACATCGTTATAATTGCCGGTTCCCAGATGGACGTATCTCTTGATAAAACCCTCTTCACGTCGCACAATTAATAATATTTTGCAATGAGCTTTTAAGCCAACCAGTCCATAGATCACATGACAACCAGCCGTTTCGAGTTTTTTGGCCCAAATGATATTATTTTGTTCATCAAAGCGTGCTTTTAACTCTAAGAGCACGGTAACTTGTTTTCCGTTGTCAGCCGCCTGAGCTAAGGCTTCGACAATAGGGGAATTGCCGCTTACTCGATAAAGTGTTTGTTTAATTGCCAGAACGTCGGGATCTTCGGCTGCTTTTTTAACGAGATCCACGATCATATCAAAGGAATCATAGGGATGATGTAAGAGAATGTCTTGATTAGAGATTGATTTAAAGATATCGTCATCATCATTATCTAAAAGAGTAGTATAGGCATTTGGCTTGATCGGCTTATAGCGTAGAGAGTCATAGCCCTTTAGTCCACTTAATTTCATTAAAAAGGTTAGATCAATGGGCCCAATGATTTTATACTCAGCTTCGGCCGAAATCTCTAATTCTTCTTCTAAAAGTTTGAGAACCAAAGGATTTAGACCATGTTCAATTTCCAGGCGAATGGCACTGCCCCATTTTCTTTGCTTTAAGGATAACTGAACGGCCGTGAGAAGATCTTCCGATTCATCTTCAGCAACGTCTAGAAAAGCATTGCGGGTGATTCGATAGCACCCGGTGGAGATAACCTTGTGATTATCAAAGAGGGCAGTTAGATTTAATTTTATGATTTCTTCTAATAAGATAAAGGATTTCATAGATTCTGCAGAAGGGATTTCTACAAATCTATTTAAGACTGAAGGAACTTGGATTGTGCCAAATAGGAGGTTATCTGGATTAGTAATATCCTCTAATAATAAGGCTATGTTAAGAGTTTTATTTAAAATTAAAGGGAACGGTTGATTTTTATTAACTACCATAGGGGTTAGTACTGGGAAAATGTTATTATCATAATAGTCCCGAATAAAATCGAGTTGAATAGTGTTTAAATTCTGCGGTTTAATAAAGTGAATATCTACTTTCTTAAGAGATTTTATTAAGGAACGATTGTAACAATTGTACATATCAAAGACTTGTTTATGGGTTCGAGTGGATATTTTTTCAATTTGTTCATTAGGAGTAAGGCCAGAAGGGTCAATTTTCATAAAGTTGGCTTCAACAATACCCTGTAAGGAGGCTACCCGAATCATAAAAAATTCGTCCAAATTAGACCCTACGATTGAAAGGAATTTTAAGCGTTCAAAAAGTGGATTGTTTGTATCTAGTGCCTCTTCTAAAACTCTTTCGTTAAATTCTAACCAACTAAGTTCTCTATTAATAAAATGCAAGCTTGAAAAAGAATGATTACTCAATGGCGTTTTATCCTTTCAGTTTAATTTTGATGCCCATAACTTCTTGGAAAAATTCCACGTTATTCATTATATCCCACTTTTCTAAGAGAATATCTTTATTACTTAGTAAGCTAAGTTGGAGGGTGTCGTCGGTAACCAGTACTTCGATATCATGAATCTTTTGCATATGGGAAATATCCATGGATTCGGCGATTTTCAAAATTGCCGACAATTTTGAGACTAAGATTTTTTCATGATGGCTTAAGACATTATAACTGCGATCGGCATAAGTTGGTATCCGTGTGGTGTGGTATTTGGCGATATTGGCAATTAATTCGAGTTCTTTATCCGAGAAGCCCATGATGCTCTGAGTTCGAATAATATTGGAGGAATGGTTGCCATGCTCACTCAAACTAACATAGTTGCCAGAATCATGCAGGATCGCGGCCACCTGGAGATATAATTTCTCTTGATAGCCCAGTTTGTGATACTTCCAAGTTTTATCAAACAAGGATAAGGACATTTTTTCGACATAGGAAGCATGTTGTTTATCAACGCCATATTTCTCGGCCATATACCAGACGGAACTAATAATATCATTTTCAGCATTTGTTTTTCGGGGAAGATCATACAATTTATCAATCAGTCCATAGAGAATACCCAGACGGTTGGTAATCATGGGTGCATAGATACCCAGCGCTTTGGTCCTACTTAAAAAGCTATGAAAGATTAAAATTGCAGGTAATAATAACTCCGCTTGTGCAGCGGAAATCCGAAATGTATCAACCATCTGATCAGTATTCATTTCTCTGACGTCCATATAGAGCTGATCAAGGATTGCTCTGCTAATATAGGATTGATTTTTCAAATTACAAATTTCTAAGATGGTTGTCAGTTCTCCGCCCAGTCCAATAAATTGTTTGATAGGCATTTCTTTTAGTTTCGGCTTCAGTAAATAGATTTTGCTTTCAATATATTCTTCCATCACCTTGGGGAAAGAAATAGTTTTTGTTTCTAAGGTAGATAGGATTTCCCTTAATCTTAAAGGTCCCATTTTAAGATGTTCTGTAAATTTTAAGCCGTCACTAGCATACATGGAAACTTCAACCCTGCCGGAGGTTAGATTGACGATAATCAAATCTGTAAGGTCTATGTTGCTAAATTCATTTAAATGATTCCGCAAGGCTTTGTATATTAAAAATCTTTCTTGGACATTATTAATGATCTCAACATCAATTCCGGCAACAAGTCTGATTTGTTCAATTATGTAGTCGCGGTTATCTGCTTCGCGAAGTCCACTCGTTCCAACTGCTCTGTATATTTTTACACCGTAATCTTTCATTAACTTGGCAAAACCTTTTAATCCGCCACAAGTTTCTTTAATGGTTTTAGGAGAAATTCTACCTTGAGCGTAAGTATCTTTACCAATATTGTTGGACAGGGAAGTCTCCTCTAAAATCATTAAGGTGCCATCAGGAATTAATTGGGCAATACTCATTCTTAAGAAATCAGATCCTACAATAATAGCCGCTACAACTTCATTCTTCATCTTTTTCATTTTCCTGGCTCCTTAGATAACAGATTGCTAAAGACTGTTAAGTAATTGACTAATTTCTGCGGTTTATACCAAGCTATTCTCGAGGGGATTATTAAATTTAAGCTAAACAACCTTGTAAGTAAACAGAAATACATATATTATAAAACTGATTTAGCTTATTATATTATATCTTAGGGAGAAATAAAATGAAGAATATTGGTGTCATAGATATTGGCTCTAACTCAATGAGATTAATGTTGGTTGAAATCGGTAAAAAGAACTATTTTCGAATTCTGGACGAGGCTAAGGAAACCGTTAGATTAGGAATGGATATGACCATCGATGGAGGACTTGATCCTATCAGGATGGAAAAAGCTCTCAGTGCCCTAACGAGTTTCCAATCTCTATGTGAAGGTTTAGGAAGATGCAATATATTTCCCGTTGCCACGGAGGCTGTTCGGCGCGCAAGTAATCAGAAGGAATTTCTGGACATGGTCAAAGCAACGTTAAATATGGAAATCCGGGTTTTATCTGGAGCTGAAGAAGCATACTACGATTATTTTGGTGTGATTAATAGTTTGGATTTTGCCAATGGGTTAATCATGGATATTGGTGGATCGAGTACGGAGCTCATCTGGGTAAAAAATAAGAGTAAAAAGGAAGCGATCAGTCTTCCCTTCGGAGCGCTGACTATTTCTAATCAATTTAACCTTACGGAAAAGATGAACAGTGATACTGAGAAAGAGTTAAATAAATATTTGGCTTCCCAGTTTAAAAAGGTGACTTGGTTAGAAGGAGTAAAAGATTTACCGCTTATCGGAGTTGGGGGAACTGTCCGAAACATTGGGAGAATTTCCAGGAAAACTGTTAATTACCCTATAGATCGTTCTCATAATTACCAAATGGAGTCTTCTGAAGTATTTGATATCTATGATTCGATAAAATATAAAAATGCTGAGCAACGACGAAAGATCAAAGGTCTTTCCAAGGAACGCAGCGATATGTTTATTGGGGCTTTTTCGGTGGCTACAGCATTGCTGACATTTTGTAACAACCGGCAACTGATTGTAAGTGGCAGTGGGCTCAGAGAAGGCTTGATCTATGAAATCATGCGGGGAGAACAGGTGATTAAGGATGTTCTCGACTCCTCGCTTAATAATGTCATAAAAACATTAAAAATAGATAAGACTCATGCTTATCACGTCTGGGAACTCGCCGAGAGCTTGTATACACAGTTGAAACCGCTACATAAAATTAATGGCAATTCATATAAAATATTAAAGACAGCTGCCATGCTCAATGATTGCGGTAAAACAATTAATTTTTACAATTATCACAAACATAATTTTTACATGCTCACGAATTTCCCGATTAATGGCTTGTCTCATAAAGAGTTGATTTTGGCAGCGTATACTATGATGTTGAGCGTAAAGGAAAATTTCGACATTGATAATTCTCCCTATGTTACGCTTTTAAATGAAGAAGACAAATACGTCATTCAAAGGTTAGGGATTGTTTTAAGATTGGCAGAATGTTTTGATAGAAAACGAAATGGAAATATAACTAAAGTTGTCTGCAAACTAAAATCAGATGGTTTGTTTCTTCATTTATTCTCAAAAGGTTCAACTGAAGGGGAACGCAAAGAGGTTGAAAGCCGGGGAGCTTATTTTACGAAAGTGTTCGGCAAAACGCTGCAATTTGAGTAGGAGTGCTTCGGATTTTAACTTTTCCATACAGAATGCCCCAGAGCTTAAGCTCTGGGGCATTCTGATAGTTCAAATTAAGTTTGTTTTATGTCAAATCAAAAAGTTCTCGCAATTCTTGTTCTGTTAATTTGGAGAGCATGGTTTCTCCGGGTTGAATGACCGAATCAATGAGCATTTTTTTCTTAGTTTGGAGAGTATTGATTTTTTCTTCGACAGTTCCTTGAGCAATGAGTTTGATCACTTGTACCGCGTTTTTTTGACCTATGCGGTGAGCGCGATCCGTTGCTTGGTCTTCCACCGCTGGGTTCCACCAAGGGTCGTAATGGATGACCATGTCGGCACCGGTCAGATTTAAGCCGGTGCCACCGGCTTTTAACGAAATCAGGAAGACCTGCCCAGTTCCTTCATTAAAGGAATTAGCCATCTGCAAACGTTCCACCGCTTTGGTTTTACCCGAAAGATAGAAATGCTCAATTCCTTCGGAGTGGAGATGTCTTTGAATGATATCCAGCATTGTCGTGAACTGGGAAAAAAGCAGGATGCGGTGGCCACTATCCAGGGCGTCTGTGAGGATTTCCTGGAGAAGTAGCATTTTGCCACTTTCCCCGGTGTAATTTTCCAAGAACATCGCCGGATGACAGCAAATTTGTCTAAGTCTGGTTAGAGCCGCCAGGATCTTCATGTGGCTTTTGTTAAAACCAACAGCGGCTATTTCCTGAGCTATCTGGCCTTTTGCTTCTTGTAAATAGGCCAAGTATAATTTCTTCTGTTCTTCGGTCAGAGGCGCATTGAGTTGGGTTTCGATTTTATCCGGCAGTTCTTTGAGGACATCTTTTTTTAGTCGCCTCAATATAAAGGGGTTGGCGTGCCGACTTAATTCGGTTAACGTCTGCGTGTCCTCACCTTTGATAATCGGTAGTTCGTATTTCTTACGGAACTCTTGGTGGGAAAGGAGATAGCCGGGCATAATGAAATTAAAGAGGGACCAAAGTTCGGAAAGTGAGTTTTCGATCGGCGTTCCGGTGAGGGCAAAGTAACTCTTGGCCTGAATCTGCTGGACGGAGCGAGCATTGAGAGTTTGGGGATTTTTGGTGTGTTGGGCCTCATCTAAGAAACAGTAGGAAAACTCAAATTCGGCAAATTTGTCGATGTCCCGTCGCAGGATGGGATAGGATGTAACGACTAGGTCCCACTGTTCTGTCATATTTGTCAATTGGGCCTGTCTTTCTTGGGGCGTGCCTTCCACGACCAGAACTCGCAAGCTAGGGGTGAATTTCTTCGCTTCCTCTTGCCAATTATAGATCAATGACGTGGGGGCAATGACTAAGGCGGGACCGGGGGTTATTAATTTTTCCGAGCGGATGAAGGCGAGGACCTGTAAGGTCTTGCCCAATCCCATATCATCGGCCAGGATGCCCCCCAGGCCAAAGGCGGCTAAAGTCTTTAACCATTTAAAGCCGGTTCTCTGGTAATCTCTCAATACATTTTGCAATTCTGCCGGGATTTCGAACTCCCCATCTTGGGGTTCGAGAATGCTTTGAACTAACTCTTTAAAAGCTTTATTGCGATGCATCCCGGCAAGGTTGGCCTGGCGCAAATAGCTGTCAATATACATAGCTCTGTATTTGGGGAGATTGAGAAGTTTCTTATTGAGATCATCGGCATCAAGGTTTAAGTTATCTAGGAGTTGAGCGACCACTGTCAACTCGGGTTGGTTTAAATCCAGGAAAGAACCGTCTCGCAGGCGGTGGTACTTTTTTTTCAGTTGGAGGGAATGAAAAATATCGGCTAATTCAGCTTGTTCAATATCATTATATTGAAACGATATTTCTAGGACGTTTAAAGTTTCGTCGAGACGAACTTGGCCGGAAAACGTGGTTGAGGTTCGGATTTTGAGCTTAAATTGATCGGAATAATAGAGTTCTGCGAGGTCGCGAAGTTGAGGAAGCCAGTTTGCGGTAAATTCAAAGATTTTATCATCATCTTCAAGCTGGATTTTACCTTTGGAAACAATAAAATCGGCTTGTTCAAGAATGTTGAGGATATTGCGTTCCTGGTCTACAGAGCGGATGAGGATTACATCGCTGGTGATAGAATCGCCACTGGTTTCCCGGGTAGAGGCAAACGGATTAATGACGGTATTGCCATAGCAAAATTCCAAGCGGGCTGTGATACCCAGATCGGAAGCACGGTCAAAATAGATTTTAGCTTGTAAGATTTCTTGGTTAAATTTGTCTTCAAGTAGAGGGTCAATAGCCACTTGACCTAGTTTCCCAAGCAAGGGCAGAGCTTCAGAGGCGAAAAATTCCTTCTGAGCCGCTGGAATGACAATATTGGTCAAGGATCCTTTACGGAGGGCTTTGAGAATAGGCGGGAGTAGATTCTTTTGGGTGGGGGAAGCCTGATAGATGTTCTGGCGGTATGAATAGTAGCTGCCATCTGATGTGAGCTGGATGGGAACTTCGTCGTTTTCCAGGGCAAAAGTGAGATCCTGACCCTGGGCTTGCAGGGAAAATTCCATAGGCAGTCCTTGACGGATAATGGCGGAGGACTTAAGGGGAGCAGAGCCGATCCCCCAAACGAACGCTTTATCGCCTAAAGCGTCCAAAAATTTGGTAAGGTAATAGCCTGACAAAGGCAAAGACTTTTGACTAAGCAGGGTAGTGCTATAATAAGGGCCCTGCATTTCCGTTAAGGCCGTATGCTGTTCAAACATTTCCAGCAGCATGGCGATTACTGGCAGATCTTCCTCTTTAAAGGTCTGGCGCGTTGGTTCAAGCGTAAACTGTTTGCCAAATTCTAACGATCGCCCCGTTTTTATAGAGGTGAGAAATTGCCCGATGTCCTTAACCACATAAAGGCGTTGCAGACCCAGCTTAAGGTGCAAATGAGCGGAAAGGCGGTGGCCGGCCATGATTTGGAGTTCCTCATTCAGGGTTAACTCTTCCTGAAGGATTTCCGGGCGCTGATTGGCGAATGCTTCGAGCAGATCTTCAACGACACGGTCCTGGACCACGGGATCTCGCCAGGCCGTGGGCAATTTTTGCTGAGCAGTCTTCAAGACGGCAATGACATGTTTGCAGGCCCCTGGATAGTCGGTGAAGGCCGGGCAAGAGCAGCGGTAGGAGCGTATGGTGTTATTATCTTTCTCAAAAGCTACCTGCACGGCATATTGTAAACCTCCTATTACAGAAGCGTTAACTATGCCTTTATCAGGAACGAAGATGAAATTACTGACTCGACCGGCCATGTAATAGGAAACGCCTTTCTTATATACACGATCGTTGTCGGCAAGGTCAATAATTTGTTGTTCGGAAATGTTAAAGCGAGGCATGATAAAGTACTCCTTTGACGGCATTTAGTCATCAGACAGTATATTAAAGGGTATCTACTAAGAATACCATAGTTGAGGGTTGCTAGTCTAATTTGAACGCAGAGGGTCAAGAAAAGAGTGCCACGGTTTTTAATAGGGGGCGCAATGTGTGAGTAGGAAAGATACCTCCTTTTAAGTGTCTCCATAGACAACGTAATTTGTAATATTAAGGGATGCTGAAGAAGCTTGTTTAGGTTTTTTAAAAATCTTTATGTTTTCTTTATGCGATTGAGCTTTTTCTTTATGTAAATTTTATCTGTTATGGATCTATAATAAGTCTGTTTTAAAGTAAGAAGTTGAGTAGTGGGCAAGATAGAGGAAGATTTCGAAAGTGACCAGGAATTCAAGCTGAGCAGAATTTTCGGCAAACTTCGTCCGAAATATGAAAGGGGATCAAAATGTTTCGTCTTAAAAACCTTATAATTGGCAAACCAATGCATAATTCATTGCTTGTTCACGAGAAACTGACTAAAATCAAAGCCTTAGCTGTGTATTCCTCCGATGCCCTATCCTCCGTAGCCTATGCTACGGAAGAAATACTTTGGATCTTAGCACCTCTGGGAGCTTTTGCCTTATCCTATTCGCTTCCTATCGCCGGAGTGATTCTCGTACTTTTAGCTGCTCTGATCTTGTCCTATCGCAAAACCATTGCCGCCTACCCTTCAGGTGGAGGAGCCTATATTGTGGCTAAAGATAATTTAGGTCAAATCCCTGGGTTGGTGGCTGGGTCTTCTCTAATTATTGACTACATCCTGACGGTCGCAGTTAGTGTCGCGGCAGGTGTAGCCGCTATTACTTCGGCTTTTCCCAGTCTACTCCCTCATACGGTAAGCATAAGTTTGTTTTGCGTCTTAGTGTTAATGATTATTAACCTTAGAGGTATTAAAGAAGCGGCTACTGTCTTTACTTTACCCACGTACATTTTTATTTTTACCTTGCTTGCTTTAATTGCCATAGGTATTTATAAACACACCTTAGGGTTACCGATTCCCCCGGCGCCAATTAACCCTGTTTTGGGTTCAGCCCCTCAAACGTATCTTACTCTCTGGATTCTGGCCAGAGCGTTTTCCTCAGGATGCACAGCGTTAACCGGAGTAGAAGCCATAAGTAATGGTGTGCCTAATTTTAAAGAACCTCGCTCTCGTAACGCTGCCACGACCCTCTTAGCTATGGGAATTATTATTGTTTTTCTTTTTGGTGGAGTGACTTTTATTGCCCAGACTCTTCATGTTACGCCCAATGCCAATGAGACAGTCATATCACAAATTGCTCGTCTCTTGACCGGAAGAGGCTGGTTTTACTATTTATTACAGGCAAGTACGGCTGCTATTCTTATCCTTGCCGCAAACACTAGTTATAACGATTTCCCCTTAGTATTTAGCCTCATTGCCAAAGATGGCTATGTGCCACGACAGTTTTCCGCTCGCGGTGATAAACTAGTTTTTTCCAACGGTATTATTGCTTTATCGTTACTTTCGGCAACCCTGTTAATAGTTTTCCATGGGGATACACATAATCTGCTTCCCCTGTATGCTGTAGGAGTATTCCTGTCCTTTACTTTATCCCAAGTGGGGATGGTGGTACACTGGTTCAAGTCAAGGGAAAAAGGCTGGCGAACAAATATAATCGTCAACGGATTTGGGGCAATGCTAAGTGGAATGGTACTGCTGATTTTAGGAACTACAAAGTTTATTCACGGTGCTTGGATAGTCATAGTTTTAATACCGCTGATCGTTTTGACATTAATAAAAATTCATAAACACTATGTAGATATCGCTAAAATGTTAAGGGTAGATGATAATCATACGTTTGAACATCCCGAGCACATAAAAGTTATTGTACCGGTCGCTACATTTACCAGAGTAGTAGCGAATACCATTGAGTATGCTCTATCAATTAGTAATGACGTTACCGCAGTGCATATAGTATTAGATGATGAAAAAGCCCAAAGGTTAAAAACAAGATGGGAAAAATATTATCCAGTGACTACGTTAGTGATGATTAATAGTCCTTATCGTTCCATGTTATCTCCGCTCCTGGATTATCTGGACGAGGTCGAAAAATCCACTGAATCTCATGAACTTATTATGATTTTGATCCCGGAATTTATAACCCACAAATGGTGGCAGTATTTTCTGCATAACCAATCCGGGTTGCTTCTGAAATCGGTCTTGTTTTTCAATAAAAGTTATGTTATTGCCAGTGTTCCTTATCATTTAAGTGAGCCACGGAAGAAAGAGAAACACAATGTTGCTAAATAGCAAAGAATCGGCTTTTTAAGCCGATTCTTTGCTATTTAGTCTGAAGCATCTTTACGTTATCTTTATGGTTTTCCCTGCTTATTTTACACTGTTTTGATGGGCAACAGTTCTATAATAAGGGTGCATTTAGGATAACAGGTTTGCGAGGAGGGTAAACTATGCACAGCAAAAAATGGTAGTTTTAATTGATTAATCCGACAAATCAGGAAGACAAAGGAGGATAAATCATGCTAAACTGCTTATTAGAGGGAATTATTGCAGGGGTTTCATTACTTGCCATTTTCGAGATCATAGAAAGGGTTAGGATTGCTACTGGTAAGGAAATGCTCATCGATAAAATGTTAGCGTTCCTAGAAGAGGTTTATCAACGCACTGCTCCTGCCCCTAATGACCACAAAGAAATGGATTGGCAAGGGTGTGATTTGCCAGATAAAGTAAAGGTAATCTACTTTAACGATAAAAAAAGCAAATAAGCATAGTTGACAATAACGTCATTAAAAGGAGGGAAGATAAATGTCTGATTTGATCTTAGGTGGTATAGTTGCCCTAGGCCTTCTCATATATCTTGGTTACACACTGATGAAAGCGGAGGAATTGTAATGACGAGTAACGATTTTATGCAATTAGGGTTCTACTTCGTTGTACTCATCGCTTTGGCCATTCCGCTTAGTGGGTATATGGCCAAGGTATACCAAGGTGAAAAGACCTTGATGGACAGGGTGATGGGACCTCTGGAAAGACTTATTTACCGCATCTGTGGAATTGACGGCGGCAAAGAAATGAACTGGTGGGAATATGCTCTAGCCCTTTTGGCTTTTAGTTTTGTGGGTATAGTCTCTCTCTTCCTACTTCTTCTGGTTCAAGGGCACTTGCCTCTTAACCCACAAGGATTCGGAGGACTAAACTGGGATCTGGCCTGGAATACAGCCGTCAGTTTTAATACGAACACCAACTGGCAGGCCTATGCG
>JARLHV010000070.1 GCA_031292055.1 Desulfosporosinus sp.
GTGGCTTCCTTTTTTGTAATCTACCATAGCAGCTGTCACCCCTTTAATATAGTTTAACAGACTGCTACTACTTGCTCCACGCTAGAAGCTGTCCCGACTGGAAGTCGGGGGTATTAAACCAGGCGCATTGAAAATAAAAAATATTTTTTATTCTAATAACGAAAAAGGAGGGGATTAATATGGCTAAATGTGAGAAATGTGGGGCTGAAGTTCCGGAAGAGGAATTGTATGAAGCTCTTGGTTTGAAGGTATGCGAGATTTGTAAGCTAAAGAGTGCCAGTGCCTCATCTCCATCTCAACCATGTGGTTAAAAAATCAGTTTTTTGTTTAATGTTTAATGATTGAAGTAGAGTATTGACAGCTAGATTTTAGGCTATCTATAATATGGTATTTATGCCAAAGACTCACTCCAGCCCCCCGTGCTTCGCAGGGCATAAACTATTGAAATTTGCGATTTTTTTCCAACCTAAATATTTTTTTCTAAAAAAGTCTTTTTGGTAATCCAAAAAGACTTTTTTTGTATTTATTAAATTGCTATTACAGAAAGATTTATACCACATATGTTCTAGCCTTGGAACCCGTGGCTGGAACACTTCAGCTATTATCTCCAATGAGATTCGTTGCGCAATTTTTCAATGAGTGTCGCAAACGTTTTGGGTACAGGGGCATCAAACTCCAGCCATATCCCACTGCGCGGATGTTCAAATCCCAAATGTGCGGCATGCAGCATTTGCCTATTAAGCCCATATTTATTTCGTTTCGGTCCGTATACTGGATCCCCAAGAACGGGATGCTTAACATAAACCATATGCACGCGAATCTGATGCGTTCGACCTGTCTCTAAACGCACTTCAAGATATGAGGTATCAGAAAATCGTTCTAATACGGTATAATGCGTCACTGCGGATTTAGAATGATGCATTACGACGGCCATTTTCTTTCGGTCAGAAGGGTCTCGTCCGATAGGCGCGTCAACCGTGCCAGAAGGCTCTAATACTACCCCGTGAACCAGCGCAAGATACTTCCGCGCCATTGTATGCTCCTTGAGTTGAACAGCAAGTCCTTGATGAGCAATATCATTTTTGGCCACCACTAAAATCCCAGATGTATCTTTATCAATACGATGAACTATCCCCGGACGCAATACCCCGTTTATTCCTGAAAGATTGTGACAGTGGAATAATAAAGCATTGACCATGGTCCCCGTCCATGCCCCAGGAGCTGGGTGAACCACCATCCCCTGGGGCTTATTAACAACCAAAACATCCTCATCCTCATACAAAATATGAAGCGGAATGTTTTCTGGTTCAGTAGTAGACTCGCGTAGAATAGGGCTCTCCACTTCAATCTTATCACCCTGGCGCACCTTATAATTAGCTTTCTTAGGGAAACCATTAACTTTTATGCATTCTTGCGCTATGAGTCCTTGCACGAAAGATCGACTCTTTCCCAGCCTATCAGTCACGCCAACATCAAGGCGAATTCCTTCCGGAAGTTCAAAAATTTCTTTTTCAGCCTCTAGTATTGGGTCCGAAAAAGGATTCTCCCCGTCAGAAACTTGTCCGTCAAATTCAAAATCCTCTTGGGCAGAATCATGTATATCTTTTTCCACTTTCATATAACCTCGTCAATCTTCAATTAATCCGTGCTTTATTGAGCCAAACTTCAATAGAATTTTAAACCTCCATCTGAAGCAAGTATCCTTTATAAACCTTATTTCTCCGCTCGAGATTTACCCTGAGCCTTTTCTTCCAGATACAAGTGGAGCATGAGTAACCCCACTCCGACGACAATCATACTATCGGCAAAATTAAAAACATAGGGCCAAATCTGGAAATCGAGATAATCCACCACACGTCCGATCACAAGGCGATCATAAAGGTTTCCCAATGCACCACCACCGATCATCCCGATCGCCAAACGCGTGAGAGTTTCTCGGCGTGGAATACGAAACTGGCTGTAAATCACCCCACCTACCACTATAAGAGCCGTAACAACAAAAAACCAAGTCCGACCGGCCATGAGGCCAAATGCCGCGCCTGGATTTAGGACAAACGTCAAATGCAATACTTTGGGGATAACTATCAGCGTATCGCCCGGCATGAAGTTCGTTTGGACCAAAACTTTAAATAAGCGATCAATAATCCATACCCCGATCATTGTGAGCCAAACCAGCAAACTCCTAACCCCCCAGAGTTTTCCTTCATCTTAACACAAGGCTTGAACTGGAGCAAATTATTTTGACGGGAAAGAAATTGCTCGTTCATCCGGTTGCTACGGTGAAACGACAAAAGGGTCTTCGTATTACGTCACGAAGACCCTGAAGGTCAATATATTCTTTGAGAATCTCACTCATCTTAACAATTTATAAGTAAATGATGTTGGTTAAACCTTACTTAAGAACAGCAGTAATAATAGCCATCTTATAAACTTCTTCTGCGTTACACCCTCTTGAAAGGTCATTGATAGGAGCGTTCAGACCCTGTAGAATAGGACCGAATGCCTCAAAGCCTCCCAGACGCTGAGCAATCTTGTAGCCAATGTTACCTGCGTTAATATCAGGAAATATAAATGTATTAGCTTGACCTGCAACAGGGGATCCAGAGGCCTTTATCTGTGCAACTTCAGGAGAGAAAGCAGCATCAAACTGAAGCTCTCCGTCCACTGGAAAATCAAGGTTCATTGCCTTTAGCTTCTCTGTAGCATTATGCATCTTGTCAACTGATTCGCCCTTCCCAGAACCCAGTGTGCTGTAGGAAAGCATGGCAACCTTTGGCTCAATAGAGAAAGCCTTTGCAGATCTGGCCGTTTCAACAGCGATTTCAACAAGCTCATCTTCATTTGGGGTAATGTTAATAGCGCAGTCAGCCAATACATACTTCTCGTCGCCGTTTGCGGTAGAACGACGCATAATAAAGCAGCTTGATACAATCTTATTGCCAGGCCTTGTCTTGACAAGCTGAAGGGCAGGACGAACTGTATCAGCGGTAGAATAGGTAGCGCCACCCAGAAGACCGTGAGCATAACCCATTTTTACAAGCATTGTCCCAAAGTAGTTAGCCTTGGACAGAGCAGCACGACAAGTAATCTCATCCATTTTACCTTTTCTCAGTTCAACCATTTGGGCAACCATTGCATCGATACCAGCATAATTCAGCGGATCGATAATTTCAATACCGTCTATCGGCCAACCGCACTCTTTTGCGGCGCCCGCTATTTCATCAGGATTGCCTAAAAGCACAGGAGCGAGGATACCATCCTTATGAAGGCGACTGGCAGCCTCAAGAATCCTTGGGTCTGATCCCTCTGTAAAAACAAGCTTTCTCTTATCAGCTTTTAACTTTGTAATCAGATTTTCAAACATGATTCATTTCCTCCACTTACATTATTTTCTTAAACGTATTATACACCTAGTAGCACGGATATATCAATCAAAAAAATGCCCTAAAAGTGCCGTTATTCTAAATATTCTTAATATTCTATTAAAACGTTATGATCATTTTTAGCAATCCCACGTGTGCAAATGGGCTAAGACACTTTCACCTAGGTCCGTCCGTGCTCTTTGCTATAATGTATTGTATTTCCCCACTCTTCCCTCTCCGTCTCAATAGTTTCAATATATTGAACCGCTCCAATGACTTCATCGGCATCTTCATAGACATCATTCGGGTTCGCGACATCTCGGTTTGTCCCCAAATCTTGGGCGGTATCCGAGGTACCATAACGCGCCACAGCCTGCCAAGCATCTTCGTCATCAAACCCTACTTGATCTGTGCCAGTCTTGCTAGTCCTAGAAAAGAGGCGATTCAGAAGTTCGTTCTCGACTGGTTCACGATGTAATGAGTGTTGCTCTTCCTTCTCTTCCTCGCGACTACATTCTGTACATACGGTAGTGTAGGGCAAGGCCTCAAGTCGTTCTAACGGGATTTCATGACCACAGTGTTCGCAAATACCGTATTTCCCTTGGTCAAACCGAACTAAAGCAACATCAATTGCTTCAACTCTATGGAGTAACCGATCATGTTGGGCTACATCTCGAGACCGCTCATAAACCTCAGTTGCAATATCTGCCGGATGATTGTCTATGAGCGACAATTCGCCTAACGACTCTCGCATATCTTCAGTAAAAAGCTCTGTTGCGGTTTCCAGCGAAACGTTTCTCTCTTCACGGAGCGTTTCGATCAGTTTACTATAACGCGTTTGTTCTTCCATCAAACTCTGCCTCCTATACTTATCTACTTACCTATGGCTGATGAATGTACTTACTCAGTTCTGCAATAAACCCCCCAATAACCGGCAAATTAAGGATGACGATACGTTTTAACAGGAAATAGGCCACTCCTGCGAGAAGTCCCGCTCCCAGTGCAGTTCCTAGTCCTCGCGCAAGACCAACAAGAAAATTTAACCATAGAAGTCTTTTTGGACTATTCAGATAGGCTATGTAATCTGCCAATCTCATTGTTTCAAGAGCCTTCGCCAATAATGTGACTTGATGTCTTAAGTAGGCACACTCCTGTACTTCCAAAGGATTGGCATCGTCTTCGTTCGTCGAAGAGAGTAATGCTGATTTATCTTTATCCTCAAAAACAGTCACATTATTCACCTCATGTTAAAACATCAAATTCAGTGTTCCCATCAGATGCCAAATTTACACTGTGATTTCGATTTCATAAAGGACTTGGCTTATACCAAGTCTCAGACGCTGTATAAACATTAGTTGCACTGATGTCTACACCTGAATTAAATTAATATTTCTGCCAAAAAAAACACTATTTTCCAACATTCAAAGATGCCTCGTAGCGGCATGGGAGTCTAATATCCAAAAAGCCAGGAAATATTTCCCGGCTTTGAGATCGGCTCTAAACACTTGTTTTAATATATTCTATGGTTCTAACAACCTTCATCCCTTTGTCTGCCAGATTATTTCGCCCTCTTCAAAGACCGGAATAATCGGCAAAATATTGCGGGTAGTGCAATAAATCAAGTCTCGTTCAAACCCCAAAGAAATGAGTTTCTTTCCATGAGCTGAATCACGAATTTTCTCCATCAGATGATCCTCTGAACTGTGATATAACATACGTGCGGCTTCGCCCAAATCATTGAGAACAACATTTGGCCCCAAGGCATCAATAAGCATTCCCGCGCAAAGTGTGTCCGGAAGGTCAAAACGTTCTTCTGTCCCCGCGCAAAACACCACAATTCCTTGAAATCTACGGTTAGTTTCAAATTGCCTAGAGAGAGCTAAAACGATGCTCTGCATGTTTAGAAAAGAAGCCATCCAGATCATAGGCGCAGCGATCGCATCTCGAATGGCCCGCGTGCCATTCGTCGTTGTCATAATAACCCGCTTGCCCCCCACCTTTTCCGGGACATAATCGAAGGGAGAATTACCGAGGTCAAACCCTTCCATTGGCAACGCATCGCGTTCCCCTCCCAATAAAGATCCCGGAAGAGTTAACCGCCTTTCTAATGCCTCTTCCGGTGTCAGCACAGGAATAATGGCCTGACACCCATTAGCCAAAGCAGTTACCATGGTGCTTGTAGCTCTTAAAACATCAATCACGATGACTAATTTATCTTCCAGGTAAGGTAGTAGCGGCGAACCAGCATTAGGTAATACTTCAATCTGTATGCGAACACCCCCATCCCAATCTATAGTGTTATACTATTTTTGCAAGCGAAAGAATTTGTATTTTACCTTACCTTAAGTTACACATTCAACTTTTTCCTCGAAAAATCCTGCAAGCAGTTCAAAAGAATAGAGTTATTATTATCTAGAAAAACGCCGTTCAATAACGAACGGCGTTTCAACTTATTCAATGCACTTAATAAACAGCATCATTGCAGCTTTTTTCGCCAACGCAGAGTCGGCTTCCGCGACGCGCCTACTTCATCCAACCGCGTCACTAATGTGGAATGTGGTGCATCCTTAACGAGATCTGGTTGGCTTCGAGCTTCCTCCGCGATCTGTATAAGTACCTGCGCAAATTTATCAAGCGTTTCAACGCTTTCAGTTTCTGTTGGCTCAATCATCATGGCCTCTTCAACGATCATCGGGAAATAGATGGTCGGTGGATGATAGCCATAGTCCAACAGGCGCTTGGCGATATCCAAGGTATGTACTCCTGTAGATTTTAAATTTTTCGAGGTTATGACAAATTCGTGTTTACAGACGCGATCAAAGGGCAGAAAATAATGTTCTTTGAGGATACTCATTAAGTAGTTTGCGTTCAAAACGGCATTTTCTGAAGCCGCCTTTAACCCTTGCCCTCCAAGGCTGCGAAGATAAGCATAAGCTTTAACAAGTACCGAAAAGTTCGCATAAAACGAGCGCACTCGGCCGATAGAAAGTGGTAAGTCCTCCTCAAACGTAAATGTCCCATCATCTCTACGAGTCACCAGAGGCTTAGGGAGAAAAGGCGCCAGAAATCCCTTGACCCCAACTGGACCAGCTCCTGGCCCTCCACCACCATGGGGCGTAGAGAACGTCTTGTGTAAATTTAGATGAACAACATCAAAACCCATATCTCCCGGACGAACAATACCCATAATCGCATTGGTATTGGCCCCGTCATAATACAATAACCCTCCCACATCATGAATCAACTTTGTAATTTCCAAGATATTTTCATCAAAGAGACCCACCGTGTTGGGATTCGTCAACATGAGAGCAGCAACTTCATCATTAGCGACTTTTTTCAACGCCTCAAGATCAACTCCCCCACGCTGATTGGAAGGAACCTGAATAATTTCATATCCTACCATCGCTGCTGTCGCGGGATTCGTTCCATGGGCTGAATCTGGAACAATCACTTTTGTGCGTTTATTATCTCGACGATGCTCATGATAGGCTTTAATGATTAACATCCCCGTCATTTCCCCGTGGGCACCAGCAGCAGGCTGGAGAGTAAAGCTCTCCATTCCCATTAGTTCACAGAAATCTTCTTGAAGTTCCACCATGAGCTGCAGAGCCCCTTGGGTCAAAGACTCAGGCTGATAGGGATGAAGAGCTGTAAAACCAGGAAGACGGGCCAGTCTTTCATTGACCTTCGGGTTGTATTTCATAGTGCAAGACCCCAGTGGATAAAATCCCGTGTCCAAACCGTAATTGAAGCTCGATAGTCGTGTAAAGTGACGCACGAGGTCCACTTCCGAAAGCTCCGGAAGTTGGGGTTCCTTCTGCCTTAACAAATAGTTCGGGATAAGTGTCTCAACTGGAACTTGCGGTACATCACAAGCAGGTAAGCTGGCCGAACTTCTTCCAGCGGCGCTGAGTTCAAAAACAAGTGGTTCTAATACTTTCATTGGATTTCCTCCAATCTGGCCACAAGTCGGTCGATGTCTGCTTTACGCTTGGTCTCAGTCACACAGAAGAGGAGGTGATGATCGAGCTCCGGATAAAAACGAGCCAGATTAAGTCCCCCAATAATTTTATTTTTCAGAAGCAAAGTATTTACTTTTGCTGGTTCGATCCTTGTTTCAACGACAAATTCATGGAAAAATGGCCCTGAGAAGGCCAAACTCATCCCTGGAATTTTGGCTATCTCTCGCGCGGCATAGTGAGCGTTCTGCAAATTCAGATATGCTAACTCTCGAATTCCCTTTTTCCCCAGTGCACTCAAATGCATAGTAAAAGCCAACGCACAGAGCGCCTCATTGGAACATATATTGGACGTGGCTTTTTCCCGCCGAATATGTTGCTCGCGAGCCTGAAGGGTTAGAACATATCCCTTTCTCTCGTTCTTATCCGCGGCAACACCAACAATCCGCCCTGGCATCCGCCGGACAAATTTATCCCTAGTAGCCAAAAATCCCAGATAAGGGCCTCCGAAATTTAGAGGATTACCAAGAGCTTGCCCCTCGCCAACCACAATATCTGCTCCAGTTTCTCCTGGAGATTTTAGCAGTCCCAAAGAAATGGGATTGACCACCATAACCACCAAAGCCCCTTTAGCATGCACACGCTGTGCGATTTCTTCAGCCTTTTCGATACTTCCAAAAAAATTAGGACTTTGAACAAGCACCCCTGCAATATCCTCTTGTAGAGCCGCTTCAAGGGCCGAGAAATCTGCCACGCCATCTTTGGAGGGGATTTCGGCCAGGTCTATGCCCCGTGGTGGCAGATAAGTCTGCAGGACTTCGCGGTATTCTGGATGTACCGTTTGTAATACGAGTACTTTTTTCCGCCGTGTCACATCGCAACTCATAAGGGCGGCTTCCGCTAAAGCAGAAGCCCCTTCATACAGCGATGCATTAGCCGCATCCATCCCTGTTAACTCACAAACTAATGTCTGATATTCATAAATCGCCTGAAGCGTCCCCTGACTAATTTCCGGTTGGTATGGTGTATAAGCGGTGTAAAATTCAGAACGCAGTAACAACTGGTCTACAAAACTCGGTATAAAATGTTCATAAGCACCTGCCCCAAGGTAAGAACTGTATTCCTCCACCGTTTTGTTTTTATTTGCCAAACCTTGGACGTGTTTGACCAATTCCTGCTCCGCCATCCCCCCCCCAATAGCGAGAGGACGTTTCAAACGGACTTCTTCCGGTATATCCGCAAAGAGATCCGCTACAGACTTAACCCCGATACGGGCTAAGAGCCGTTCCTGTTGGCTGTCCGTATTCGGTACAAAGTTCATTTTAATGTTCCTCCTCTGACAAAAACGTTTCATACTCAGCAAACGTCATCATGTTTTCGAGAGCGGATAGATCATCTACTGCAACCTTAATCAGCCAGCCTTCCCCATAAGGATCACTGTTCAGTAACTCTGGCTTATCCATAACCAGAGTATTTACTTCAACGACTTTGCCACTGATCGAAGCTGAAATATCTGAGACAGCTTTCACCGATTCCACCGTACCATAGGATGTTCCACCCGTCACCATCGCACCTTCATCAGGTAGCTCCACAAACACAACATCCCCAAGACTTGCTTGGGCATGATCCGTAATTCCTAATGTCACGATATTTCCCTCGACCTTGGCATACTCATGGTTTTTGTTATACATCAATTCTACTGGGTTCATGTAATCATCCTCCTAATCTCTTTAAGTTATCTTACCCTTGGGAATTTCGAAACATCCACGCTGCTCAGACACCGTCCTCAATTCATAGTGAAGCCTTTAAGTTTTGTTTGTCTGCCTTGACAGTTACCCGCATTAGCTAGAAAAAGAATCCTTGCGTTTATAAAACAAAGTAGGGATCACCTTGGCTGGCACGTTTTTCCCTCGAATCAGCACGTCTAAGACGTCACCTTGAGCGATCTGATCCGCTCGAATAAGTCCTAAAGCAATATTTTTATTAAGCGTCGGAGAGAAAGAGCCTGAGGTGACGAATCCGATCTCTTCACCATGCTTTTGCAGAGGATAATGAGAGCGCGCAATGCCCCGCCCGATCATTTCAAGACCTACGAGCTTACGTGGTATTCCTTGCTTTTTTTGGGCTCGAAGTGCATCTCTACCAATAAAAGCAGTTTTATCTAATTTTACATATAAGCCCAATCCTGCTTCTAACGGAGAAATTCCCGCGCCTAACTCATTGCCATACAAAGGAAGACGAGCCTCAAACCGCAACGTATCTCGGGCACCTAAGCCGATCGGTTCTACACCTTCCGGTGCACCAATTTCTAAAATTTTTCGCCATAATTGCCGTGCATACTTAGGAGAAACATAGATTTCAAACCCGTCTTCTCCTGTATAACCCGTGCGAGAGATAAGACATTGTACGCCGTCAATTTCTCCGTGTGCAAACGTGTAATAGTTAATTTCAGACAGATTGAGATTGGAAATACGCTGCAAAACTGTTTCGGCACGAGGTCCTTGCAAAGCAAGTTGCGCATACTCATCTGTTACGTTATCGATATCTACGTCAAAGTTTTTAGCCTGCTCAAGCATCCAGGTGTAATCTTTGGCTGTGTTAGAAGCATTTACAACGATCAAAAAACGTCTTGAATCATAGCGATAAACGAGCAAATCGTCGATGATCCCGCCGTCAGGGTAACACATAGGAGAATAAAGAATTTTACCATCCTCCAGTTTACTCACATCATTCGTAATCAGCATTTGGACAAATTCCAAGGCTTCTTTACCGCGGACATCAATTTCTCCCATATGTGAAACATCAAAAAGCCCTGCTTTTGTCCGGACCGTCTGGTGTTCTTCAATCACGCCAGCATACTGTACAGGCATTTCCCACCCTCCAAAGTCAATTAGTTTAGCCTTTGCAGCCTGATGTTCCTCATAAAGTGGGGTCCGTTTTAGTTCAACCATATTGCCACATCCTTCGTTCTGTCATCCATAGTCACTCTGTCTAATGCCGTTTAAACGATATATCGTTGGTCAATAAAATAAAAAAGGACAGAGAAAATGCGTCATCGCACCTTCTCTGTCCTTGAACCTGAGAGATTCGCCGTCTCCGGCTTCCCCTTTGGTGTTCTCTATTTAGAGAAACTCTCCAGAGTACCGTCTTCTAGCAGTACTTTTGCCTGAGAGTTTCCCCCCTCGAAAAGCAATTTCAAGGGATTTTCTCCTTCGGCGTCTGGGTTTCCCAGATCTCTCCCGCTAGTATCATCCGATATTTAGTATTTACTCTATACTAAGCATTTTCCCTCATTTAGTCAACTGACTTTCACAAGGACCGCCTTTTTCATATGCTCTGCCTAATCCAATTTTATAAAAAATAGATTTAATCCTTTAAGATAACTTTACGCAGGATAGTGACAAGTTTTGCTTGCCCTTCCGACTCAATCGGGTCCACCATCCACAGACATAGAAAAGAAATTTTACGACTCTTCCATTCCTGAACAAATGGATCCATGTTTTCCTTAGAAAGGTATAAATGCGTTGAATCTTGCGAGGGCATTAAACTAACAACAACACAGCGTTGTTCAATATTATCCATAACTTGAAACGCACGATCAAGCAAATCATCACTCCCGGTCATCAATACATCTCCGGGGCGAAAATTATGGCTCACTTCGGCAAACCCCACACTAAAAATCTTAATGTTCTTGTTATCTGACTGCAAATCGTCAACGGAAGATAAAAGCTGGACCTCTTGGCGCCCTACTTTGCCAATATAAATCTGATTCTCATCCTGATGCAATCCAAATCCTTGAATGAGAAAGTCGGGAGATATCTCACAAATTATTCTATTCATTGGTGACAATCCTTCTCCTTCAAAGTTATCTATAGACCATTTTACACGAAACCCAGCTGATTCGCAACAACTGAAACTCTAAGCCTATTAAGCTATGCCTTCATTTTGTCCCTGCAAATTTGCCAAATCCAAGTGGGCAAGCAGAAAAGACTTTAGTTGAGTCCTTAGTAAATCACGCTTCCGCGAAAGTCCTTGTATCTCTTCATGAATTTCTTCCCACTTTTTCTGAGCTTCAGACACCTTGCTTTGCTTTTCATGCTCGGCTTCTCTCAGCAGGAGTTCGGCCTCATGGCGCGCCGCTTGCTTAACTTCTTCTGCTGTCTGCTGGGCCAAAACCAATGTCTGTTGCAAAGTAGTCTCTAACTGACGATAATGACTAATTTCCGCTTCCAATCCCTTTGCTTTTTCACGCAATTCAAAATTCTCAGAATAAGCGGATTCAAATTCTTGACTCACGTTTTCGAGAAACTTATCTACTTCTTGGCATTGATAACCCCGTACCCCTTTGCGAAATGTTTTATTGCGAATATCAAGAGGCGTCATCTGCATTTTATTCCCTCCTAATGCCGTTGTGATCGAAAAAGTACGATTTTCCAAGCTGTACGTTCTTTGCGGGTCTGGGAACATTCCAAAAGCCTTATACGTCCCTGCCCCCGACAAGAAATCATATCGCCGGGCTGCACTTCTGCTTCCGCTTTGCTCACCACAAGGCCAGCTCGTCTTACCCTACCTTGCGTAATCCACTCCTGCGCGCTAGACCTTGCAACTTCAAACGCATTGGCAATCACCGCATCTAACCGTGAGGAATTTACTGTGATCCGACGTTCTTCACCCAGATCAGGATAGACATCTGGTTTTGCTTCAAAAAGCGAAACTTCAATTTTTTCACGCCCAGCCTGTGTCCAATGATCTAATAGAAACGGAGCAATTTCGGCTGTAGTTGCGATATAAAAGCCCCCCTGACCTGCCTGAATATCCCCCAAGACATCCCGCTTAAAACCCAAACTCATAAGGGCTCCTAAGATCTGCCGATGTTCAAGTTGAGCACGCGCATCCGTTGGACGCACCCAGAGTAGCAAAATGTCGGCATCTTTAGCATCTAAGGTTTCTTCCCGGGTACCTATAATAATTCGAACCCGTTCTGCCTCTAAAAACCCGCCTTCAGCTAGAAGCGCAAGCTGTTCCTTTCTCAGAACAGCTTCAACCCACTCCCGCATAGCAAAACTTAAAAAAGGAGTAACTTGTTTAGACTCCTCATTCAGCACCCCATCCACTTGGTCTAAAAGATGGGCCGCTTGTAAACGCACTTCTTTCTCACTCCAAAATCCCAGCCCACTGCGATCTGCCCGATGTTTCATTCTCTCAGAAAAGCCTCCAGATTACAGTTCGAATAAGTTCCAACACGATGATAGCAATCATCGGAGAAAAATCAACGGGCATTGCAGCTCCGCCAATTTGAAAACGTTGGAAAGGCTTAAGGATTGGATCTGTCACGTCATAAAGAAGGCTTACCAGCTTATTATTGGAAGATGTCAGGTTGGGTACAAAAGAAAGCAAAGCTCGAATCACAATCGCATAAATAAGGATCGTAATTACTTTATCAATTACTTGGATTACTAAAATAAGAAATCCCTCCTTATCTTGAACTCGGCCAAAACAGTCCCTTATCTTTCAATTCGTCGCGCATCTCACCAGAAATATCGACGTTATTTGGCACAAATAGGAAGATTCCATTTCCTACTTTTTGCATATTGCCATTTAACGCATAGGTTGTTCCACTGATAAAATCCACAATACGTTTGGCTAACATCTTTTCCGCATTCTCAAGGTTAACAATAACCGGTCGACGAGATTTCAACTGATCGGCAATGTTTTGGGCTTCTTCAAAGGAATTCGGTTCCATCACAACCACACGCATTTGCTTTTGAGTGTGAATACTCACAACCTGGGCATTTTTCCGGCTAGTTCGCACCTCTTCCGGTGCGTCTTTTTCTCTGTCATTTTCTTCCGATACATCGTCCTCTTGTTCCTCGTCGGCAAACCCCATAATTCCAATCACTTTGTCAATTAATTTCGCCATTTATATTCCCTCCCTTTCCAGGTTCATTATCCACGTTCTCCGAAAATCCGGCGTCCTACTCGAACAAGAGTTGCCCCCTCTTCAATGGCCAGTTCAAAATCTTGACTCATCCCCATCGAAAGCTCGCGTAAATCTACTCCAGACCAGGTTTGGGATTGCAACGTATCACGCAGTACCCGAAGTTGCCGGAAAAATCCTTGTGTTTCCGCTTTGCTGGCCTCCAACGCTCCGATGGTCATAAATCCTTGAACGTGGACATAGGGATAATCCCCAATAGAATTTAAAAAGTCTGGTATTTCCTCTGGCATGAGTCCTGCCTTGGCTGGGTCACGAGCGACATTTACTTGGACAAGCGTTGTCCAGACCAGCTGACGCCGTTCACCTTGTTCATTAAGTTTCTCTAAGAGTGAGAACCGATCAAGTGAATGAATCATAAAAATTCTTTGATCCAAATACTTTACTTTGTTGGTCTGCAGCTTTCCCACCAAGTGCCATTCACAATCGTTTGGAAGGGCAGGAGCTTTCTCCAACCATTCTTGAACACGATTTTCTGCAAAAGCCCGTTGTCCTGCTTGATAAGCTTCTTCTAAGCTTGAAATAGGTTGGGTCTTAGAGACGGCCAATAATCGGATGGTACTTGGATCCCTTTTACCCCGTGCTGCAGCTTGAGCTATCCGTTGACGAACCTCAACTAAGTTTTGTTCGATACCCACATTTGCCAACATTCAGAATATCTCCTTCGCACTAAATTCTACGCCCTTTCGTCGTTTCCTGCTTATGAAGCCCAATCCTAAATATTTTTTACATCGGCCACTGACCCTTCCAATCCAGCACGGGGCGTTATCACGACAGGAATACCACTTGGCAAATCTTCAATGCAGACTTGATTATCGTCTTGGTCAAGGATTTTTACCTTTTTAAAGTGCACAACTCCGTCACTCCAAAGAAAGATTCCTACCTCCTCCCCTTGCGTCCACAGTGCGCTCCTCGGAACGAGAACCCCACTGGTCGAAGGGAGATAGATCCATTCCACTTCTTGACGCCTTTGGACAGCTGATCCGTCAACATAATATGGGAACTGAACAACAACTCCCTTAGGTTGATCTGATTTACGCAAAATCTTAACACTAGCAGTTTGACTTCCCACAGTTAAACGCAGTGTTTTTCCAACTTCAAGCCCATCGATCGTCGGCAGTTCCAGAAAGGCTTGAGTCGGGATGAGGTTATTCACTATCTTTCCCACAACCTCTCCCGTTTGGACCGTCGCGCCCGCAGTCTTCACATTGGCTGTTTGGGCTAATAATTTATCTAAATCCATCGAAGCTAGGTTTTCACTCGTCATAATAGATTCTAAACCATCGCTTTGGCGAAAAAACAGTCCGCCCACCCCTGCTGAAATTATTTCATTTGCAGCATACTCCTGTTTCGTTCCAGGCGCTACACCTTCCGGTTGAACGGTTGCCACCGTCTCCCCGCGCCTGAAGCGCTGCCCATCTTCACCCACAAATTGAAGCTTTCCCGAGGATGGAGCCGATAAAGGGACTTCTTCATTCGCAAACGTTGCTGCGACTTTACGTTCATGGATAATTGTTCCGGTCTGGGCCACTGCAAACTTTATTTGCATAGTACTTAAATTAAAACGATAGAACCACAAAATTCCTCCTGCCAGAACGATGAGCAGAATACCCCAAAACCAATAAATTGATTTTCTTCTTTTTCCCGCCATTTTACCCTCCTGTTCGTGGTTCGTTGTTCGAACCACGAACATCGAACCACGATTAAGCTCGTGGCAAATTACAAGTAAAGACAGTTCCAACTCCTAGTTGAGAAGTGACGCTAATTTCGCCACCAATACCTTCCACTATATGTTTCACAATACTTAGCCCCAGCCCAGTTCCACCTTGTTCTCGCGAACGGGCCTTGTCCACCCGATAGAAACGCTCAAAGATTCGAGGCAGAATTTCCTCCGGGATGCCACAACCCGTATCTCCAAATTCAAGGTGAATGTATTCCCGACCTACTTGCGCGTGCAGCCAGACACATCCCTCTGCTGTATATTTTACCGCATTCTCTAACAAATTCAGGAGAAGTTGACTCAGGAGATCTTCTCCAATTAAAAGCAATGGCAAATTTTCGGGAAGGTCAACTTCAACCTTAATTCCTTTAGTTTGAGCAAAACTTTGAATCACTGGTTTAACTTTTTCATAAGCTTCCTGAACAAAGCTTACTTTGCCGAAATTCACTTCAACCCGATTTTCTCGTCTTTCAATATGGGATAAGGTCAGCAGGTCTTCAATAAGGCGCTGCAAACGCAAGGTTTCCGCTTGAATAATCTTTAGAAATCGATCGCGTAAGGTGGGATCATCTGCTGCTCCGTCTAAAAGTGTTTCTACAAACCCTTTAATGGAGGTCAGTGGCGTTCTTAATTCATGAGAAACATTAGCGACAAATTCTGTCCGCATTTGTTCAAGTCTCCGCAACTCAGTCACATCATGAATCACAATGACCGCGCCCCTTGGCTGACCTTTCTCACTTGAGATAGGGTTAATCTGACTTTGCACTTTCCTTTGTCCAATAGTTGCTTCCCTCGTAGCTGAAGGCTGCCCTGAAAGCACCTTGCGGATTAAATGCTCCAATTCCGAATCACAGGTCAGTTCCAACAGGTATTCCAATTCTTTGACCTCTCCCTGTCGTTCGAAAATCTTCTCAGCCGCAGCATTTACTAAAACAACTCGGCCAACGTGATCAACGGCCACAACCCCTTCTTGCATCCCAGCCAAAATAGCTTCCATTTTCTGCGCTTCCTGTGTTCCCTTTTGTACAATCATCTCGACGTGACGTGAAAGGCTATTCAGTTCCGCTGTAAATTCTCCGATTTCATCCGTTGAATCCGAAAAATCAATGCACTCAAAATCTCCCCTAGCAATCCGCTGGGTAGTAACGTGAAGTTTTTCCAGCCGACGAGATAGTTGGCTGGAGTAGAAATAAACGGCACCTACAGGAAAACACAGGGCAAGGGACACAACGCCAAAATTAAGCTGCTGCTGCCCTGCAGGCCCTAAACTGGCGCTCTCCCCTACCCAGAACAGCAGTAGGGAAAGCCCCGTCATTCCTAAAAAAAGTCCGGTCAAACGCCATTTGATACTCATATCGTCAACCTTTAAAACGGTAGCCAATCCCGCGCAATGTCTCAATGTACTCGGGATTCGATGGATCCCTTTCCACTTTCAAACGCAGGTGACGCACATGAACGTCAACAGTCCGAGTATCTCCGTCATATTCATATCCCCAAATTCGTTCCAGAAGCTCGTCACGAGAATATACCTTACCTGGATGAGTTGCAAAAACGCGCAGAAGTTCAAATTCTTTGGGGGTTAGCTCAGTTTCCTCTCCCCGAACGTGAACTCGAAACCCTGTCACGTCAATCCGCAACTCTCCTCGGATGATCTGAGCAACCGCCTCTTCCTGCGCATTCAGACGACGCAAACGAGCTTTAATTCGAGCTAACAGTTCCCGTGGGCTGAAAGGCTTGGTCATATAATCGTCTGCCCCGAGCTCCAATCCCAAGACCGTGTCAATCTCCTCACCTTTAGCGGTTAACATAATGATAGGAATTTGCTGAAATCTTGGGTTTAAGCGAAGTATCCGACAAACCTCTAAGCCATCCATTCCCGGTAGCATGACATCAAGCACGAGGAGATCGGGTTGTTCCTTTTCCACACGTTCCAAGGCTTCCTGGCCATCCTTTGCTACACAAACCTGATACCCTTCTTTTTCTAAATTAAATCTGAGGAGTTCTAAAATCGGTTCCTCATCATCAACTACTAAAATCGTTGCCACCTAACTCCTCCTAATCAATGTTCGGTGCTTGATACGCAAGGTTCGAATATCGCGCGCCTCTCGTACATTATGCATTGCGCTTCATGCCTCACGCCTCACGCCTCACGTATACTAATCCATCCTGTCATCCGCCCTGTACGAGCTCCATCACGTCGATGTGAAAAGAACCATTTAGGATTGTCTGCAGTACAGGTCAAAGCTTCCTCAATATTTTCCGGGCAAACCCCGTTCCCCAAGAGTAGAGTTTTGTTAGCCTCCCATAAATCCAGACGATAATGCCCATCCTCTTGTGCACGCAAGAACGGTGTTTCGTGGTAGTTTGACCGAAACTGCGCTGCTACATGTTCATCCACTACATAACAACACGGACCAATGCTGGGCCCGATCGCAACCCAAGCATTTTCTGTGCACCCTCCAACGTTTTCAAAACACTCCATGACTTTTTGTCCAATCTTATGGGCCGTTCCTTTCCAGCCGGCGTGCGCAATTCCTACCGCCTTAAGATCTGGATAATAGAAAAAAAGAGGGACACAATCCGCAAAAAAGCCCATCAAGCCAACAGCACCTTGCGTCACTAGTCCATCCGCAGCAGGGATCGCCGTCTCTAATTCGCGACTCCCCCGGCCCCGATCTTCCTCATTGACCCATACCACTTTCGTACCATGAACCTGTTCACCCACTGCGACCCTTGACAAGGGAACCCCCCATTGCTCCAGCCAATGCTGCCTGTTTTCTAGAACTGCAGCATGATCATCTCCCACATTAAGTCCTAGATTGAGCGAATCATAGGGAGCTTGACTGACTCCACCTACACGCGTAGAGAAGCCTACATCAATACCTTCAGCTTGCCATTTGGGAAGGGTCAGGTAGTCTATTCTTCCGCTTTTGTGCCATATCCAGCTCATCCCTCTAACTCCTTTGATTTCCTTTTAATATACCATTTAATTTCTCTAAGAACAAACTAAAGGGTAGTAGAGGCACGATACATCGTGCCTCTACTACCTTTTACCTCCGGACATCATTTTCCATATTGAATTCCGGCAGATCATTGGCATCAACTAAGATGACATCAACTCCGATTTTTTTGACACGATCCCACGGAACAATATAATCCTCCGACTTGCCGTTGCCAAAAATCCCCCAATTTCGCGAGGGGCCTGGCACAATAATTCCTATGACAACGCCTCGTTCGAGATCCAAATCAAGGTCTTTAATTGGCCCTAATCGTCGTCCATCCTTAACATTGACGACATCCAATAATCGCAAATCTGAAATCCGCATTGTTAGCCCCCCTAATCGATGTTCGGGGTTCGAGGTTCGATGTTCGAAGTCGAATATCGCTTATAGCCCCGATATAAGTGCAACTATGACTTATGAAGAATATTGAAACATGATCATAAGTAAGTTTCCTCTAGGTCATCATATGAGGGAGAGACTAAAAATAGCCTACAGTTCACACATATTTACGCATGTGTTGCATGGCGGCTTTCTCAAGACGGGATACCTGAGCTTGAGAGATTCCAATTTCATCAGCAACTTCCATCTGAGTCTTGCCATCAAAAAACCGCAAAGACAAAATAAGTTTTTCCCGTTCACTCAAACGCCGTAAAGCTTCTCGCACAGCCAGCCCTTCAATCCACCCTTTATCAGACTGCTTATCATCTCCAATTTGATCCATGACAAAAATAGGATCTCCTCCGTCATGATAAATTGGTTCAAATAAAGAAATCGGTTCTTGAATAGCGTCTAAGGCAAAAATCACTTCTTCGCGTGGAAGAGTCAGTTTATCAGCAATCTCTGTAACGGTTGGTTCTCGTGAACATTCACAGACCAGCTGATCTCTCACCTGGAGAGCCTTATAGGCGATATCCCTCAGCGACCGACTCACTCGTATCGGATTATTGTCTCTTAGATAACGACGTATTTCCCCAATGATCATGGGAACAGCATATGTGGAGAATTTAACGTTTTGTCCAAGATCGAAATTGTCAATAGCCTTCATCAATCCGATACATCCTACTTGGAAAAGGTCATCCACATATTCTCCACGATTCGTAAACCGCTGAATCACACTGAGAACAAGACGAAGATTTCCATGGATAAGTTTGTCCCGAGCGCTGCGATCTCCAGCTTGATAAATCACAAACAACTCTTTCATTTTCACGCTGGATAAAACAGGCAACTTTGAGGTGTTCACTCCACAAATCTCAACTTTATTTAATGCCAAACCACGAGCACCTCCCCAGCCAATTCTGTTGGGAAGTATGCCCGAACACAGTTTAGGTTATTCCAGTCGACAAAATTCTTTACGTAATCTGCGAATAATCCTTTTTTCGAGCCTCGAAATGTAGGACTGTGAAATTCCCAGTCGATCTGCTACTTCTTTTTGTGTTTTTTCCACTCCGTTATCCAACCCAAACCTTAATTCCATAATTACCTTTTCCCGGTTTGTCAGCCTCCCCATTGCTAAATGCAACAGTTGCCGGTCTACCTGTTCTTCAATCGGCTTAGAGATAATATCATTTTCCGTACCCAATACATCCGATAAGAGTAATTCATTTCCATCCCAGTCGATGTTTAAAGGTTCATCAAACGATACTTCTGAACGAGTTTTATTATTCCGTCTAAGATACATTAAAATTTCATTTTCTATACACCGAGAAGCGTAGGTGGCCAGTTTAATTTTTTTCTGGGGATCAAACGTATTTACTGCTTTAATCAATCCAATTGTACCAATAGACACAAGATCCTCAATCCCTATGCCAGTATTTTCGAATTTCCGAGCAATGTACACCACTAGGCGCAAGTTTCGTTCGATCAAAATATCTCGAATGGACAGATCTCCCATTTCCAGGCGCGCCAAGAGGACACCCTCTTCATCTGAGTTAAGTGGTGGCGGGAGCGCTTCACTGCTTCCAACATAATAAATACCACTAACTCCCCGGATTTTCTGAAGAAGCATGAGCCATAGACGCCTTGCCTTATCTTGAACATTACTCCACCACTTCATTGATCAATCTCCACCTTTCTGCACATGTTCCGGGTGTAGTAACGCCTGATATTCACCCTCTGAACTTAGCACTTGCTTAACGAGTGCCACCGTTGCCTGGATTTGTCGAGATCCTTTATTGTCAAAACACGTTACGCGCTCAGGTCTTATCCCAAGCAGCCAGCTCTGACGTTCAATTGCTTGAAAAGGGATGAAAACGAGGTGTTTTACTAAACTGGGATTGACTTTCCATAATAACGGCCAAGGATCTGCGTAGTCTTTCCAAGGGATAGTTAGAAACGATCGAACATTATCTGGCATCGCACTGGCAGCAACCTCTTCTTCCAAAAGAATAACAGGGAACCCAGTCAAGGGATCTCGCAAATGATTCCCTGTATCCAGCAACGCTTTAATGCAAAGCACCTCACCTTCTTGACCGCCAAAATCAATTTCCAAATCGTAAATGATTTGCTCCAACACTGAGTTTCTTTCTTGCCATCGCTGCCAGAGATGCTGTAATAACCACCACATAGCTGCAACCAAAGGAAGTACCCAAAGATTGTTTAAAGCCAATGAACAGAGGCCACCGCCTAATTCATTATCAAATTGCACCCACCCCCATAAGGCATACACAAATCCGCCAAGTCCTGCTGAAAGAAGCCAAAAACCAACCAATGCTTTGAAAAAAATCTTAAGTCTTCGTACTGGGAAAGCTACTCCAACCATAAGAAATGGAATAACCACTTTGCTCAACGTAGTCCACTGCGGAGGGGAGTAACAGGCTAAAAGCACTGGGATTTCGCCGAGAATAACTCCGGCTAGGATTCGGCTTGGTCGGACCGGTAGGCGAATAAGCCGACAGGTAAGAGTGAGAATAAGAGCGTCCATCCCTCCGTTAATGAGAATATCCAGATCAAGATAAGTCTCTACAACGCCCATCAGGTGCATCCTTTCCATACGCTTCTCCCAAAATTATATCTAAAGAAGGCAGTAAAACCTGTCGCTTTCCGTGAGCTTTAATGGTATTTTTTAGGAGAACAAGTGCGAGTGATGGAAGTTTTCGTCTCTGAGCAATATGTGTCGACAGAATGTGCGGCCTTAGCTGAAGAGTTGCTGTTGAAGTGCGTAATTAGGCAAATAATAAACCTGCCGGGAATAGACACTTGGTCTATTCCCGGCAAAAATTTCTTGACAACCTTATAATTTTTATGATAAAATAATCCTATTCCATCATATTAAAATTAGGTTATTTATGTCTATTTATTATAGTATAATGAGAGAGACTTTGAGTAAAGTCTCTCTCATTATTTTTTTTCTATGTTCCAACTCTATTTCTAACCCTAAAAAGTTCAAAAAGTCTCTCGACAGAGACTTTTAAACGATGCTTTAATTCTCTTGCATGATCTTAAGCATTAAAGATTTACTATACGTTGTTTGTGTTGATACTGTTAACGCCGGCGCCTTAAGAACTCTGGAATATCAATATCCACTTCCGCAGTGACCGGTTTGATAATGTTTTCCTGAGCTTTCCCCGGGGCAAGACCAAAACCAGCCCAGTGCTGATCAAAGCCGGTGGCGATGACGGTAACTCTGATTTCTTCCTTGAGGTTTTCATCAATAACCGCACCAAAAATAATATTTGCTTCAGGATCAGCAGCTTCTGCGATAATTCCCGCAGCTTCGTTCACTTCAAAAAGGGTCAAATTAGTTCCGCCAGTAATGTTAAGCAGCACTCCTTTAGCTCCCTCAATTGAAGTTTCCAACAGTGGACTAGAAATTGCTTTACGAGCAGCATCCGCTGCACGGTTTTCCCCAGTTGCCTGACCTATGCCCATCAGGGCAGACCCAGTATTTGACATGATGGTTTTAACATCGGCGAAATCTAAATTAATCAGACCGGGAACTGCAATTAAATCAGAAATTCCTTGTACCCCTTGTCGTAGGACATCATCCGCAATGCGAAAAGCCTCATGGATTGTAGTATGCTTGTCCACTACTTGCAACAGACGATCATTGGGAATCGTAATCAGCGTATCTACTTTACTCTTGAGATCAGCAATTCCTTTTTCTGCTTGCATAGCTCGTTTGCGACCTTCGAAGGTAAACGGACGAGTAACCACACCAACCGTTAGTGCACCCATTTCCTTCGCCACTTCCGCCACAATGGGAGCCCCTCCAGTGCCCGTTCCACCTCCCATCCCTGCTGTGACAAAGACCATATCCGCTCCCTTTAATACTTTAGCGATTTCTTCACGGCTTTCTTCCGCTGCTTTGGCCCCAATTTCGGGATTTGCTCCTGCACCAAGTCCTTTAGTTAACTTAATCCCGATTTGCACTTTCTGACCTGCACGGGAGAGCTGTAAGGCCTGAGAGTCTGTATTTACAGTAACAAAGTCTACGCCTTGTAACCCAGCAGTAATCATTCTATTTACTGCATTGTTCCCACCACCGCCGACACCAATAACCTTGATCTCTGCAAATTGGTTTAAGTCCGTATCAAATTCTAGCATCTAGGCTTTAACCCCCTCGCTTCATTCTGACCTGCAATACTTTAAAAAAGTGCAGGTATAACTATTATTCAACTCTGTCGTTTAAACTCTCTTTTATCTGGCAAGCGGGCGTGAAACATGCCCATAAACGTGCAAAAACTATCTCCTCAATACTTCAATGCGCACATTATATTAAATTCTATATGTTTATGCTGTATCCCTTTTTTTTTAATCAAGAACTTTTGGCATAGTTCTTGGATTTTCTTAATAATAATAGTTTAAACTACCTTTTTAGTAAATGACGCCGTATGCTTCCTAAATTTTGGAACAAACGCACTCCAAATGCGACAACAGCCGCCAGATAAAGATCAACTCCGATGCGATCTCCGACGTACGCTAAGAAGGCCGCAAGGAGCATATTACTAAAAAAGCCACTCAAAAACACTGTGCTGTCAAAATGATCCTCCTGGGCCGAACGTATCCCACCTAGGACAGAATCTAAAGCTGCTAGAATTCCAACCGATAAATATTTAGCATATTCAATTGGAACTGAAAACGGGCTGACATATCCGATCGCCAATCCCAAAACCAAGCCTAATAACGGTAACCACATGTTCCTTGTCCTCCCTGACTTAGCGACCGATTACTGGTTTCGCCGCCGTAAAATCAATATATCGTACCCCTTGTTGAAACGATTTATACCCATTATCGCTTACAAGTTGATAAAGCGCATTTAATTTATCTTTCCAGTCGTTGGCTTGTCCAAGCCGGACTTCCACCCCACTGGTCAAGAACAAGGTTATTTGCTGAGTAGGATCAACATGGATTTCCCCAATCTGAGCAAGCAATCCGCTAGGGGCTTGTCCCAGTAGGTTCAGTGTTACCGTTAGGGAAGGATTCCCTAACTTTTGCCCTGGTCCAACTGTATCCGGAAGATTAATTCCAGTGACCACTGGTTGATCCGTTTTAGGCCAACTCTCTAAGCGACGCAAAAAGGTTCCTTGCGCATCAACCTCCACAACCCCTTTCGGGACAACTACCAAGGCAACTGGGGTTCGTTCCGTCACCTGAATGACAAGGGTGTGAGGAAGCTTCCGCTGAAACTGAACACTTTGAACGAGCGGATGTAATAAAATTTTATTGCTGAGTGCCGCTTGATCAAAAAGCAACAAGTTCTGTCCTAGAACCCCGTTAGTCAATTTTAAGATTTCATTTTCCGGAATCAGTTTAAGCCCTTGCACCGTCACATGTTGAATTCCGAAAGCGCTGGAACGTAAAAACATCGCTAAACCCAGTGCCAGCAAGATTATCAACACTGCAACATAGAGAAAGGACGTATTCATTTTCTTGGGTTGCATTGCGCCTTTCCTCCTTGTCCCAAGTATAACGAATACAGTCCTATTCTGTCACTCCTTTTCAGAAGATTTTTATTGACAAAATACGCCTTGTTTCGAGGCACGATGCTCAAGGTGCGAACTTTAATTCTGAGATCACAGTTCGCACTTTGTGTTCGTGCCTCATGCCTTGCCGTTAACTCTTCTGAGTTACACGCCGAAATTTCGCACCCAAATGGCGATATTTTCCTTCTAAATCTTCATAGCCACGATCAATATAATTCACTTTTTCAAGCACACTTACTTCCTCCGCTGCTAACGCAGCAAGGAAGAGTGCCGCCCCAGCTCGAAGATCTGTGGCCTCCACAAATGCCCCTTCCAACGTTCCTACCCCTCGAATAATGGCCGTTCTCCCCTCAACCGTAATTTGCGCTCCCATACGACGCAACTCATCTACATGCTGAAAGCGGTTTTCAAAGATCGTTTCCGTGATAATGCTCGTTCCTTCTGCGCATGAGAGCATCGCCATAAACTGTGGCTGCATATCGGTTGGGAATCCCGGATAAGGCATTGTCTTAAGGTCCACACCCCGAATTCTGCCCCGCTGTTGAACACGAACCGAATCATCCTGAAGGGTCACGATGGCTCCTGCCTGGCGTAATTTGGCAATAACAGGTTCTAAATGTTCTGGTACGACATTCTCGATCACTACATCCCCTTCAGTCATAACCGCAGCGATCATATGCGTACCAGCTTCGATTCGATCTGATATGACTGTGTGTTCCGCAGGATGAAGATGATCTACTCCATCAATTCTCAAGACATCCATTCCTGCTCCACGCACTTTTGCTCCCATTTTATTAAGGAAATTTTGTAAATCAATAATTTCCGGTTCACGTGCGGCATTGCGAATTAGCGTAGTTCCTTTAGCTAAGACCGCAGTCATCATAATGTTTTCTGTGGCACCTACACTTGGAACATCCAGGTAGACATCGGCCCCCTGTAACTGATCCGCCCATGCTTCGATATAGCCGTGTTTTTCTTTAACCTTCACCCCCAGTTGTTGCAGCCCCTTAATGTGTTGGTCCATCGGGCGTGAGCCAATGGCACACCCTCCCGGTCGGGATAGTTTCACCCGTCCGTTCCGGGCTAGTAACGGACCTAAAATAAGATTAGAAGCACGCATTTGGCGCATAAGTCCTTCATCGACATCACAGGACTCCAATCTTCCAGCATTGACGAGCATAGCCCCATTTTGGCGCTCAACCCGACAGCCGAGGTGTTCAAGCACCTCAATCATATGTGTAATATCAGCTAATTCAGGAATTTCTAACAAGGTCGATGTCCCTTCAGCAAGTAAGGTTGCTGCCAGTAAGGGTAGGGAAGAGTTTTTCGCCCCACTTACCCGGATATTTCCTTCTAATCGTTGTTTTCCGGTGATGACATAGCGATCCAACGCCATGATCTTACCCCCTTTTTATCGATGTTCGATGTTCGATGTTCGAGGCTCGATTTGTGAATTCGATTCTGCGAATCGAATTACGTATTGAACTTGGAGAAATTAAGTATTCTGCGAACTTTGTTTGCCTTCGATTCGTGCCTCATGCTTCGTACCTCGTGCCTCGTTAAAGCACGCTACTTCCGTTTGCAGTCTAATTCCAAACTTCGACTGAACATCTCTTGAAATAGCTTCTATTAAAGCAAGTACATCCTTAGCCTTGGCGTTGTCTGTATTTACAATAAAATTAGCGTGCTTCTCTGAAACCTGAGCACCACCTATACGTTTCCCTTTCCAACCAGCGGCTTCAATTAATCGGCCAGCAGAATCACCCAGCGGGTTCTGAAATACGCTCCCTGCATTGGGTTTCTCAAGTGGTTGATTGAGCGTCCTATTTCTTAAGTACTCCTTCATGCGGTTTAAAATCTGTTCCCTATCCCCTGGAGAAAACGCAAGTTGGACCTCTAGAACCCACGCGTTACCGCGTAAAGAGCAAAAGCGATAAGCAAATTCAAGCTCGGCTCGTTCCAGCCTTTTCACTGTACCATCTGCCCAAAGCGCTGTGATACTAATTATCTGAGCAGCCATTTCTCCGCCATGAGCTCCAGCGTTCATCATAACTGCACCACCCACAGAACCGGGGATTCCCCGAGCAAATTCCAGGCCGCTCCATCCCCGTTCTCCTGCCTCTTGAGATAAACGAGCTAACGTGTACCCAGCCTCAACTTGAACCGTATAGTCATCACCCCATTCAATCGCGCCAAGCGAGGTGGTCACCACCGTAATTCCTGGCAGTCCCTCATCCGGTAACAAAAGATTCGAACCCCGTCCAATCAACCAAACTGGAATTTTTGCTTCTTGCGCACGCTGCCAGACGTTCGACATATCCGCTATAGTTTGAGGCCAATACACGAACTCAGCGATTCCACCAATCTTCCATGTATTCAGCAGCTCCAGCGGATAATTTTTCTCCACACGCCCTGGCATTCCATCCAAAATCATCGTTGTTCCACCTCAAGTTATCCGTCATTGTGATGTTATTCCAAAGAGAGCCAAGGGCCAGCTGAATATCCAGCCAAGAAACTCCTAAGTCGAGACACTTAGCGATGTTCTGGCAAGCCCCCTGCTCTTCCACTGGTTCCGGCCACCTTGGCATTTGGCCTATAAATTTCAAACCTTCTTGCCCCTGGTAAAAGTCGATCTTGGTTTCACGAACCACCCAAGTTGCGTTTTCTTCAACCCATACCGTTCCATTTTCCGGCCAATTTTCTTCCATTAGTTCCACCAACCAAGACTCAGGTATAAGCCAATGTAAGCCCTGTCTTCTTTCGCATTGCCATTTCCCGTCTGTTGTCTGCCAAAGAATGGTTGGTTCAAATCCGGCCTCATTTAAAACATGCCCTATCAAGGGGCGTCCTTCTATGAAAACCGTCGGCTCAGAAATTGGCAAGATTAGTTCATCCTCCAAAATACTATGTATCAACGATTGAATCGATTGCTGATTCATTCCACGCGCAAGAGCCTTCTTTGTCCACAAATCATCTTCCGCCCCCTTAGACCCGAAAACTAATTCCGTAGCGGGAGCTAATTCCTCTGAAGAGGCCGTAGCAACACGATCAAATGGCTTCTCGAACCAACGTTCTGTGAATTCTTCGCTCAAATCCTCCGCCTCGGAAAATTCCAGCTGGATCCCTTTCAAAACGGCCCGAACTCCCTCGATTCCGGGAGTCGCAGCAGAAGCAACCAATTGTATTCTTCGTTTTGGCCACACCATGCTCACTCCTTTCCTTTGTTTACTGCCATATGCTATGCATTGGAGTAAAAAGGTGTGAGCGAATTCGAGGCGCGAGGCTCGATGCACGAGGTCCGAATTTAAGATTATACACTTCGTACATTGGGATCTATTCAGTCTTGTATTTCTTATTTCGAACATCGAACCTCGCGCCTCGCGCTAGTGCCAGGCAGTTGACCTACAAAGATCTACAATTTTATTTAAAGCCTGCGGTTGTGCCAATGTCTGAGCAGCTACTCCCATTTTAGTAAGTAGCTTAGGTTGAGAAATCAGCCTCTCCACTTCTAGCCACAAGCGTTCTCCGTTTAATTCTGAGTCCAAAATAATTTGAGCTGCGCCAGCTTGAACGAGAGCCTGGGCATTATGTTCTTGATGGTTCTCCGCTGCATACGGGTAAGGAATTAGCACACTGGGGATACCTGTAATCATCAACTCCGCCAACGATGCCGCCCCTGCCCGTCCGATGAAGATGTTCGCACAAGCTAAGGCTTCCGGCATATCTTTCAAATACTCTAGGACGCACCACTCAGGACGTTCCCAAGCGATTGCCCTTTTCTTTAATCCTGCAATGGTTTCCGTATACGTCGTTTTTCCGGTTGCCCATATCACCTGAATATCCGAGCGCGATTCAAGCTGCGCTAAGACCTCAATCATGGCTTGATTTAACGTGCGCGCCCCTCTGCTTCCACCCGTCACCAGTAACGTCAAGCGATCCGATCGTAACTTAAAGTGCTTTGCCCCCACTTCTCTTGACACCTGTCCAATTTCCGGACGGACAGGGAGACCAACGAGTTCCAGCTTTTTCTTAACCCCAAAACGTTCCATACTCTCGGGAAACGTCACCATGACACGGCGTACAAACCGTGCCAAAAGACGATTGGTGATCCCAGGCAAAGCGTTTTGCTCATGGAGCAAGGTTGGAATATTAAAAAGGGCAGCCGTCAAAACAACCGGTCCAGACACATATCCTCCGGTCCCTACCACAAGGTCCGGATGAAACTGACGCAATAACTTCTTCGTCTCCCAAAGAGCCTTGAAACTTCTGCCTAAAACTTTTATCGTCTCCAAGCTTAATCTGCGCGGAAGTCCTTTTCCTGAAATCCCCGCAAATGTAATCCCCGCTTCTGGCACTAAACGCGCTTCCATTCCATCCCGAATGCCCACATAGAGAATTTGGGTCTCAGGATCACGCGCCAATAACCCTTTGGCAATAGCTAAAGCTGGATAAATATGCCCGCCTGTTCCACCACCAGTCAAGATTACACGCACCTGCTCTACCCCTTTCTCACCTTATTTCTCTGGAAATATTTAGCAGTAGCCCAACGCCAAGCATCGTAAACACCAGCGATGTACCCCCATAACTTATAAACGGTAAAGTAATCCCGGTGACTGGCAATACCCCGCTAACGACACCCATGTTGATCATCGCCTGAATGGAGACCATGGCAGTTAAACCCACCGCGAGAAAACCCGTAAAAGCGTCCGGTGCCCTCATTGCCACCCGAAACCCCCGCCAGGCGAAGAGAAAGAAAAGTAAGACCACCAAACTCGCACCGATAAAACCCAGCTCCTCCCCAATCATAGCAAAGATGAAATCCGTATGGTTTTCTGGCAAATAAAGAAACTTCTGACGACTTTGCCCTAAGCCCAGACCAAATAATCCACCCGGGCCCAGCGCTAAAAGTGCTTGAATCGTTTGATAGCCATTTCCCAACGGGTCAGCCCACGGATCCAAAAAGGCAAAGATACGCCGCATGCGGTAGGGAGCGGCTGCAATAGCCGCAACCACTAAACCGAGCCCAGACCCTGCTAAAGCCAGAATATGCCCGGCCCTTGCTCCTGCCGCGATCAACATAAAGAACGTAGTAGCCGCTATAACCAAGGTCGTACCAAGATCCGGTTGAAGCATAATCAGGCCTGCAATCAACCCCATCAAACCGAGAATAGGCAGTACTCCTTTACGAAACGATTGGATCTTGTGAGGATCAAGAGCTAGAACATGAGCCATTACCAACACCATGGAAAGCTTAATGACCTCCGAGGGTTGAATCGACAACGGTCCAAGTCCAATCCAACGGTCAGCGCCATTAACCCTGCGCCCGATTCCCGGGATTTTAACCGCCACCAATAAGGCAATCGCAAGGTAAAGTGCTGGCTTAGCAAATCTCCGCAACAAACGCAGATCGACCCACATACTCGCGATCATCGCTACGACTCCCATCGTAACCCATACTATCTCCATTTTTAGAAAGTGATAGGGATCATCGAACTGTATGTACCCTCTGACAGCACTTGAGCTGTATACCATGACAAACCCTATCCCTAACAGAGCCCCAATCGCTCCCAGCAGGACCAAATCTGGTCGGTGCAGCCTGCGCATGTATAGTTTCCCCCTTATTATTAAATGGGTTCTCTATAATGCCTACGCACTAACTCCTTAAACAATTCCCCTCTTTCTTCATAACTTTTAAACATATCCCAACTTGTACAAGCAGGGGATAACATTACGACATCACCAGGTAGCGCTTCAGCGATTGCTTTTTCTACCCCATCCTCAAATGTGCTCGCCCTAATAATTCTCTGTACGCCTTCATCGCGCGCCGCCTGCTCCATCTCATCCGCCGCTAACCCCAACAAAACTAAGCTTTTGACCTTAACCCGCACAACTTTCATAAAATCATGAAAATCAAGTCCTTTGTTCTTCCCCCCCGCAATCAGCACCAAAGGTTCCTCAAACGCCAGCAAGGCCTTGGTGGCCGCATCTGTATTAGTCCCTTTAGAATCATTCACAAAAAGGATCTCCTCAAAAGTCCCCACAATTTCTTCTCGGTGCTCCACCCCTTTGAACTGACGGAGTCCTTCAGCAATCTCAGTCCAAGAAAGCCCTAACGCTTTCGCCGCCGCCGCAGCAGCCATAACATTTTCCAGATTATGAGCCCCACGAAGTTGAAGTTCTTGCGGGGAAATAATTGGAATCATAGTCCGCTTTTCCTTTTCCGTGTATACAATCTGGTCGTGCCAAAGACTAATCCCATCCTGCAAAAAAGAGGTTGGGCTAAAATATAAGACCCTACTTCTCAATTTCGGTCCCAGATCCCGAACTAAGGGATCATCCCAATTTAAGATCGCCAAATCTGTAGCTGTTTGATTTTTGAAAATTCGAGTTTTCGCCGCAAGATAGGCTTCTAAACTGCCATGCCTGTCCAAATGATCCGGAGTAAGATTTAGTAAAATCGCCACATGAACACGGAGTTTATCGATAAACTCCAGTTGAAAACTGGAAAGTTCAGCTACCACAATGCTGTTCTCTTCCATTCCATCCACTTGCCCGCTTAAAGCCACGCCAATATTTCCGGCAACGACCGTCGGTAGACCCGTTCGTTTCGCTAATTCACCAAGCAAGGTGGTGGTCGTCGTTTTCCCATTGGTACCAGTTACCCCAGCACAAAGAGCAGGACAATCGTACATTGCCAACTCAACTTCACTCCAGACAGAAACACCTTGGGAGATGCCCTCCTGTACGAGAGAGAGCTTGGGAGATACCCCCGGAGATAAAACAATAAGTTCTGGGGTAACCGCTCTTAATTCAGGTACACTGCCCAGAAGCAAATGCGCCCGATCAAGTTCCAACTCCTCAACACCTGTGAGCTGCTCCAATGCCTTACCGTCGGTAAGAAAAACCTCCGCGCCCAAACGCTGAAGTTTCCGAACAGCCGCTTGACCACTTAGACCTGCACCTATGACTAAAACACGTTTCTTCAACCAATTCACTTTAGTAATCCTCCGTTTCTTACCTTCAGAACAATAATAATCCGCTTCGACGGACGCAAGGGGGGACGGTTCTGACTTGCATACCCTCTTGCGTGCTCTCTTAGCAAAGACACTTCCTCTTCCAAGTCTTTCTCAAAGGCACTTCCGTTCAATTACGCCGCTCCAAGCACTGCTGTGCATCGAGGAAGTGGAGACGATTCCCAACTAGCATTTGAACTCTCCGTAGAAATTTTTTTATATAGTCTCAAAGAAATTGATGACTGTTAAACCGATATGCGAGCAAGTATGCAAGCAAGGCAAGCAAAAACCGTCCCCACTTGCATGCAAGCAAGTGTGCAACCGAGAACCGTCCCCACTTCACTTGCACCCCTATCCCAGAGTTGGAATATACCCAATGATACCCAAAATAGCACAAAGCAACGCCACAGACCAAAAAACAATCACTACTTTCCATTCGGCCCAGCCTACAAGTTCAAAGTGATGATGAAGCGGACTCATCCGAAAGACCCGTTTTCCTCGAGTTTGAAAAGAAATGACCTGAATAATTACCGAGAGCGCTTCCACTGCGAATAATCCTCCGATAACTATCAGGACTAATTCACTCTTCGTGAGTACAGCCAAACTAACTAAGGCTCCGCCTAAGGCTAACGACCCCGTATCCCCCATGAAGACTCGAGCGGGGTAAGTATTAACGCGCAAAAATCCAAGGCAGCCACCCACCAAGGCGGCAGCAAAAACTGCCATATCTGTCTCATGTGCCAGTACCGCAACCCCACCTCCTTGGATAGCAGCCAGGAGAGCAATCACAACATAGCTAATTCCGGCAAACATCGTGCTTCCCGCTGCCAAACCATCCAGCCCATCGGTAAGATTCACAGCATTCGTCATGACCACGATCACTACCGAAATCAAGCAATAATAAAACCAGCCCAGCTCCAAATGGATGGACGTGAAAGGAAGAGCAACATCTGTTCCTCGTCCCAGCCAATGGACGGACACCCACATCAAAACAAAGGCCAGGCCAAATTGCCCGATAAGTTTTTGATAGGCCCGCAGCCCCAAGGAACGATGCATCACTACTTTAATAAAATCATCAATAAATCCGATTAAGCCAAATCCTAAAGTGATTCCCACTAACGTCACCATTTCCAAGGAAGTAGGTTGCTCTGCCGTAACCAAAGCACTCACAATAATGCCGACGAGAAAAATAACACCACCCATCGTTGGGGTGCCAGCTTTTTTCAGGTGTCTTTTCGGACCATCATCGCGTATCGTTTGACCGAACTTAAGTATCTTTAAGATCGGTATCAAAAAAGGACTCAGAACCAACGTGATAATAAGGGCCAATCCTGCCGCCAAGACCAAACGCTCAGACATGCGCTACTCCATCCTTTACTCTGATTCTTCGAGTTGAGCTGTGATCTCTTCCATTTTCATTCCTCGTGACCCTTTGATCAAAACCCATATCCCCGGTCCAAATAGCTCGAGGAGATCCTTTGCTTTCGTCACTGCTTCCTCGCGTGTCGACGTCACCTTGATGTGTTCTTCTGCGTATCCCGCCGACCGTGCCCCTTGGGCGATCTGTTCTGCCAATTGGCCCACGGTAATTAATTCATTGACTCCTAGCTTTGCAAGAGTTTCTCCAACGTCACGATGACCTGATTCTGACGCAGTTCCTAGTTCATACATTTCGCCCAAAATTGCAAGCGTCTTGTTTTCACCCGCTCGCTCCTTGAGAATCTGCAACGAAGCTTGCATCGAAGTAGGATTCGCATTATAGACATCGTTAAGGAGAGTGGCTCCAAAGATCCCATAACGCACCTCTAAGCGCATTTTGGACAATTCTAACTTAGCCAGTCCCGCACACCCTTCAGCCAACGAAACACCAAGAACTTTACCTACAGCTAGCGCTGCCAAGGCATCCAAGACATTGTGTTTACCAGGTAGTGGGAGATTAGCCGTGGCTATTTCCCCCCGATAATTCACGTCAAACGTCGTGCCTAAGGCACCCCATGGTCGTAGCTGAGCCCCTTTAATGTCTGGCTCGGCAAAAGCCCCTTCAATGCCGTAGAATCGGATTGAATGGAGATCCTGCTTTGCCATTTGTACAGAAAATAAATCCTCAGCGTTAATGATAACACTTCCATCGGGTGGCAGAGCCTCAATTAGCTCCCACTTCGCCTGGGTAATCCGCTCCTGCGTCAACAAAAGTTCTAAATGCGTTGTGCCAATATTGGTGATCACCCCAATATCCGGTTTCGCGATCTCACATAAGGCTTTAATCTCGCCTAAGCCACGCATTCCCATCTCAAGAACCAAAATCTCAGTACCAAGTGGTGCATTGAGGACCGTTAACGGTAACCCTAGCTCATTGTTATGATTTTCCTGATTGCGATAAACGTGAAAGTGCGGAGACAGGACCGCAGCAATCATATCTTTCGTGGTAGTTTTTCCATTGCTCCCAGTCACACCAACCACTTTAGCTCCTAGTTTTAAACGCCAAGCCTGCGCTAATTCCTGCAGCGCTGTAAATACAGACTTCACGAGCAGAAGGGCCTTACCTTCCGGAACACTTGGGGTCTTTTCTGGCCCTTGAAAGCGAGCTGCTTTTGCAACTACCAGAACTGCCCCTTTTTTCCAGACAGCCTCAATAAAATCATGGCCGTCCACTTGCTCCCCAGGTAGAGCAAAAAACATTTCCCCACCTTGAGCCTGGCGACTATCTATAATGCACCCTTGAACCTCCAGATCAGAATCTCCGATCACTGTCCCTTGCACTATCTGGGCTACCGCTTCAACGGTCCACTTGTCCATACCCCAGTCCTCCTAATGCTTCACGCGCTACTTCCCGGTCATCAAACGGCTGAACCTCTGTCCCAAAGATCTGATAGGTTTCGTGTCCTTTGCCTGCGATCAAAATAGTATCTCCTGGATTCGCCATACGACAAGCGCTCTCGATGGCTTCCCGTCTATCACGCAACGCGACATAATCAACTCCAGAAACTCCACTTAGTATCTCTTGAATAATTTGATCAGGGTCTTCCGTGCGGGGATTGTCCGAAGTTACTATGATAGAATCACTCCAATGTGAGGCAACTGCTCCCATAAGCGGACGTTTGCCTCGATCTCGGTCTCCTCCACACCCTAAGACTGTAATCAGTCTCCCTTTGGTAAACCCCCGAGCGGTACGCACAACGTTTTCCAGACCATCAGGCGTATGCGCATAATCCACAATCACTTGGAACGGTTGTCCGAGACGAATACTTTCAAAGCGCCCCGGCACACCCGCTATTTCAGCCAGAGCTTCCGCAACAGCTGCTTTATCATACCCTCTCTCGACACCCCAAACAAACGCCGCTAAAGCATTATAAACGCTAAAAATCCCTGGAGTAGCATACCGTATCTCCTGTATATCCTCATGAAAACGAACCAGAAAGCGTACACCCTCCGAGGTGACTTCCACATTCTCAGCCCGGTAATCCACTGCATTGTGAATCCCATAACTCACGACCCGCGCAGCCGAAGCTTTACGCAGGTTAAAGAATGCGGAATCGTCTCCATTTAAAATGCTTATTTGAGACTGCTTTATCCCTTTTAGATTTGAAAACAAACGGGTTTTAGCGCGCAGATAGTCCTCCATAGTCTTATGATAATCCAAATGGTCTTGTGTCAAATTTGTAAAAATACCGACATCAAATTCGCAACCGACGACGCGGCCAAGATCCAAGGCATGGGATGACACTTCCATGACTGCAAGGCTTACCCCTTCCGCAACCATCTCCCCTAAAAGCTTTTGAATTTCAATGGCTTCTGGGGTTGTTCTCTCCCCTGTAATATCTCGCCCGTTAATCCTAGAACCGAGCGTTCCAATTAAACCAACCTTCTTACCTTGCTTTGTCCCGATTTTCTCAATAAGGTAAGTAATTGTCGTTTTTCCATTCGTACCCGTCACACCAACCAACTCCAGTTGTTGGCTGGGACAGCCATAAACTTTGGCCGCTAATAAGCCCAGGACTTGGCGAACATTAGAAACCTTTACTTGAGGAACATCGAGTGGTAAAAAACGCTCCACGACTAAGGCCACAGCTCCTGAAGCGATGGCCCCCGCCGCAAAGTCATGGCCGTCTACCTGAAATCCTGGGACACACCCATAAAGATCACCCGGCTGAACACGCCGCGAATCCATTGACACCCCCTTGACGATGACTTGAATATCCCCAGATGAGGCCTGTACCTCGATTCCATTAATAATTTCTAACAGTGATTTGCTCGCTATGGGCATTCCTCATCATTCCTTCCCAACGTTTTTCAAGTCTACACGCCATCAGAATCATCTTACCTAAGGTTATTATAGACAATTTGCAGCTTCAACAGACCTTAAACAGTCAATTAACGTCCCAGTGGACTGGCTGAAATTGGAACACGCCCCGCCATGCTGCGAATAGCTTCAACATCTTCATCGTCATCTTCCCACCAATGGGCAAACGTCGGAGTGGATGCATCAGCCCCAAGATAGAGGAGAATGTTTGATCCAGCTTCTACTTGTGCCTCTCCATGGGGAATTTGGTCGAGAACCATTTCGCCTTGACCCTCCGTCATAGCCTTAAACCCAGCCCCCGTCAAAACCTTTTCCGCTTCGGCTAAAGGCAAACCTAAAACTGAAGGAACGGCAGTTGCCTTCTTAAGCGGTGAAAATTCAAGACCAGGCAGGGGTTTGCCAGGTATCATTGGAGCCTGAGTATCCGGCTGAATGCCGAGGTACCTCAAGGAATCAAGCATAACGCTCTGCAGCACTGGAGCAGCAACAACTCCACCATAAAACGGAACACCGTCGATTACAGCCAACATAGCCAATCGCGGTTTATCTGCAGGGGCAAACGCCACAAATGAAGCAACATATTCTCCTTGAATATACCCTCCATTCGCCACTTTTTGCGCCGTTCCGGTTTTTCCAGCCACACGGTATCCAGGCAGAAAAGACCGGCGCCCCGTTCCGTTGGTCACAACCGATTCTAAAATTTCGCGTTCCAATTTTGAGGTATCCTCACTGATAACGCGTCGAACTTCCTCTTTTTTGAAGGGAGTCACAACCCTTCCGCTAGGACCAACAACTTCTTCCACCAGTTGAGGCTTAACTAGTGTTCCACCGTTAGCCACCGCTGAAACCGCTGTCAAAAGTTGAATAGGCGTGACATTATTCGTTTGCCCGATAGACATTGTCGCCAAATCCAAGGCGGTCGCTTTTTTCTTATTAGCCAAAATTCCTACCGCTTCACCCGACATTTCGATCCCTGTTTTCTGGCCAAAACCGAAATTGCGAAGATATTTATAAAATTCATCCATTCCGAGACGCTGTCCCATTTCCACAAAACCCGGGTTACAGGAATTTTCGGCTACTTGCATGAACGTTTGGTCACCATGCCCTCCGGCTTTCCAACAACGCACATTCTTTCCCAGAACCGTATAATACCCTTTATCAAAAAAATGCTCTGTAGGCGTAATTTTCTTTTCTTCCAACGCGGCTGCCAAAGTAATAATCTTAAAGGTTGATCCCGGTTCATATCCGTTTTGAATAGCAATGTTCCGCCTGGCGCTGGGATCCGCATCCTGATAATGATTAGGGTCAAAGGCCGGTGCTGAAGCCAAGGCAAGCATTTCCCCGGTATTTGGATCCATCACCAAAATCGAAGCGCTCTTAGGCACCTGCCCGTTCATGTTTACACCCTGCCCAGACATCAACTTTTGCAACTCTCGTTCTGCAAAAGCCTGAATATTTTTATCAATCGTTAAACGCACTGTGTTCCCTTGTTTAGGGGCCAAGTACTGATGTTCTGCTTGAGGAAGAGGAATTCCATTGGCCCCAAATTCTTGGAGAATACTGCCGGGAATTCCCTTAAGCTCTGATTCTCTGGTTAACTCTATCCCTTCAAGTCCTTGATTGTCAATCCCGGCAAATCCGATAATATGAGACGCCAGTGTTCCAAACGGATAATACCGTTGGCTGTCCTCCGTGGTTCCTATCCCGGGGAGCGCTAAGGCTCGTATTTGAGCTGCCACTTCTGGTTTAACCTGCTTCTGAATGTATTCTAACGCTGTACGTTTCGTAATATGCCCTTCAACTTCTGCGGCAGGTTGCCCTAAAAGCTGGGACAAGGTCAAGGCCATCTCTTTGGCTCGGCCGGACTGCCTAACCTCCGCTGGAATAGCATAAACTGTTTCACTACTGACGCTCATCGCTAAAACGTTTCCTTGACGATCCTCAATATTCCCTCGTTTGGGCGCAACAGGAACACCACGGAAGTGAGAATCATCCGCCTTTTTACGCAAATCGGCTCCCTGACTGAGTTGCACGAAACCCAAGCGAATGATTAGGACAACTAAAAAAACACTAACACACAGAAAAAGAAAAGCGATTCGTTTACGCATCACAACAAAAGGACTCATAAGCCCTCCCCCTTTTCCGGGGTCTCCGCGTACCCAAAGCGCTTTTATCTTAACGTTGTGTTGAAGCGAAAAAGCTTGTAAATTTCTGCAAAAATTGATTAACTGCCGTGGGTTTAGCCTCAGTAGGTTGCGTTGCGGCTTGGGTTGGCGGAGCCCCCTTTTGATTTTCAACCGCAGGCGCTACGCCTGCCACATACACTACCCCAGTAGGTTTTACCATACCCATAGCTAGTGCTGCGCTTTCAATCCGACCTACCGCACGAAGTTTGTCAGCTTCCATCTGAAGAAGATCTTTCTGCGCCTTAATTGAAGAAATTTCTTTTTCCAAGGACTGAACTTGTGCCCCCTGAACGACGGTTAGTTGAATCGTTTCCGCTCCGATGGCACCAGTCACCCCAACAATGAATGCCAACACCAGGATACTTTTTCTTTTGGTATACCGTTTTCTTTTTCTCGCAGGCCGAAGGTTTTTCTCGCCAGATTTCTGCTCGATTGGTTCCTGCCATATAACTTTTTCCTGCGCCACTACCAAAGGTATTCCTCCTCTTTTTGCTTTAGACCGTTATATTTTTTCAGCCACCCGTAATTTAGCACTTCTGGAACGCGGGTTTTGCTCAACTTCCGCCTCTGAGGGAAGAATGGGTTTTCGAGTCAGCACCTTAGCTATTGTCTTGGCCTGGCACCGACAGATTGGTAATTCGGGGGGACAGGTGCAACGCCCCAGCCAAGATTTCATTCTGTCTTTCACAATGCGATCCTCAAGCGAATGAAAGGTAATCACGCCAATTCTACCGCCATGATCCAAGCAACGCAGCGCTTGGTCCAGCACGCGATCTAAGACTCCTAGTTCATCGTTCACTGCAATCCGGATTGCCTGAAACGTACGTTTAGCAGGATGAGGTCCACTGCGCCGGACCGCAGCTGGCACCGCTGCTTTAATCACCTCAACTAAGTCGCCTGTTGTTTCCAACGTTCGTACATTCCGTATCTGCACGATGAATTGCGCAATCCGTTTCGACCATTTTTCTTCCCCATAGTTCCAAATAACCTGAGCCAATTTCTCTTCACTCCAAGTATTTACAAGTTCCCGTGCAGTCAAGGAACTCGAAGGATCCATACGCATATCCAGCGGCGCATCCTGCATATAACTAAAACCGCGTTCAGCTTCATCCAGCTGAGGGGACGAGACCCCTAAATCAAATAAGATTCCATTCACGGGCAGTACGTCTAATTCTTTTAAAGTTTCTTCTAAATACTCAAAATTTCGATTGATTAAAGTAATACGTTCATCGTTACCAAAAATTTCTTGCGCGTGACTAATTGCCAAGGCATCTTGATCAAAACAGATCAGTTTTCCATTGACGTTGAGCTTCGTTAAAACCCTTTGACTATGTCCTGTCCCACCCAGTGTACAATCAACATAGTTACCCGAGGGGTTCGTAACTACCGCATCAACCGTCTCATCTAACAAAACAGTAACATGATGAAAATCCAAGTAAATCCGTTCCTTTCTATATCCCTAGCTGTACTAGAGATTCAGCAGCACTGGCATAAGCGCTTTCTGCTTGCCGACTGTATTCTGTCCAGAGTGTCTCGCTCCAAATCTCAACACGGCTTGACACTCCAACTAGAACCAGATTCTTCTCCAATTGCGCATAGTCACGCAAATTAGACGGCAATAGGATTCTCCCCTGCTTGTCCAGTTCACATTCCGTCGCCCCTGAAAAAAAGAAACGGACAAAAGCACGAACATCGGGTTGAGTAAACGGCAAAGCGCGCAACTTCTGTTCCACAGTATTCCATTCTGAAAGAGGGTAAACAAACAAACAGTGATCTAAGCCTTTAGTGACAATAAATTGTTCACCCAAAGCCTCTCGGAATTTTGCCGGAATAATCAACCGACCTTTTCCATCAATCGTATGAATGTATTCCCCCATAAACATATTGTTCACCCCACCACCATGGTCACCCGCCCCACTTCGCCCCACTCTACACCACTAATTCTACGCTCAGAAAGATTATCCTGCAACCCTTCTTAAAAACAAATAGGATATTAAGGAAGATGGTCCTAACCTACGTAGCCATCAGACTACAAATCCTGTCGAGTGACCTACCTTTATGGTAATTTTAAGGCATTTATTCCTTAAATTCATATAGTAAAATTGCAAATCCTTACTAATAATTAGTAGTTTCAATAAATAACTAAGAAATATTGACGAATGCAGTCGATCCTTCTGACCAACTCGACTTTCAAGTTAATTCCATAAATCCTGACAAAACAAGCGCCCTTTAAGTGAACCACTTAAAAGGCGCTTAAACCAACACTCTTGATCACAAATAGAGCAAGACAAGACTACGCTAAATGAAGCGGTTTCCCACCAATGCCATGCGCCGCCTCCATAATGGCTTCCGACAAAGTCGGATGTGCATGAACCGTGCGTGCAATATCTTCGGCTGTTAGTCCTTTTTCAACGGCAATTACTAATTCTGAAATCAAGTTACCAGCTTGGGGACCCATAATGCTTGCCCCCACAATCACACCCTCATTATCTGCCAGAATTTTAACCAATCCAACGCTCTCCCCCAAGGCCAAGGCCTTCCCATTTGCAGAAAAAGGAAATTTGCTCACACTATAAAGCTTCCCAGAAGTCTTAAGTTCCTGTTCTGTTGAACCGACTGTAGCAATCTCCGGGTGCATAAAAATGACACTTGGTATAGCTCTATAACTCATGCTCACGGAATATCCCCCGATATGTTCCACTGCAATAATCCCTTCCGCAGAGGCCACATGAGCCAGCATGATCCCCCCTATCACATCTCCGATCGCGTAAACGTGGAGAAGATTCGTCTGCATCTGAGCATTCACTTTAATAGCCCCTTTTTCTAATTCCAAACCCAGGCTATCCACATCAATTCCCCGCAAATTTGGTCTGCGGCCAGTAGAAAGCAGAACCCGATCGGCAGGGATTTCTTTCACCCCCTTGGCCTCTTCCACTTGAACCATGAGGTCTCCACCTCTTTGGCGAATCCCTTTAACCGCTGTCTTAATTAAAATCTCCATTCCGCTGCGCCTTAATAACGGAGTTAAGCGCTTCGGGATTTCTTCATCAACAGTAGGCAACAAGCCGGGCAACATCTCTACCACGCTAACCTGAACCCCAAACGCTTGATATATTGAAGCAAATTCTAAACCAATAACACCGCCGCCAATTACAACAAGCCGTTTGGGCAGTTCTGTTTCTGCGAGGAATTCTTCACTGGTTCCAACCCCTGGAAGATCCGCCCCAGGAATTGAAATGCGTACAGGTACGGATCCGGTCGCGAGCACAACATTCTCCACGCTGATATCTTCAACCCCGTTTTCTGTCGTGACTGAAATCTGACCAAGCGCTTTAAACTCTCCCCAGCCTTTAACCACACGTATGTTTGCCGCCTTTATCAACTTCTCCACACCGCCAACGAGGGAATTAACTACTTGATTTTTTCGAGCGATCACAGCAGCATACTCCACATGTTTTTCGCTCACAAACAAGCCAAATTCTGCAGCACGCCCCATCTCACGCCATAAATCTGCGCTTTTGACCAACGCTTTAGTCGGAATACAACCCCGGTTCAAGCAGGTACCTCCTAGCCGTTCACCTTCAATAAGTATGACTGATAGGCCCAGTTGAGCAGCTCTTAAAGCGCAAACGTATCCACCTGGCCCCCCGCCAAGAATACCGACTTGATATTCCATTTTTCCCTCTCCTTTCACACTCTTTCCCCAATATTTCGACTCACATCAACATTTTTCCTGCCTGATTACTCACTTACGCTTTTACCGCACAAACTCTAAACAATATGTCCGCCACAGTAGCTTCATATGCATTTCAAACGAAACCTGAACCCTAAGTATTCGCTCAAGGTTCAGGTTGAAATTATATATTTCCTTGATTCCCGGGAAAAATTTTACCTACATCAATAAACCCTGATTTTACTGGCATTTTGGTGGTTTTGTAGGTACTCAGTTAATCAACCACAGATTACACAGATTAACACAGAATAACTACATTTTGGCTCTAAACTACAAATCGCTTGTAACTCACTATCCCCTTTATCCTTTGTCTGTGTGTTTCTATACTAATCGTTCTTAATCTGTGTAATCTGTGTAATCTGTGGTTCCCCGTTCAGAATTTCCCAAGGCTCTGAATCATCCTGAGCAAGAGCGAAGGATCTAGGTCCAAAAGATCCTTCGCTTCGCTCAGGATGACAATAAAACGTGATATTAATAACATAACAAGGGGTTTCTGCAGCGGAATCAGGTATGAGTCCTAGCCATAATACTCTGAGGTTGATGCTCCGGGGATAAATAAGATCTGTCCTGGATAAATAAGATGTGGATTACGCAAATTGTTTCCCAAGATTATGGCTTGCATTGTCGTCCCATAACGTTTGGCAATTTTATAAACGGAATCCCCTTTTTTAACAACGTAGACTTCATGTGCTGGTGCTGGTTCTGGTACTGGTTCCGGTTCTGGAGCTGGGGCAGGCATAGGGCAATGATGCTGCATCATAGGCTCATATGATGGCGGATATGGCGGCGGGCAACAAGGATCAAAGTCAAGGTTTTGGTAAGCATGGGGAGCGCCGTGCATTCCATGCATCATTCTTTCCATTTCAGACATGCCAGGTTGCATTCCTTGCATTCCTTGCATTCCTTGCATTCCAGGCTGCATTCCTTGCATACCAGGCATACACGACATGTCTTGCATTCCAGGCTGCATTCCCTGCATACCAGGCATACATGACATGTCTTGCATTCCAGGCTGCATTCCCTGCATACCAGGCATGCCCGACATGTCTTGCATTCCAGGCTGCATTCCCTGCATACCAGGCATGCCCGACATATCTTGCATTCCAGGTTGCATTCCCTGCATTGCGGACATATTTTGCATCATTCCACCCATACCTGGGGCAGGAGTGGGATTATAAGCAACGGAACGTAATTCCATGTTAATTTCCTCCTTTAATTTACATCAAGAGATTGATGTTGTTAGCATTGCGGTTAGCTAACATTCATCCCTCTTTACTTATTAACAATATATGGTAAGCAGAAACTAATGTGTTTGTACCTTAAGAATTATGACAAAATAATAAATTTTAATAAAAAAAAGCTGACCCTTAAGATTTAGGTCAGCTTATCCAATTATATTTCGTTAAAATCAAACCACCGCTATTGCTTTATTCAACTGAGCAACAAGCTCATCAACATTTCGTCCATGGGTTAAAGCGGCACCTTCGATGCTTTCCATTGTGGAAGACGGACATCCTAAACAATGCATTCCAAGCTCCAAGAAAACTGGAACAGTTTGAGGATATAATTTCAACACTTGACCAACTGTCATCTCTTTCGTTAACATGTTATTCGTTCCTCCTTTAGATTCCTCAGTGAAACACTCGGTTTTATTATAAATCAGTAGTACCTAATAAGCAACCAATAATCGAAGTTCAAAATCCGGGTTTCAAATGCTGCTGTCCATAAGTTTATCCCTTTAAAGTATGTCCTATTTCAAATAAAATTTTATAAACATATTCTGCCAATTTTTCTTCCAGCGCTCCTGTCCCACAACTTGGTGTTACCATACTTTGTTGACGAAGAAGGGATTCATCAACACCACGTCTTATGAGTTCCTCTATTTTTTTTTCCAAGTTAAGTATAAGGCTCTGAGCATTTTCTTCCCACGCAATTGGATTCGTAGGAACTATCCCCCAAGAAAGAATTCCTCCGCGGGTTAAAAATCCATTTAAGGGCTCTGCTGCAGCCATCATGCTCTGCATATAATCGTAAGCATCAAAATTCACAACCTGAATCTTCGAATCAAAAAGAAGGGTCCAATCCATCCCTGCACAGACATGCACCCCAGGAATTCCACCTTGGCGCAGTATCCCCTCAGCAATCACATTCAGTTCTTCAATGAGTTGCTCCCTGGTTATTGTAATATGGGTCGCTGCACCATATGATAATAGGCCTGGATCATCGATCATCATCAGCACTGGTAAGCCATACTGTCGCAACCGTTTCGTCTGCCACTCGGCGTGCAAGGCAAGAGTTTTAACCAGCATGTCCCGGAGGGAATCGTCATAATAACATGCTCTTTTGTTATTATCCGTGATCTGCATTCCCACCGTCAACGGACCACTGAGCTGACCCTTGAGAAGTACTGCTTCCCGTGTTCCGTAACGGTCAAGATTACGACAGAAGGCTTCAAACCCTTCCCCGCCTTGTGAACTAAATCCAAAGCGTTCTAAAGTTTGTCCATCCCCTTCAATCCCCTCCAAATAAAGCGTATAAAAGGCCGTCATCCGCTCCGCCCAATCCAAGGCCTCGACTTGAAACTTCGGCGTTTTGACATCTGCAATGACTCCAGTTTCAATCAATACATTGAGATATTGCACAACAAAGGCGCTTTCTGCCCCCAAACGCGGAAGCTGAGGCCAATGTGGCGCTCTCGGAACGTTTTTCCAAATCCATTCTAAAGCCTCATCACTATTAGTAAGGGGCAAACTTCCCACCCCCGTAGTCAGAAAGTGCGGTTTAAAGCTTTCTTCTTGCATATCTCAACCACTTCCTATTCCCAAAATTAGTTGTTTACTATTTTGAATCATAAACTTAATCGCTTTGCCATATGCCAGAGATAGATCCAATCTGCCAAGTGAAAACAGACCCAAACTAAAAGAACAGTTACTATAATCCCAGGAACCCACAAAAATAGTCGATAACGCCCTCCTAGGCGGTGGATATCTCGGACACGAATAGGCAGAAACAGACAAACAAGACAAATGTACCCTAGCATAGGAAGATAGGACGGAACCCCCCAAGGAAATAAGGCCCATCCAATAGCGATAAATACTGCCCATCGATAGCGCCGTTCCAACCAATAAACAAGCGCTAGCGCATGAGGGGCATCTGGCAAATTCGGCGCAGCCACACCAACCAGAAACAAACGCACAAGCATGAGCATCACACCCAGCATCGCCCAAATCTGCCACGGCGACTGCGCTTGGATCAATTCAATACCGGGCCATAAATGAGCAAACCAAGAGCTAAAATGGATTGGAATACGGAATATTCCGGAAGTGATCAGCCCTGCCAGCATCCCTTCACGGGCCATCACACATAATCCATCCCAGAGCCAGGCACGGCGCAAACGGCGCCTTGGTGGCTTTTGTCCAATTTCTTTATAACGCCACGTTACCGACCGAATATTCATCCAAGCCAGAAAAGTCATTAGTAGGGCCCAAGTTTCTGCAGCAATCGGTTCCTTGACCCAACGCGCACTAGCGCTCGTTGGGATTTCAGCCGTCACTTGCCCCCATGCTCCCTGAATCTTGTTTCCCTGAATATAAAGCGACTGCTCCGGCGAGAGTCCCGTGAGACCATTAGCGTTAATTTTAAGAGCAAAGGCCAAGTCAGGTTGAACTTCTTTGGCCGACTGCAGGAAATACGCTTGGGATAAAGCATCAGCATCCAACCCTTTCCCCAGCGTCCAAGCCCATAGGGACGGATGAAGCATTTTCTCGGCAATAATTTTTTGGAAAGTATCAGGTTGCGGGAGTCGGTTGGAAGGGATCAACTCAACTGGTAATTCAGCCCATAAGCCTATGCCTACTCGATCCGCCGCTTGTAGCCAAAGTTCATCCGGAAGTTGACCTATAAAGTAGATAAGAGTTATTCCTTTTTTCTGTTCAGAAGTAAGCCAAGACTCCAGCTGTCCAGCATGTCGTAACTGATATTCCTCCTGTGGAGTCAAAGCCTCCCCCTTAATTGGGATCACCTGGCCATTTAATACCCACTTCCCGGATGTAAAGGTGATTGTACGCAGGCCTATGGGCAAGCTCAAATCATCAATATCTCCCCGACTGTTTGTGACCGTTAGATGGAGCTGATAGAGAAAAGGAGCTTGGATTGTCCAACGCTGGGCTTCCGGTACAGTAAACGTCAACGTCACTGGTTGAGAATCTGAATTTGCCTGAGTTTGTACCGTCAGTGACTGTTCTGCCACGCCAGCTGAACCATCCGAAAGCACACCATAAACCGTCCATGGTCCTTCCTGCGAAAAGTCATGATGCAGCAAACTTGTCTTCACCGTTACCTGCGCTGTTGCTTCATCCCACGAGACATTTACCTGCGGTGGCATAAGGGTCGTCTCCACTACTGCTTCCAGACGAATTTCACCTGTGATCTGCCCTGATGCCGGCCAAGCGGCACCAAATAACGTGGTGCGTTGCTCTGTGCTTCCAGAAAGTTCAACCACCAGAATGTTATCCTCGCCATAGCGAAACGCCTTAGCTGGAACCTCTAATCCATCCGCTCCGCCACTTCCTTCAAATTCACCAACTTTCTGTCCACTAGCAATCCCATTCAAGTAAACGTTCGCATGCCCCTGTACACCGTTAAATGTAAGTAACATGGTCCGGGAGCTCCATTCTCCCGGCACTCGAAAGCGTTTAGAAACGACCGTAAATCGTGCACTTGAAGGTAACGTTAAAGGCCGCCCAGCTGTTAAGAAAGATTGATTGTTTTTTCCTTGGGCGCGTTCAGATTCCGTCGTCCAAGCCTGCCTTAATGAGGAAAACTGATCCCAACTCCCGTTTAAATCTTGCGTAAACCGTGCTGCGCTTATCCCACCTTGTCCTGCTTGCAGAGACTCACCTTCAGGACTTTGCCAGTGCCACCAAAGTGTTCCTAATGTCAATGCTAGCAAAGCAATAAAGATCATTAATCGGCGATTGAACATTTTTAATGGCCCCTTAAATAAATAATTATACTCTACTGTTTACACATATTCGTGCCAGATTTCAAAAACCCTTTACTCATAAAAAAAACTCATTGGCAACGGGCTCATAGAACCACGTTTACCTAATGAGTTTACTAAGATTTCCTTGACTGCCTAATTCAGCCGTTCACCCTCACGACACTCTGGACAAATTCCGTAGAACTCCATGCGGTGTCCCAAAATTTTAAAACCAGATTTCTCCATCACTTCTTGTTCCATGTCAATTAGGGGACGATGAAAATCAACCACTCTGCCACACTGTGAACACACAATATGATAATGGTTCTTAGGATTGCCATCGAAACGGCTAGACATATCCCCATACGACAACTCGAGAAGATGCCCATGCTCTTTAAGCATGTTGAGAGTATTATAAATCGTCCCCAGACTTACCCCTGGAAATTTCGCCTTGACGTGATGATAAATTTCATCTGCCGTGGGATGGGACTCTGTCTCCAATAGAAATTCTAGGATTGCCTGTCTCTGCGGCGTAAAACGGACACCTTTGTCTTTTAATTGTTTAAGAATCTCTATTGCATCCATGTCCGCATCTCCTTCCTGTCTTCAATTTGAAATTATTGTAACTTTAATTTTATAATAATATAACTCTTTTGTCAATAAAAAGAGAAGAGTTAACACTCTCCTCTTTTATTGCCCTATTGAGCCTAATTTATTAATGTTTAAGCTGGATTTGGTGCCTCAACCGGACAAACACCGGCGCATGAGCCACAATCGGTACAAAGTTCTGCATTGATGACGTATTGGCCGTCTCCTTCGCTAATTGCAGAAACTGGACATTCCGCTTCGCAAGCACCACAACTAATACACTCATTGCTAATAACATATGCCATGTACAACATCCCCTTCTCTCCAAACTTCAAAATTAATATACCAAAACCACAGAGAAAAGGCAAGCTAAAACGTTATTTTCTACCAGTCAACAAGTATAAATTTCGAATGGTACTCTACTCTATAATTTATGCAGAAAATTACAGATCCCGTTCTGGCCGATAGGGCACTTGATAAAGTCGCCGCAGACAATGTGAGCAATAAGGTAAAACACGATTGCTTACATGATTCCGACGGAAAAGAATGTGGTCTAAATCTTCATGTTCAAAGCCACAAGCACGACATTTTTCTAACATTAATATTTACCCCCCCACACTTTGTGAGTTTCTGTACAAATAACTCACATTAATAGTATGCTCACTTTGTTTGGGAAATAAACGCTTTCAATCTAGAATTGCTTGCTTAAAATCCGAGTTAAATGACCAAGTGTGTAGCATTCGTACATTTGGCAAAAGGGGAGGAACGCTTTGACATAAGATGTCTCCTGCCAGCGACGCTCAGGGAGAGTATTCAACCATAAGATCTGGCGGACATGATTACGAATTCCGCCCAATAAAGCTGCAGCCTTTTCACCTTCAAGAGTTTGAGCGTCACTAACTATAAGTAGTAACGTTTGCTTAGAAAGTGTATCAGGATACTTCTTTTGCAAAGTATCCAAGGCAATAGCCAAATTAGTCCCTCCCCCCCATTCTTTTCCCGTCACTATGAGGGCTTCTTTAACCAGCGCTTCGATTGTTTGCCCTTTTCGGAACTTCCCGGTCAAGGGAATCAGTGCTTCCCCAAAGGCAAAAGTTTTTATCCCGTTGACAACATTAGAAAGTCCATAGACAAATTGCCAGATAAATTCTGTGTATTTAAGCATTGATCCTGAAATATCACAAAGCAAAACAATCCTGGGCCTTCCCTTGCGGCGACTGCGATAGCGCCGCTCCACAAGCACCCCACCATAGCGTATATTTTTGCGCAGTGTCGAGCGCATATCCAAGCCACCCCGCCTGCGCGCCGCTCGGTAGCGACGTGTTACCTGACTGGCAAGTCGTTGACTGAGGCGACGAATTAAGCGTATGACTTCCGGCCATTCCTCAGGCGAAATCTTCTTTAAATCCCGACCTAAGACCTCAACTTCCCGCTCACGCAGCGCACGTTCAACATCTGAAAGAACACCATCCGTGCACCCCGGAGCAAGAATCGGCTCATCCTCTTCATTTAGTTTCTTGCGCCAATATTCAAGTGAGCCACGCAGAACCCGTTCGACCATAGGCTGATGCAAATGATCAGCTGGCGCTCCGATTTTTGACCCCTGCGACGATTTCTCCAAAAAATCGCGCAGGCGTCGTTTCTCCTGCTCTGGAAGACTGGCATAAACAGCCCGCTGTTCTTCGGTAATATCCAATTGATTCCCCTGGAAAAGTAACTCTTGGTGGGTACTCTCAATCTGTTCATTCCATTGATTAGTTTTTTGTACTACGTCTTTCTGCCAAGCCTCTTTTTGTTCCAAGGTCGCAAAATAGGCTCGAAAGGCTTCTTTAAAGGCAAAGATATGCTGGATATCCTTAACGAGTGTCGCTTGCAGTACAGCCTCAACCCGATCTCGGTCGACCATTCCGATGAGGGTTAGGCCTTCTGTTGCATCGGAAATTTCTGAAGGACTAACTTTAAGCCCCACAGTCCTTAACAATTGAGCAAATTCTACCAAATGTCGATCCAATTCACTAACTCTGTTCTTGTTGTCCATGGCAATGCCTTTCTCCCTGCGCCACTTTGCTCGACTCAAAAAGGAGGCGTTCTGCGCCCATCTCTCGATAGAAAAGTTCCACATCGTCTTGACTCTTAAGCAACAGAGTCAGGGTCGCATCCACCCAAGCCGGGTCAAGGCCAGTCTTGCCCATCACGAGCAATGCCTTGGCCCAGTCCATCGTTTCGGAAACAGAAGGAATTTTATTCAAAGCCAGACGTTCCCTAAGCACGTTAACAGCGCGGGCAACTTCTAATGCCAATCGTTCCGGCAAGTCTGGTATTTTAGCCCGGAGAATGCGAACTTCTTTCTGGACAGATGGAGGCTCGACATGGAGGAAAATACACCGTCGCTTTAACCCATCAGAAAGCTCACGTTCTCCGTTAGATGTCAAGATAACAATTGGGTGTTCTTTAGCCTTGATTGTACCCATCTCCGGAATTGTGACTTGAAACTCTCCCAAAAGTTCAAAAAGAAACGCCTCAAATTCCGAATCTGTCTTATCGATTTCATCAATCAACAACACGGTCCGCTTCTCACTTAAAAGCGCTTGCAGCAAAGGGCGAGGGAGTAAATACTCTGTAGAAAAAAGGTCTTCCTCCTTCAGATGCTCTCGACCCATTTGAATCTTTAAGAGTTGACGCTGATAATTCCATTCATAGAGCGCTTTCGTTTCATCCAGTCCTTCATAACACTGCAAGCGAATCAAGGGAGCCCCAAAAACTCGACTTAATACTTTAGCAATTTCCGTCTTGCCTACCCCTGCTGGTCCAGAGACCAAAAGCGGCTTATCTAACTCGGTGGCTAAAAACGTCGTGAGAGCAATCCGATCATCCCGTTCCGTGATATAACCGATTTCCTCCAGAGCGTTTTCAAACTGATCAAGCGTCATCTGATTAGACATCTAACTCCTCCTACTCGATATTCGCGGTTTGATATTCGTGATTCAACTACTCAGCTCAATCCATTTGCTTCCACCTACGAACTATGAACCACGCTTTCGTACACTTTTTCATAACCCTGCACGGCTCGTTCGACTGGAAATGTTTCTTGCGCCCAAGTCACAGCTTGTTCAGAAAAGGCCTTGTAACGCAGGTCATCAGTCAACAGTTTAAGTACACCCTCGCTCATCCCTTGGACATCTCCAACTTCGGCTAGATAGCCTGTTTTACCATGTTGAACAACTTCAGGTAAGCCACCTACCCGACTGCAAACCACCGGAACCCCGCAGGCCATCGCCTCAAGTGCCACCAAGCCAAAGCTTTCCTGTTCCGAAGGAAGCAGAAAAACATCAACCATCTGTAAAATCTCTTGAACACTTTCTTGTTTTCCCAGAAATTGAACTTTGCCTTCCAGCCCTAGTCTCGATACCTCTCGTTCCACCCGGACCATCTCCGGTCCATCTCCGACGAGTAAGAGCCTACTCGGCACAACTTTCTCAACCAGAGCAAAGATGTTGACGACATCGACAACCCTTTTAACTTCCCGGAAATTCGAGATGTGAGCTAATATTTTTTCTCCATGCGGGGCAAAATGTCCCCTGCACTTTTGCATCGATCCTGCCTTTGGCAAATACACTTTGGGATCAATAAAATTTGGAACGACCTCAATCCCCTGCTCTGTCGTTCCAAAGGTCTTCTCCGTTTCCCATGCCAACGCCTTAGAAACAGCCGTAATCCGAGCACTGACCCGCAAGGCCAAACGAGTTAACTGAAAAAACTCTTCATATGCACCCACCAAAGTAACATCTGTCCCATGCAGCGTTGTCACCAAAGGAAGGGGTCTCGTCATCATTTGTTGGGCCAAATACGCACTAATACTATGGGGGATAGCATAGTGGGCATGAATCACATCCAGTCCGGCATACTTCGCGACTTCGACAATTTTGTTGGCAAGCAACAGCGTATAAGGAGGATATTTAAACAATGGATAGCTCACGTCAGTGACTTCATGAAAAAACAACTGCTCATGAAATCGATGTAAGCGAAAGGGTCGAGCTGAAGAAATAAAATGGACTTCATGCCCTCGCTCACCCAGAGCATACCCTAGCTCTGTCGCCACAACACCGCTTCCCCCATAACTTGGGTAACAAATAATTCCGATTTTCACTGATTCGCACCCTCTTTAAAATCCTAACAGCTCTCCAAAGAAAGCTCTTCAAACCCTATTGGCATTGCGTCTTGAATTGCTTCCCCAATAATTTTCTGAATATCATTGACCATCCGCGAAACTTCAAATTCGGCTGCCAAGTACTCTCTTGCTGTGGAGTTTAAACTGACCAAACTATATAAACGTTCCAGTTCCTGCTGTTTCTCCTCGCTGATCTCTTGATCCAACATCTGTGCCTCACGAATCTCCCATTGTTTCAATTGAAACTCGCGAACCATCTTGTGATTACCAGCATCACTTTTAACCTTTTCTTTGGATTTGAGAAACTGCTTAAATTCATCCGATTCCTTCAGTGTCCGGGCTAATTCATGGGCTAAATCATTAGCAGCCATATCTTTTACCTCTCCTCTGTTCCCCATATCTAGTAATAGTCTTATTATATAGAACTTTTAGACATGAGACAAATAAATCCCTCACTTGAAAAAAAGCCTTCATGAGAGTATATCAAGAGACCGCTTATAATTCCCGATTCGTATTCACTAAGTTCGCCAACAAGTCAAAGGCCTGTAACCGGCTAAACGACAGTAAATCATCCCATTGTTCCCGGCTAATAATCCAAGGACAATGAATAGCCACTCGACTGGCAAACCCCAACGGACTTCCGGCATACATTTTCTCCAACCGACGTTGAGCAAGACTTACCAGTCCCGGTGCATGGGCATTACACCTAATCGGTTCCAGGCAAAGCACTGGCTCATCCCGATACATTACTAGTAAACTGAATTGCGCAAGCTGTTTTATACCTACTCTGCTCGGCCGAATCGGCCCTTGCAAAGGAACAGGATCCGGCTTGATTACCCCACCCAGTTTCCGCCAAAAACTTTTTTCAGTGCGACTAACACTGGAGACGCAAAACCCAACTGCCCCCATCTGACGCGCAAAACGGACTGCAAAGCGCGCGAAATCACATTCCACACTGCCCTTTAAGGATAATCCATCCAAAATAACCAGCCTCTCCGAGCTACTTAACGTAAGTTCTCCGATTCCTGCCTCCCCCAATTGCAGCACATTACATCCCGGCAACATACGAATTTGCGGTTCTAAGCCCGTTCCTTTTTCCGACAAAAAGGACCCCAAGGCTTGTGCCCAATCCTCAAGGCCGTCTTCATTCCATTCCGATCGGGGGGAAAGCTCAATTTCAATCCAAGGCATTAGCAGATCTCCTTCACAAACCAACTTACACACTGCTTAGTGTTTCACCGGAGTGTAAAGTCTATCCTAATTAATCAAGAGAGTATCTTACTTTATTTAACCTTAAAAACCCTACGATTGAATGGACCCCCATCTGGCGTAACAACTCAATCCCTTCATCAAGATCCCGTCCAACAACCTCTGCGCAATGAGCATCTGACCCAAGGGTGAAATCAATTCCCCGGCGCTGAATTTCTTCTCTCAGGCATTGCTCTGGGTAAAATTCTTGAACTGGCTTATACCTCCCATTTGTGTTGACCTCCAACACTAAGCCGTGCTTGGCAACGGCCGTTAAGGCCTCAGCGGCCAGCACCAAGATATCCGTCCTCGGCCGCACCCCAAAAATTTTAATCAGATCAAAATGACCAATCGTGGTAAATAATCCACTGCTTGCAGCCTGCGTCACAACGTCAAAATACCTTTGGTATAACACATCTGCATCTTGCTCCCAGTGCTTTTGCTCCTCTTCGGGAATATCAAAAGCCCAGCCGTTAATCTCATGGACTGATCCGATCACAAAATCGAACGGAAACTGTTCCAACAGGTGTTTGATTCTTGCTTCTTCGTTCGGGCGATATTCCGCCTCCAGTCCGATGCGAACGTTTAACTGAGGATAGTCTTTGGCCACTTCCCTAATCAAAGGAAAGTTCATTTGCTCCCAGTAATAGTCATGATCCGCAAAGCCAATCTCCTTTAACCCCCGACGGGATGCTTCATCCAAAAATGCCCGAATGTTTTCCCGATTGGCCTCGCGATCATTATGCCCGACAAGATGAACATGCAAATCCAACATTTCTAACAAGTTCCTCCTCTACCTCTAAAGAGTTTGCACTCCAGTCCTCACCAATAGATAAGGATGTATATCAAGTTCAGAGTGTGCCGCCTTTGTCGTCGCAGCGAGTAAATCCACAAAGAAATTTCCGGTTAATTTCACATCTGTCCGTCCAACAATTTGACCCTTTAAAATCCGCAAACTGTGGGGGGCACTGAGAGAATATGAGCCAGAAACTGCCTCTTGAGTATGTAAGCCGAGCACGGATAAAACAAGCACACCATCCGCCACGCCCTCTAGGGCCTTAGCCCAGGGAACCTCAGCCTGATGCTTGAGATAAAGTCCTGCCGTTCCTTGCGGCAGAGCCGTCGGTTTCGTGCCCCAGCGTCGAGCATCTTTAACCCGTAGAAAGGGCGTCTGAAGTTGTCCGTCCCGTACCAACATGGTACGAGACGCCGGTACTCCCTCTGACGTAACCAGATAAGACCCCAATTCCAGCGGACGGAGTGGATCAACACTTAAGGAGAATTGCGGATGGAACACCAATCTGTGCTCACTAAAATTCTCCTTTGAAAAAGCACCTTGCCCCTCGATCACTCGATCTCCCGAAAAATTAGGGAGTATAAACTGCCCCAGCATTTCCTCCGTCATAGAAGGAGCAAGGATTACCTGGGTCTGGGGTCCAACGGGCGGGGCTTCCTTTTGCATCGCCTCATACTGATTAACCGTCAGTGACCATAAGGCCTCCTGTTCTTCCTGATGTATAAGCCGACGCTTCGCAAATCCTCCTCCGACCAAACTGTCCAAGGAAAACCAAGACATAAATTGAGACTGTTGATAGGTAACGGCCAACCCTGTCGAAGTGCGCACATGCCGATAACCCCAGGTCGCCTGGATGCTTCCCTGCAACTTAGCATTCGAGGGTTTATCAGCTAGCCAATGCTTGACTTGATCAAATAAGATCTCGTCAGCTCCTTCAATGATTTTTCGGATTGCCTGGTCCTCAACGGCTACCAGCGGCAAGGATTCCGGAACCGGGATATGTGCCGCATCCGGGTCTTCGTATGAGGCTTGCCTCCATTGTTCCAACGCCTTGGGCCAATAGTCTAAATCGTTATGCGCTGGCAGCTGTACCATAGCCTGACTACATGTCCCATCCGCCCAGACCAAAAAAACTTCGCCACTTTCACCTTGACGATAACTTGGAGGAGTATAGACACCTCCTGACGAATTGTCTTTGACACCTAAAGACACCGCTTCTGATTCATGAACCAGAATGCGCCAAGCAGAGAGCTTCAGTTCCTCTTGCTTGGGGGCCTGCTGAGACTGATAGAGAAAATCCTCTAGTTGTGCAACGAGTTTCATCCGCGTTCCCCTCCCAAACTGACTTGTTGATCCGCATCCATGAGCAGATAACGATGACTTCCACCGCTTGAAGGAACGGATTGCCCGCCCTTTCCGCAGGTGCCAATGGCATCGTAGCACCCTTCGCCGAGGCCCCCACGAATTGCTTCCAAGGCAGAAAGAATTTTCCCACTAAAGATTGAGGGCTGATAAATTGGCAGATCTGGATCGGCAACATCGATGATCCCGTCACATTGAAAGACAAAATCTCCGGTTTTAGGATTGACTTGACCGCCACGATACCCTAAAAGCAGCAGATTTTTTTCCCCCTCACGTAACTCACCATTTTGTAAAAGAGTTTCTCGTACAGCTTTTACTTCGTCCATCAAATGCTCCGCGGGCTTTAAAGGAATCATGCGCTCAACCAGCAAACGAATATTACTCATGCGCGGCAGCGGAACATTTCTATAGCTCTCTGCCCGCCCAGCTCCGGTCACAGGCATTCCTGCTTCTTCAGCTGAGAAAACATCACCCAACCCTGCCTCCAAAACTCCATCTCTTACAATCGTCACAGTTTGTCTGAGCAGCCCATTGGCAGAATACGGTTGATCAGCCCAGTCGCCGACGAGTGGACCGTCAACAATGTTAATACCTGGCCTGGCGACCCGTAAACCCTTACGTAGTTTTCCCTCTTCACCCAGTACGGATTCATGCATATGATCCGACTCTACAGCATGACCAAAAGCCTCGTGCGCCAAGCCCTTGGCTAGCCCATAATCGATAATGAGAGGATAATGACCACTCGGCAACTGAGGTGCACCACACACTGCTTTGGCAAATCCTGCCCGATCCATCGCCTTTCTCTCTAGGCCATGATCCTTTAATTCCTCAAAAAGAACAGTTGCGTCCACCCCGCTGCGATGAATCGTTGCACTCTGAGCCTGTCCCTGATCCCGAACTGTCCCTTGATGCATCAGCACCGCTCTGGGAACGACAAACGACACCAACGTCCCATCTGTACGTCCGATACACCATTGCTCTTCAACCTGACGATAACTTGTTTGCCAGGCCCCCCCAGGAAAAGCCTCTCGCAGACGGGAGTGCAAGCTCATCACCCTTTCCTGAAGTTCAAGCAAAGGAATTTCTCCAAAAACCTTTTGAGCAGAATTCACCCCTTCAGCCTGAACCAGTGGAGCCTCCCAAATCCGGCGATTCTGCTTCGTTCCGACCTCTTCATTTCTCTGGGCTAACTGAATAGCTTTTGCGACCAGTTTAGCCCCAACTCCTTCCGCTAAAACGTCCGATGTGGCCAAACCCGATGCCCCACCTGACGTGAAAGCTTGAACACCAAGCCCGCTATCCCAGCCTGTTGATACGCGTTCAAACCGACCGTTACTTAAGCGCATGCTCCATTCTCTACGAGACTGAGCCCTTACAATGACATAACCCTCAAAAGCCCGCGCCTCCATCAACACTGAGCGAACCAACGTTTGAATCTCCTTTTGTTCCACAATTACCCTCCTATAATTAAATATCCTCTACCTTGATTCCCGTGAAAAATTATACCTACATTAATAAACTCTGATTTTACTGGCATTTTGATGTTTTTGTAGGTATAACTCTTCAGGTACTCAGTTAATCAACCACAGATTACACAGATTAACACAGAATAAATACATTTTGGCTCTAAACTACAAATCGCTTGTAACTCAATATCCCCTTTATCCTTTGTCTATGTGTTTCTATCGAATCGTTCTTAATCTGTGTAATCTGTGTAATCTGTGGTTCCCCGTTCAGAATTCCCCAAGGCGTATTTACAGCGTTTTTCCTTGTAGGTATAAAACAATGCGGGATTTTAGGCCTCTACTTTTGAGCTAATCCTTATTCCTTATTCTTTAATCCCAATAGGGATATTATACCACGATTAGACGGCGCTCTAAGCTTAACCAGCCTATTTAAGTCAGGACCAGCCGCTGCCTAGTTGCACACCAAATTTTATACCCGCACTGCGCTAAAGCTAGTCCAAAAGAAACGTCTGATCGGTGAAAAATTATGTCCCGTGGCTTGTATAAGTGGGCAAGCCTCGGGACACAATTTAAATAGTCTCACGTTTTCTTTTAATCCCCACTCCTCTCTTTTACTTCACTTGCGGCGAATAATTCGTCGCAAGCTTTTTTTTATCAATTCCGAGACTCCCACTTCTTTAAGTGGGTGTTCCTTATTCTACTTCGGTGGGGGTAGAATCCCTCACCGAAGTCTCGATGTTCAGCTTTAGTTGAACGAGTTCACTCTCAGCTACTCCAAAGGTTTAACCATTAACCTGCGTTCCTCAGCAAATCCGAACCGTTCATAGAGGTGAAGTGCTCTCACATTATGAGTGGTAACCGCAAGGCCCAAATAAGGGACCTGTTGTTCACGGCAATGATCCTCGGCAGCCTTGAGCAACACTCGGCCTGCACCTTTGCCCCTCCACTCCGGAAGAACTCCCAAATCCATGATCCATCCCTGTTTAACACCAGTTATTTCTTCCCGTGATAAAGCATGTAGAACCAGATATCCGATCGGCTGGGTCATTTCCGTTTCCGAACAAGATTCCCCCGTCTCTTTGGGGACCTCTGCAATAAAGACAATCGAGCCCGACCTCTGAATCCAGGTCCAAAACCCCTTGAGAATAGTATCTCTGTAGTTTAGGGTTTCTTCCAGCGGCTGTTTACGCCAAGGAGAAACGCTATCTCTGATACCGATTTTCGCCAGGGCATACATAAAAGGCCAATCGTGAATATCTCCTTGACGAACTCGCATAAAATCACCTCTTTGGCTAACTTATGCCAGCGTCAATCCAGTGTCACTCTTCTCGTGAGATTATTTTAAGACATTGCCTTATTTTATTAGTTTAGCTTAGTAAAGTATGTACTTGTTTTAGTTTTTCACGAATTGGAAGCTGATACGGACAACGTGTTTCACACACCCCACATTCCGTACAAGCATCCGCCTTAATGGCCGTTCCCTTGTAACGCTCTAGTGACCACTGCGTTAAATTATAGCGTTTGTAGTATCCTTCAAGCAGAAAAAGTCCCGGAATATTGATTCCTACGGTACAGGGAAGACAATACTCGCAACGACGGCAAAACTCTTGCCCCAGTTCTCCTTTTTCTATCTCCAGTAGTTCAGCATCTTGTTTCGTATACGTTTGACTCAATTGAGCGAAGTTTTCCTCAATCTGTTCCTTGGTATCCATTCCAGGAATAATCACACTGAAAGGTTGTTGTAATAGAAACCTCAAAGCAGGCCCCGCTTGTCGCAAGGCTCCTCCGGCCAGCGGCTTCATAATAATTGTTCCTAGATCCTGACGTTTAATTTCAGCCAGTAGTTCTTGACGGTTTTCTTGCTCAATATAATTAAAGGGGAACTGTATAGAAACAAACGCATAGTCCTTAATAATGCGGAGCAACATTTCCGGAAGATGCCCAGTAAGCCCGATATAACGAATTTTCCCCGCCTCACGGGCTTTCTCCAATGCCTCAAGTCCTCCGCCCGGCGCTGTCAACTCCGCCCACTCCGCTTCCGTTCGTACATTGTGTAACTGATAAAGATCGATCCAGTCCGTCTGAAAGTTGCGCAAACTGCGCTCGACATCGTCCGTCAAAGCAGCGCCTGAGCGGGCCATACTTTTAGTAGCCAAAATGACCTCTTTTCGAATCCCCTTTAACCCAACCCCGATCTTCTCCTCGCTATCAGTATAGCCACGGGCCGTATCAATAAAATTAAGACCTTTCTCTACCGCTAAGCGGAGCAGCTCAGCGGCATCTGCTTGACTTACCCGCTGAATGGGTATTCCTCCAAACCCTAACGGAGCTACCCATAAATCAGACTTTCCAAGTCTTCTCTTTTCCATTTTGCCACGATCCTTTCTTTAGGGAGGAGTTGAACCCTCTTGTATTTATCCACTACTGTGCTGGGCCTTAGTCTTCTCCTTGGTGGGATGACTATGTTACGTCAGGGACTTCAATCGTTGGCGGGGCTTCGCCTTCGCCAAGCACTCCTCTGGATGACCTCGACTCCAGAGCGAGGATTCTGGAGTGGGGCAATAGCAACCGCCCTCCTCCAATCAAGTACGGCCTTAACTGTGATGACTGTATCTTTCGTAGATGCCCAGCTACTCCCTTTTGAAAATGCCCTGGCACTGATCTTGGGAAGTAATATTGGCAGCACGCTAACTACGCAACTTCTTGCTTTTCCTTTGAACCGGATAACCCCCTACATTATGATACTTGGTGCACTGGGATACCTTTTTATACCGACTCAATGGCGTTTTCTTTTCCTGTCCATCTTCGGCCTTGGTGTTCTCTTTTTCGCGTTGAGCTTACTCCAAACAGGCTTGACCCCACTCGCTGAGCGTCCAGCAATTCAAGATTTTATCCGCCAACTGGGCGACAACCATCTCAAAGGAGTCCTCGCTGGCACAATTCTCTCTGCCTTACTTCATTCCGCCAGCGCTACGACGGGCATTGTCATGCTGCTCACTGAAGATGGTAGGATTACCCTCCCTACCGCACTCGCCTTCATCTTTGGCGCCAACATTGGCACCTGTTTTACGGCTGTTTTGGCGGCACTAGCCTCTTCGCGAGCTGCCCAGCGAGTAGCTCTGTTCCATGTCTTACTGAACGTATTTGGAGTCCTGCTCTTTTTACCCTTTGTCGGTCCCCTGGCCTATGGACTCACGCTCATAGGAGGAAGCCTCTCTCGCCAGGTTGCTAACGCCCATACCATCTTTAATCTCTTATCTTCCCTCTTGGCCTTCCCACTATTACCTTGGTTTACTCGGCTCCTGAAAAAAGCTCTCCCCTAAAAGACGCTGCGACTCTGCCTTTACGCCAAACGTTTCAGCGATCAAATCACAAATCCCTGAGGCATCATCCAAACCAAAGCAAGGAATACCGTTATTAAACGAGATATCACTAGCTATCGCCAAAAGTTCCTCGAGTTTGGAGAAAAGTTTCTGATGCACTGCCGAGCGATACACCTCAATTTTTGGTTTGTTACCATATTTATACCCTTCGGTGAAAATCACATCCACCCCTTGAATTCGAGTGAGGACCTCGTCGAGAGACTGCTCCTCGACAACCCTCTCCAAAATGGCAATCCTTTGAGGTGAGCTGATGGCCACAAGATCTGCACCTGCTTGAGCATGGCGCCACGTATCTTTGCCCGGTTGATCCATCTCAAAGCCATGAACATCATGTTTCAGGGTCGCCACTCTCCAGCCGCGGCGCTTCGCTTCACGAATAATTTTTTCTAAGAGCGTCGTCTTCCCTGAATTAGATTTTCCACCCACGATCGATATAACGGGAATGGGCTGACATTTCTCGCTTGAATGAAAATTCATTTTTAATTCTCCCAGTCCGCAATCCATTCCGCCAGCAAGAGTTCCCCAGGTTCTACCGGACCATGGTTCGCAGGTACATCCACTAACAGATGACTACCAATCATGGAACGAAGAATTCCCGATCCCTGAGCCGGAGCAAGGTCTGCCCAAATTCCCCCATCTTTGAACACCGCCTGAGCACGTAAAAAGCGTCGTTGTTTCCCTTTCTTACCAAAGCCGCTTGCCATTTTGACTAGAAATTTTTCTTCTTCAACCATGGATCGACCCGCTAATTTACGGAGGACAGGACGAACCAAGAGTTCAAATGTCACCATAGCAGCCGCCGGATTCCCCGAAAGCGAGAAAAAGAACTTCTTGCCTTTTTGTCCAACCGAAGCCGGCGTTCCAGGCTTAATGTTTACCTTCCAAAACAACATTTCGCAGCCGTACTGGGCAAGGGCATGGCGCATGACATCGTAATCACCCACTGAGGCTCCGCCCGTCGAAATGACGACATCAGTATCCGCAACCTTTGCCAAGGCCTCAATTGTCGCCTCGATTTGATCGGAAACAATCGGGATCACTGAGACATCACACCCGGCTTCCTGGAGCATTCCTCGCAACGTATAACTATTACTGTTATAAATCTTACTTGGCAGCAACGGTTGTCCCACATCCATCAGTTCCGATCCTGTCGAAAGTAACCCCACACGAGGTCGGCGATAAACATCGACTTGAGCACAGCCAACTGCAGCCAACAATCCTACTGCCGGTGGGGTTAAATAGGCACCCGTTCTAAGGATGATATCCCCCTCTGCAATCTCTTCCCCTCGGGGTACGATATTGGACCCCGGTAACACAGGACGAAAAATCGTCACTTCATCCAACCCAGACTCGGTGTCTTCCATCCGTACCACGCAGTTGGCACCGGGTGGAATCGGTGCCCCAGTAAATATCTTGGCTGCTTCACCAGCAACGATTTCTCTGTCTGACCAAGTTCCCGCAGGAATTTCACTCACAATATTCAGCCGCAGCGGTTGAGGATCAACTTCTGTGGCACGATATGCGTATCCATCCAGTGGTGAGCGCGCAAATGGCGGCATGGCAATTTGGGATGTCACATCCTTGGCCAAAACACGCTGATAGGCGTCTGTAATTAAAACGCTCTCTGTTTCCACAGGTTGGATGCGGGTAAGGATTAGTTCCATAGCCTCTTCTAATTCAATCATTATTTTCAACTTATCTCTATTCCTTCCCCATCAAAATTATACAAGCACCTTGAAACAATAGTTTTGCGTCTTTAGCTTGCGCTTAAGTTTTACAATTTTCGAAAATTATTATTATTTTCAGTAAGATTATAACATGTGTGCCTAAAAACTGACACTCCGCACGACATAGGTCGGCGGGTTCTTAGATGCGAAACCTTCCGATAGACTCTCGCTAATAGGCATGATAATGTCGTTGTACTCTATATATCTAACCTAAAATCCCACATTTTTTTATACCTACAAGGAGAAACACTGTAAATACGCCTTGGGGAATTCTGAACGGGGAACCACAGATTACACAGATTACACAGATTAAGAACGATTAGTATAGAAACACACAGACAAAGGATAAAGGGGATGGAGAATGTGGAACGAGGTTCTTGTTGAGCTAAAGTCCGTTTCGAAGATGGGAGTCAATGAAGAGGCACAAATTATAAATGATCTGAAAGCCACAGGGTTAAAACGAGGCCTTTTAATCAACTTTGGCTTGTCATCAATTGAGTTACAAGCGATTTGTAGTTTAGAGCCAAAATGTATTTATTCTGTGTTAATCTGTGTAATCTGTGGTTGATTAACTGAGTACCTACAAAAACACCAAAATGCCTGTAAAATCAGGGCTTATTAATGTAGGTATAATTTTTCACGGGAATCAAGGATCTAACTATAAATGATCTGCAAGAATGCATACAAAAATATTTAAGGGTAGGGGCACTTATCCAGCGTGCCCCTACCTATTATAAACGTAACTGATGTTCTGAAAAATCTCCCGTCAGCGGGAGTTCTGCCACCCGGTCCACAAAGCTAAGCCCATAACGCGCGACAAAACTTAAGGGATTTAGAACACGTTCTTGTCGAGTATGATTGGGGGTAATCCCATCCTCAAGTTCTTGCAAGCGCTTAAGTACCTCACTGCAGCGTTTGCGCTGCGCCTGCCAAAGCTTGCGCTTTAAATAGTCTAATTGGAAGTTAACTTTCGCTTCATTTCGAACCAGCCAGTCATGGACATTGACATGAATCTCTTCTAAAGGTTCAAGTTCTGCGTATCCTGTTTCGATCTGACTGCGCAAACGCTGTAGGCGTTCATCAATGTTTTGTGTATCCTGTTCTCGCACACAACGTTCTCGGTGTTCCGCCAAGCCGCGATAAACATCGTCGATGGTCAACGTTTCTTTGGCTAAGGATTTTTGCCAAGCAGCCGTTAACACAACGACAGACAAACGCGGATAAAGAATAGGCATGACGAATCCGAAGGTTGTGAATACTCCCCCTAATTGAGCCCAATAATTTAATTCCCCGGGTCCTGGAACATAGGCTAAGGTCGGAAAAAGGTATTCCTGAATAACCGGACGGGTCACCACATTGGGGGAAACCCGCTCCGGTGTTTGTGCTACTAAAGCGTTAAGGGCATCCAAATCCCACTGTCCATCGTGACCTCGCAAATAAAATGCTTGCTCATTATGCATGATTGCTCGTCGTTCCGGTACAGCAAGAAAAAGATTTACCTCTCCCCCGGTTGGTTGGATCTGGGGCTCAAAGCCAAGCTTAACCCATTCCTTCGTCCGTAGCTCCAAAGCATCCCGAACATCAGCATGCTGCTTTAAAATCTGCTCATACAGCGGAGCCGCAAGTCGCTTAAATTCAGGCAACAAAGGATCAAAGAAAATAAGTCCCCACTTTTGGACCAACCACTGCAACGTAAGAGCAAACCACTGCGTCAAATTATCCGCTTGCTCAGCGAATTTGCGACATTGCTTTAAGACAGATGCTCGAAATTCACTATCTGGTATCCCCATGAGTTGGGACTCGATCGTCTCCCAAGCGGGCACCTGGAGATTGCCGACAGACTTCCCTCCCCCATCGCCCGCCAGCGAGCAAGGGACGGCTTTTCCTTCCAGATTTAAATAAAAAGTTTTATGAATCTCCAGCCAATCATGGTCTTCACTGGCAATCCAGAAAATCGGTACAACTGGACGGTTAAGCTTCTCACGTTGCTCTTTAGCCAACCGAATGGTGGTCATGGCTTTATATAAGGTATATAAAGGCCCGGTCAAAATCCCAGCTTGCTGGCCTGTGATAACCACAAGTGTTTCCTTTTGTCTAAGCTCTTCAATCATCCGTTGAGTTTCTGTACTCGACCCTAAATGCGTATGATATATTTTCAAAGTGTCTGCCAAACGCTCCCTGGCATAATCCCGAGTATCCAAATAAGCCGCACGCCGCTCAAAGTTTTCCTGAAGCTTGGGATTACCACTCGGAAAGAACAAAGCCACTTGTTCAAAACAAGTAGCCATAGTTTGCATTGGATTTCTCATTTCTTTCATATCTATCCCCCCGCTACCTTTCCATACACGTGGGTATTTTATCATGCACAACTGAAAACCGCAATTCTGCCCAGTTTGCCTCTTTAAACCCGACCGCCAACCGCTGCTGCCGGGGTTCTAACCCCCTTAGCCGAAGGCAACGTCACTCGGTTTTGATACCCATTCTGCCAGACGGCGAATAATATCCTCAACATCTCCACTCAACAGAGTTCGCACATCAATCAGCACCCAATCCTTATGAATTCGAGTTAGAATAGCTACCGAACCGAGACGCAGAAACTTTTCTAACTCAGTGACACTTCCTTGCTTAGGGCGGATAGCACACACCCAAGTTGGAAGATCGACCGTAGGCCATGCCCCACCACCCACCTGAGAGACGTCCTCTTTTAATTCAACGACAAGGCTCGGATTCTGTTGAAGCGCCGCTACCAACTGAGAAGCGGCTAATTTCAATGTCTCCAGGGGAAGGGAGAGCATCCTCCAGACAGGAATATCCTCTATCCCCCCATCTTCATATAGGCGGAGAGTCCCTTCGAGGGCCGCTAAGGTCAATTTATCAACCCTCAAAGCCCGAGTCAATTGATTCGTCCTTAAGCGCTCGATAAACGGTCGCTTGCCCACAATAATCCCGGCTTGAGGACCGCCCAATAACTTGTCGCCACTAAACGTCACGAGAGAAAGCCCTGCTTTAACAATTTGTTGGATGGTCGGTTCCATCGGAAAACCAAGACTTATCCCATCAAAAAAACTTCCGCTCCCTAAATCCTCCATAACAGGCAGGCCCCGCTTTTCTCCGAGCTCTACCAACTCAGCTCCCGAAACAAAATGAGTAAACCCTTCAACCCGATAATTGCTCGTATGAACTTTTAAAAACAGGGCCGTTTCTGTTCCGATCGCTGCTTCATAGTCTCTAAGCCAAGTCTTATTGGTCGTCCCGACTTCAACAAGTTTGGCGCCCCCGGCTTTTAAAACCTCAGGAATTCGAAACGATCCGCCAACTTCCACCAGTTCACCACGCGAAACGATCACCTCTTTCCCTTGGGCAAACGTGTTCATCATCAAAAGGACCGCCGCAGCATTATTATTGACCACCATAGCTGCCTCTGCTCCCGTCAGATGACAAAGCAGCGCTTCCACATGGACATAACGTGAACCCCGCTCCCCAGTTTCAATATTCAACTCAAGATTGCTATATCGAGCAGCTTGTTCTGCAACAGAACGCGCGACCTCTGGCGCGAGTAAAGCCCTGCCACAGTTCGTATGTAATACGACCCCAGTCGCATTGATAACCTGCCGCAAACTAGTTCTCGGTCGTTCCAACTCTTGTAAGAGCTGACTTTTCAACCCTGACCAGAGCGAGGATTCAAACTCATCAAACGAATCCATAAACTTTCGGTTGACATTTTCCCTTGCTTTTTGAAGAACCTGTCGAACGCACTGTGTTAAACGAGGCAGCTGCCTCTCATTCGTCAAAAACGGACTGAATTCCGCGTCGTACTCCAGCCGGGATATCACCTCGTGAACAGCCGGAAGTGCTCTTAACCGCCTTTGTTTCTCTTGATCCACCGATTGCCACTCCTTATGGGCCACAACGATTATCGACCAATTTTCTATAATCCGGCCCGCACGCTTTTTAGGATTTCGACATCACAATTGACATATGATAGAGCAGAAGTTAGAGATCAAAGGCCAAAGGCCCGATGATGGATAACTTCTGTCAACGAGTAAGCCTGACAAGCCCTTAGAAACGTTCAAAAAAATTTAGATGGAGTTTGAACCTCCACTGAGCCGATCAGATAATGAATAAGTTACTTTCAAGGAGGTAATCCATGTCCAGCATCAACTCAACTCCATCATTAGAGCCAACAGCTCATCAAGCTGTTATTATTCCCTTAAATAGGCTCTCTCACACCAAAGAACAGTTCCATCCTTGTATCTTTTGCGGTAAAACTATGAAGGTTCACAAGTTTAAAGGCAAGGCCGTCTGTATCCACTGTCTGCACCAAATTCCAGCTATCTTTTCCTGTGGCTAAAGTGTTATGTAAAGTAGGTGCCACCCAGCAACATGTGGGTCTGGATACGTCAAGAAAAAGGGAAGCAATGCTTCCCTTTTTCTTGTTCCTACCTTCTTCCTCTATCCTTTAGCTGTGTGAAGGCTTATTGAAGGAGGCATTAAGTGTTTGTACAGCCTTTACTGGAATGATACTCTTCCCATGTTCCGACAAAAAAACGCCGGTCGTAGCCACAATTTCTCCATATTCATCAAGGATTGCCTCTGTCAAAAGTCTTTTCTTGCCCGCTCCCATACGGTTCAAGACAAGGTAATACTCTTCTTCAAACTCAAAAAGGCCTGAACGTAGCTGGCTAAATTCTGGTAAGCGCCCCACTGCAGCTAGCACATCTTCGAAATCGGCAAACGCATAAACTAATTCTGTCACCCGACCTTTAGAGGACTTACGAGCGACCTTATCCTTAATTAAACCCTCGAGTTGTTCTTCCTGCTTCATGATCGTGATTACAAACTCGTCATTTGTTGCTACGGTTGCCTGAATCCAAAAGGGCTGATCTAAATTAAACTCTACTTCTTCTCGAGCCTGCGCAATGAGTTCCCAAAACAATTGTTCCGTCTTCGCCGATCGTTGAAAGAGATCGGCCATCGTAATATCCCTGTCAGTTAACTCTGTCAAGGTGATAAAGATGCGGATGGTATGCTCGTTAACTTTTTGAACACGCATATACCCACTCTCCTTTCCGCATCAAGTTCTTATCCTATCTTATTCCCATTATAGCATATTACGCCCAAATTTTTTTGTGAAATCAAAGTATTTTGCGCTTTTTCTTAGCATATTTGAATTAACTGCTACTCACAGCTTTCCAAATTAACCGTTTCACTCGATCCATCGCAGCCTGGTCAATAGCAATAGGAACATCATTCCAACCACAAACTCAATCATAACACTCCCTTTGTACGCATAACAGCAACCTCATTTATTTGCAAATTTTCTTTGCTCACTATCTTATAAGTTTTTTAAAACTAAAGCAAACTTCCCACAAGCTCACAGCGGACAACTTCCCGACGTTTGGGAAGATACATCAACTTAACCTGATCTTGTACCTTAATCTGTTTATAGACGTTATAGTCGACATAGAACTGTTGTTGTTCTGAACCATTACGGACATCTAAAACATAGGCCCTTGCTCCTGAATCATAGGCTTTTCCCTGAACTGAACCTTGGACAAAACCCGGCTGAGCTAACCAATCTGGTTGGGAAAATAATAATAGTTCTGTGTATATTGCTAAAACTCCAATCCAGATTAAGGCTTTCCCCGTTAGTCGTAAAAAACCTCCCGCATCATGTGCATAACGCCACGTCTTCAGGATTTTCCAACCCAATCGTGAAAGAACAATCCCCCATATCAAAAAAAGTACGATCACATTCGGCCACGTCGTACTCCAGAGATAACTATAGTAGTCTGCCATTCTTTGCCCCTTATATTCTATTCAGCTTTAAGAATTTGTTCCTTGCTAGCGCCACAACTGGGACAAAGTTTCGGACGACAACGGCCTTCAGACGTTGCGCTACACTGGGAACATTTCCAAATGGCCATAGTACATCCCCTCCATAATTTATAAACATCTCTTAAGATACTCCGATTCTATATAGTTTCTATATTAATGTCAATATCTTTTGTTAACTTGTACATAGAGACAATACATAGAGGCGTAACAATTGCTTTTTGTAAACTGTTACGCCCCTGTTCTGCTTGGAAGGACTCACTTTTACTCCTTGAATCAGCCCATCTCTGCCTAGATGCTAAAATCTCTGAAAACCAACTTATTATAATACGATTTTACCGGACCATAATTAGTTATGGTATTACCTGCTAAATATAGTGTGTTCAGATGCGTTAAAGCACTCAATGAGGCAACACTAGAGATTGAGTTGTTATTTAAGATTAACACTTTCAAGTTCGTTAATTTTTTTAAAGGAACTATGCCAGCATCGCTCAAAGAATTATAGCCTAATTCTAAATCCGTAAGATTATTGAACATATCCAACCCACTGAGATCCGAAATATATTTTCCATTGGCTACTAATTTGGTAATCTTCAAAACATCACTTAAATAGAGAGTATTACCATAGGTTAACCCTGTCAGCTGATACCTCACCGCTGCAGCTAAATTTCCGTCCTTAATATTAACTACCTGATTGGCCACCACCTTTAAGGAAAGGGTCACTTTCTGGCTAACTCCCTCAACAGTTCCTTGAAAGCTATAACTTCCGATCTTAGAGAGCGAAGTGTTCGTGGCACTGACATTCCAGCTCACCGGATACTGTTGAAGCGTATTGTCACTCAGTAACCCTGAGACAGTAGACGGAAACGCATAGGAAAATCCTTGAGCTGCTACCGCGTTAATAGTGTCGAATTTTACCGTCCCTGCAGCAAGATCGACCGTCAAGCTGAGAGTTACTGTACCAGCGTAATCTTGTATGGTACCCGAATAGGTATAAATCGTTTTGGTGCTATCCGGATTATTGTACAAGACATTATTATTACTGCCCGACTGTCCCGTATTGACCGAAGAAAGGCTCCAGGTTACGGGCACTTGCACCTGTGAATTATCAGACAAAGTTGCTGGGACAGTCTTCGGCAATTGATACTTCTGTTTATCCGCAACACTATCCGTAATAGCGTCCACCGAAACAATCTGCGCTGGTAGTGATTGCAGCCTCGATGCTGTCTGCGCACTAATCGCTGCCTCTCCGCCCACAATAGTAAGGTCATGGACAAGCTTAGAACCCAACAAAGTCGCCACCGAATCTGGAACCCCATCTTTGGGGAGTAAAAAAACGGGTGCTTGATATTTTTGTGCTAAAGCAGAGGCTGCCAAGGCATCCGGATAATCACTGCCTGTTGCAACATAGACTGAATCAAAGTTCAGATTATCCGCAAAGCGTTTGATTAGGTTACTATTTCTTTCATAAAGGTCGTTGCCGCTAATTATTTCTGCATTGGGAAGTTGATTAACCAAATTGTCACTGAGTTCATTACTTCCATTAAGAGCATAAAGATTAGGAATTTTGCTACTCTTCAAATAAGCTTGAGTTGTCGCAGGAAGAGTATCCGGTGGAACGAGCAGAATTGGCATCCCTTGCGCAGCAGCTACAGGGGCCGCAGACAGAGCATCTGGAAAATCCAATCCTGTGGTAACGAAAGCCCCTTTAGTACTTCCTAAAGCTTTAGCAATTTGAACGGAGGTATCATAACGATCCAGACCAGCTATCCGTGTAGTGCTGATGCTTAACTTTGCCAACTGACTCTCGATATTCCCGGAGATTGCACCTAAACCGCCGATTAAGTAAACTTTCTTGACCTTGAGACGTTTCAACTCCGACGCTGTGTCATCGTTTAGAGCGGCGGATTCTGTCAGTAAAATAGGTGCCTTGTATTTATGAGCCAGCGGAGCAGCACTTATGGCATCCGGAAAATCCTCTCCTGTCGCCAGAATTGCCGTAGCTGCGCCATCCGGCCAGCCCGTCTGACTAATAGCCACTGCCGTCTTATATCGGTCTGCACCCATAATGCGGGTACTGGTAGTTGAAGCCCATGCCTTAGAAGCAACGAGCAGATTAACCAGCACAAGTAGGCTAAATAGGGTAGAAAAAACAAAACTTCTTTTCTGGACTAGCAATAAAACTCCCCCTTTGTTTAATACTCAATTCAAGTGTTAAACAATGTATCAGAAGTGCCCTGATTTTACCTTAACTACGTGCCCAATCAGGCTTCCCAATTCTTCTGGTTCAACCCCGCCATAATCTTTTGCACATAGGCCTGAGTTTCCTTGTAGGGTGGAACCCCATTATATTTAGCAACGGCACCTGGCCCAGCATTATAGGCAGCTAAGGCCAGCGGAACATTTCCTTGAAAACGATCGAGGAGATCCTTTAAAAGATGAGTTCCTCCATCCAGGTTTTGTGTCGAATCATAGCCATCTTGCACCCCATAAGTCGCTGCCGTTCCTGGCATCAACTGCATCAAACCCATGGCTCCGGCCTGTGATGTTGCTTTGGGATTAAAGCCTGACTCCGCTTTGACCACCTGCTGAATTAGATTTGGATCAACCCCATATTTTTGAGCCATCGAGTTAATAACATTGTCTATCGAACCAACGTTTCCACTCTTCGTCTGGAGAGTAGAGGCTAACGGATCACCCTTAAGCGGCGCTGTGGCAGGTATATCGTTTACTTGACTAGTTAACCCTTGGGAAGCAGTTGTTCCAGCTCCAAGGGCAGCTTGAAATAAAGTAGCAAAAAGTTGCGAGTCGGAATTACCGCTTTCTCCTCCAGCCTCAGATGATCCCGTCTGGTCCGTTGTCTGCCAAGCCGCACTCATCTGTTGAAATTGAAACAAGAGCAGCATTTGAGCGACATTCATACCAGCAAACCTCCTTTCACTATCCTTAAATCAGTAGCCCCAAACGCCAAGAACTCTATTTTTAAGTTAATTGACTCAACCCCTGAACCTCATTACTTTCCAGAATTTGTTCGGGAATGAGTTGTATGATAATCCGATCCGGAAGATTGACGATTCCGCCGATAAAAGCAGCAGTAATCAGCGCTGGAGGCGGAACAATATTCTCCAGGATTCGCACCTCCCGAACTTGGTCCACAGCAAACCCTACGAAACTCCCATGAACTTCAGTGATTAAGGCAAAGACATTTTTGGTTAGGGTTGGATCGTCTGAGGTTATTACTTTTTCTCCATTATCTCCATTAATACCAAACCGCACATGTAAATCAATCAGAGGAATCGCCAGGCCTCGTAGGTTAATCAGACCACGCACGTAGGCAGGAGCTTGCGGAACCGCGCGCACCTCTCCTAAACGGGTAATTTCCCGTACCACTTCAATAGGCATCGCATACTCTTCTTGACCTAAAGTAAAAATGACGACTTGAACTGCCATACTGACCACATCCTCTACTAAATCTTCCCGACCTCATTGACTGCCTTATCGAGCATCGAGTCTTCGGTCTGGATCACTTTTTGATTGGCTTCATAGGCTTTCATAACCGTCATCATTTGCACCATTTGTCCGGAAATATCGACGTTAGAAGCTTCAATCGATCCCTGAAGAACTTGAGCGGTAGCCGACGCTTGAACCGGCTGAGATGAACTATATAAGGATTGTCCTTCACGTTGTAAAGCATTCGCCGGAATATCTACAACCCGCAAGCGATCGAGACTCTGGCCTTTATCCATAACAGTGCCATCTGCCTTGACGCTAAAGTCGGAACTGAGTGGACCGATGGGGCCCTTTACACCCAGCACAGCATTTCCATCGGAAGTTTGAAGCATCCCATTGCTGTCTGTCTGGAATTGGCCATTGCGCGTATACCGTTCTCCCCCCGGCGTCTGAACGACAAAATATCCTGGTGACGTTAACGCCAAGTCTGTCTTAACGTCTGTCGTTTGTATCGACCCTTGAACATTAGAACGGGCGGCACGATCAACCCCAACTCCCGTCCCCATCCCACCAATCGGAACTACTTCTGAAGCCTGATTTCCACCGACACGTTCAATCATCTGCGCAGGGAAGGAAATATTACTGGCCTGCTCTTCTTTATAACCTGGCGTCTTCACATTGGCAACATTATCCCCGATAACTTCACTGCGCGTTTGAGCGGCCAACATACCTGTAGCTGAAGTATAGAGTCCTCGAATCACTTTCTACCCCACCTTTTTCAATTATTCAGGGATTGCTAAACTGTCAATTCCTGAATTGCCTCTACTTTATGACCATCCGCAGAAGACTTAATTGCAAAGAGATAGCGGTGGTGAGAGAATTATAGTAGAGGCCATTTTCAGCCACCTTAGACATTTCGCTATCAACATCCACGTTATTACCATCATTACGCATACTTGTCGATTGATCCGTCACAATACCGGAACTACTCCCGTCTGTAAGACCAGAAATATGCTGTGGAACCGTCAGCTTCATCGCTAGAGTACTGCTCTGATCCCCTAAGGCAGCTCCTAGTACTGTTTGAAAATCAACATCAGAGCGTTTAAAGTTTGGAGTATCTATATTCGCTATATTATTAGACAGCACCTGTTGCCTCATACTTGAAGCCTCAAGCCCTTTCTGTAAAACGTTTAAAACAGGCCGATCTAACCAACCTGACATCTGGTTTACCTCCTTATGGAATTCGCAGTACCCCACATTTGGTCTCCATCCGAAACAAGTCTGGCGTTCATTTGATAAGCGCGCTGAACCTGAAGCAGATCGGTCATCGAGTCCGCTAAATCCACATTAGACTGTTCCAGGGATTGACCATGAATCGTTCCTAAGACTTGATTTCCTATTGTAGTACCCGGCTGCCCGACCTGTGGTGTACCCGAATTAACAGTGGACATAAAAAGGTTGTCCCCAGTTTTTTGTAATCCCTCAGGATTTTGAAATCCGACAAGAGAGATCTGTCCCAATATCCGCTTTGCGCCCGCGCTAACTCCTGTTATTTCACCATTAGAAGCCACTGACAATTCTGTCGCGTCAGCTGGAATCAGGCTTTTCGGTTGTACAACATTTCCTTGCCCATCCGTAAGCTGCCCAGACCCATCCACATGGAAATTCCCCACCCGAGTGTAGCTCGTCGTTCCGTCCGGTGTCTTGACCTGAAAAAAACCCGCTCCGTCAATCCCTAAATCCAACGGGCTATCTGAGTGGGTCAAAGTACCTTGTTTAAAATCCGTTCCTATAGCGGAATACACTACTCCAGACCCAAGGCCCAGAGTAACGCCACCTGTAGTTCCTCCGGTTTTTGTATTCCCAGCACTCACCTCTACGGACAAAGCCTCCGCAAAATCCGCCTGACTTGCTTTAAAGCCAAGTGTGTTCACATTGGCCAGATTATTACCTATGGTATCCATCGCTACCTGCTGGGCACGAAGCCCCGATGCAGCAGTTCCTATGAGGCGCATGAGGCAACCCTCCGTCTTTTCAAAATGAGTTAAAGCCTAAGTTTATTGACGCTTAAGATCGATCAGTTCTTGCAATAAGGAGTCCGATACAGTGATCACCCTTGAGTTGGCCTGGAAGCCACGCTGGGCCGTGATCATATCAGTCATTTCTGTGGAAAGGTCGACGTTAGACATTTCGAGAGTATCTGCAGCAACGGTGGCACGACCACCATCACCTGCCGCACCAATACTCGCCGCCCCAGAATTGGTAGTCTGCGTGTAAAAACTTCCGCCCGTATTCTGGAGACCCGTTTCATTGGCGAATAAAGCTACTTCGATTTGAGCTATTTTATGATTCACTGTGTCGACGCCATTACTGTACGCTCCAGTAATCACGCCATTTTGATCGATGCTAAAGCTTGTTAGAGTATGAGCTTTGTTCGTAAAATCATAACTGATCGATGGTGCTGCTATCGTAGGAGTAGCCGTACCCGTCCCATCCGTCCCAAAAGTAATCTGATATTTTCCATTCACTGCCTTTACCGAATATTCCCCATCGCCCGGCGTAGCGGCAGTTGTTAAGGTATACGGGGTATTCGTCCCACCAGCATCATTATACACAGTTGCTCCCGCTGCCGGAGCATAATCCACTGTCGCTGTATTATTCAAATCAGTAACTGTACCCATGTTCGCCAGAGGCACATAACTCAAGTTTAATCCGCCAGGAGGCGTAGTGTAAGAACTAGGGGGGACAAAACCTTGAGCAAAGGTTATGATTCCAGTGGTTGCATCATAGGAGAATTGACCTGTCGTAGGGTCTGAAGATACCTTCGTCATCCCATCGATCGTTACATTTGTTGCGTTAGGTGAACCAGTATCATAGGTTGCCGGAACAACGGGGGGGCCTGAAGATTCGGCTGTAAATGTTCCTGTCGTCGGTGAATCATTTAATAACACGGAAGTAGTGGCAACCGGCATGCCACTATCAGTTGCTAAGGTATCCCCTAGATTAAAGTTTATATCCCCAGTTTTACTCCAGTCAGGAGTCGTTGTATCATCTGCGTTCCAACTGTACCCTTGAACCTTAGCTCCAGTTGCCGGATCGACTAGATTACCAGCAGTATCTTTGTCAAATCCACCCGCTCGTGTAAATACTTGCTGCCCGTTATTATCCAATACAAAGAATCCTGACCCTTGCAGCATCAGATCCGTATCTTTTCCCGTCGTTTCTGAATTTCCCGCAGTCATAATCTGATTGATAGAGCCCAGCATCGAACCCATACCGACTTGCGCCGGATTAGTTCCCCCCTGAGTCGTGGTAGGGGCTGAAGCCCCTTTCATAGTTTGACTCAATGCCGTTGCAAAGGTCACATCGCTCTCCTTAAAACCCGTGGTATTGACATTGGCAATATTATTCCCGATAACATCCATTTTGATCTGGTGATTTTTCAAGCCAGAAATGGCGGAATATAACGAACCCATCATGAGATGCATTCCTCCTCTTTCGCTAAATTTCGAATAGTAAGCCAGCACCTGCTGTATCGTGCTCCCGCTCGCTGTGCCTATCTCATCAGTGCTTCCTGTTTACGTGGAAGTTGGGGTTGTTTCAGAACTTGGATCCTGCACTAGGGTAATCGAACTCAACTCCAAATCTGCTGTCGTTCCGTCCGACTTGAGAATTTGCAGCTTGGGGTCGCCGTCCAGGGATTTTACGGCTTCAACCGTGCCCTCAATTGTGGTCACGCCATCCGTATCTAATCCGCTCACTGTTTTGCCGATCAAAGCTGCCCCTTGGGAGAGTGATGATTGCTGAAGAAAATTGGTCATATTTGTATTCAGGGTATCTATGGATGTCGAGATATTTGTCATCTGCTCCAAGGAACTGAACTGAGCCATTTCGGCGATAGATTGTGTGTCATCGGTCGGATTCATAGGATCTTGATTTTGCATCTGCGTAACTAACAACTTGAGGAAATCATCTTTCCCTAGCGAACTATTGCTATCAGTTGAGGTTGTCTGGGTTCCACTTGTAGTACCAGACGTAGTGTTTGTAGAACTCGTCCCATTAATTGTTGTACTCATAGTCCCTCCTATGCCGTGACATTAATCTGGTTTTTCCCATCCTGTTCCGGGGAGAGGGGAAGAATGACAGAGCTTAGTTCCTCATCCTCATTAAGGAGTACGTTTTGCTGAAACGGCCTCCTTGAGCCATCTCCGTGAGAATTTTGTTGACGGTCTCCACCCTGCCCCATTTGTAACATGCCACAGTTTACCCCTTGGTTCGAAAGGGCTTGGCGCAAATCTGCGAGGTGATTCTGCAGAAGCTGCCCTGTTGCCGCTTCAGAAGCTTGAACCTGTAGATGGACCTGCCCATTCTCCCAATGCATATCAATTTGGATTTCCCCCAAATCTGCTGGATGAAGCTGAATGCCCAGTTGCTTTAAGTCCTGAGATCGGTTCAGCACTTGCTCACGTAAGGTGGTAGAAATCTGTTCCCAGACCGGAACAACACTCGTTTTCCCCTCGCCAACGTTTGCAACGACATTATTGCTTGCAACTCCAAGGCCTGCGCTTAAATTCGGATTTTGTACGTCTTTCAGTGCGGAGGGCTGCGGCGGATCTCCCTTGTGAATCTCTTCGTAAACGCCCTGAACATTTTTCGGAGTTTTATTTTCTTGAAAACCCACTTCGACTGACTTCTGCCGAGAGTCTCCGAGCATCACTGTCTCTTTATTAGATGTTACGGCTGAGTCTAAGGCATTTTCCATACCTTTTGGCTGGCTTGTGCTTGTGAATGTTTCCAAATGCCCTTTCGAAATCGGATCGATCCGGTCTCCTTCTGCTTGAAGTGTTTGCTGTCCTCCTTGAGAAGTTTTTGTGTCCTTTTCGCCCAGGCTTACGATCGGGTAAAAGGCTGCCAGCAGTGCAGAGGCTTTCGCATTTAGCTCAGGGTTAACGCTGCTTTGCCCAGCGGTTATAACGTTAATTAACGATTGAATTTCCTTTTGACCCGTTAAAGCCTGACCGTTATTAACATCAGCATCCGCTAACGTCATCCAACCCTGAACGATCTTGACCATATCCTGACTGAAATCCTTCGTCCCAGCAATTCCTGAACCTAATGAAGTACGCTGTGGAGACGTGTCGGTAATTTCTCCAGAAAGTGTCCCTAAAAGATCTGCTATAACCTGTCCATAGTTATCCAACTCCGTGTTCTGATTTTGCACGGCTGTCACGGCAGATGGTTCGGAAGATTGGGTTGAAACTTCCTGAGGTGTTTTTGCATCTTTAGATGCTGGGCTTAGTATAAGGTTAAGTGCGGTTAGTAACGTAGAGGACTTCGCATTCAGCTCAGGGTTAACGCTACTTTGCCCAGTGGCAACCTGACCGTTATTAGCACCATCCGCTAATGTCATCCAGCCCTGAACGATCTTGACCATATTTTGACTAAGATCCTTTGTCCCGGTATTCCCCAAACCTAATGGAGTCCCCTGTTGTGAAGTGTCGGCAATCTTTCCCGAAAGTGCCCCTAAAAGATCTGCTATAACCTGTCTATAGTTATCCAACTCCGTAATTTTAGGGTTATCCCCCTTAGCTTTCTGCGTGGTCATCCCTGACTGCGCAGAAACCTCATCTGAGGCCGGAGAGAGTAGATTCAATGATGAACTAGCAATTGTTGAATTCTCCGTTCTCTGGCTCACAGCATTTCCGGAATTGGCCTCCTTGCCTGCCGGAAGATCCCTCTGCAGCATTGGTTGTATTAGAAATGGAAGCACAAGATTAGCGTACCCTAGCTTACTTCCTTGTTCGTTCGGATTTTGTACGCTTGGCTCAGAACTGTCAGTACTCTGCTTCTTTTCTGATGCTTGTCCTACTCCAGAGGAGTTCTGCCCTTTCGGATTTGCGTTGGGAATCATGGCTATCGAGCCACTAAGCAACGCTGCAAAGACTCCAGCAGCGCCTTCAGAACTGCCGGCCACGTCTTTTACCTTTAGAGTTGCTGATTTCTCCAGTTTATTTCCACCCTTGAAGGTATCCGCAAGGACATGAATAGCTACGATCTCCTATCACCTCCTACTTAGACATCTATCAACTGTATCGGCAAAATCCTAATAAAACATTAGGACGCTTATTTTCTATTATAAATTTTTCTTCTGACGGCTCAGTCTGCCACGCAAACGCAAGATCGCTTGAGAATGCAATTGAGAAATCCTGGATTCCGAGAGTTTTAAAACCGCTGCAATTTCTTTTAAAGTAAGCTCTTCTTGATAATAAAGCGCAACGACTAATTTTTCTTTATCAGGTAATTTGTCCACTGCTACCGCAAGTATCTGTTGTTGTTCCTCTTTTTCTACCGCTTGATACGCTTCTTGAGCATCAGTATCAATAAGCAAGTTGAGGGGCGTACCATTGCTGTCCCCGTCACCATCTCCGGTAACTTCATCGAACGAGGTTAGAGTTAACATTTGGGCCTGGGCTAGAACCCCTTCTAACTCTCGCACCTCCATTTTAAGCAACTCTGCGACTTCTTGCACCGTGGCCGCTCGTCCCAGTCGATATTCTAACTCAACAAATCCCTCTTGAACCCGTTTCACTTTCTGTCTTGCCGAATGAGGAACCCAATCCATGGTTCGGAGTCCATCAATCATGGCACCACGGATGCGGATTGAGGCATATGTTTCGAATTTGAACCCCCGAGCAGCTTCGAAGCGTTCTAAGGCATCCAGCAACCCGAAAACTCCATAGCCGATGATGTCATCCTCGTCAATATGAGGTGGAAGAGACATTGCTAAACGGCCTGCAATGCGCTTGACCAAAGGCAAGTATTGTTCAATCTGTTCTTGTTTCCACGATCCGCGTGAAGCGGATTCATAGGCGTTCAGTATCAAGTCTAACTCACCCCCTTAATCAATGTTCGCAGCTTGAATATCAAGCTATGAATCACCCCAGCCCATGCGGCGCACAATTTCCGCTTGTCGTTCACTATCCGGTAGTCCTATACTCAAATCCGGATCAACCTGACCGGCAACTCTAAGGTCTTGGGCCTGTGGCGTTTGGAGTTCATCGTCTCCAACCGAAACATCAATAAGCCCTCCACGTTTAGGATCCGGGCCAGGTTGCTCATTCTGAGGTTTTGGGGGTGCTGTCTTTTCAAACAGGCTTAAGATTCCTGCCATCAAGAAATACATCACCCCAAACGAAACTCCTGCCCGGACAATTAAATCGAAAATCTTCACCCCATTGATCCAACTAAGCAAGACAACAATAACTGTAGTAACCAGGGCCAAACGCAAGGCCCAGACCTGAAACTGTTTACTGTATTGAACGACCATCAGAACACCTTTTCGCCATGATTAATTGTTCGGATGCGTAACTCCCCAGTGCCCACATCAAAATGAATCGTGCGCCCAAAACTTCCGCCAACATCCGCCACAAGTAACGGAATTCCATTTCTTTTCAGTTCCAGTTCCACCGCTTCGGCATTGCGAAGCCCAATCTTCAAAACTGGAGGTTTGCCTGGGAAATTAAACATCTGAGCGCCGCCAGCCATTTTGGCTCTCAGACGAGCTTTATTGGCACCCATCCCCACAATCTCTCTAAGCAATAATTCCAGCGCTGTATCCGCATACTTGGCTGGATTGCCTCCGATGCTGCCAACAGCTGTTGGCAGCATAATGTGAGCCATACCACCCACTTTCAGAAACGGATCATGTATGCAAATTCCGATACAAGACCCCAGTCCAGCCGTCAGCAAAATATCCGGAGACCTGGCCGTTTTATAATCTGCCATCCCCACACTAATTACACCATTCATAATCCCATAGCTCCCAATAATTTTTGTAACGATCCATCGTCAGGCAAAAAGATAAATTGCCCTTCAATCTCAGGAATTCCGGAAAGTTGGGTATCGATAAACAACACCGTGTCCTCGAGAGTTCCCTCTTCTAAAAAAATCGCATCTAAACTCGCACCAATCATATCGACTGCTAACGCTGGTACAGAAGGTTGAAGGGGAATCCCCGAAAATTGACTTAAGGCAACCAGAAAAGAACTCACCAAAATATTTCCGACTTCCTTCAAGGCCGATTGTGCCATCTCGTCAGCATAGAGATCCAACGGCTCATTCGTCCCGAATAACGCTTGAACAACTATTTCTGCACTTTCTACCGGAAATAAAAAGACCGCTTTTCCCGGAGCCTCCCCTTCAACCTTCACATAGATGGCCACCTGAGGTGTGTCTAGTTGGCCTACAATCGCTGAGACTTGTTCAAACGGCACGGCCCAAACCTTCGGCACCGACATCTCAATACGACGTTGTAAAAGGGTAGACAAGGCTGTTGCCGCATTTCCCGACCCAATGTTCCCTATTTCACGCAAAGCGTCAAGTTGGAACTGTGTAACATTCATTTTTTATACCAACCCTTTCTTACGCATCGCCCTTTGTATATCAAAGACGCAGCGAATGATGCGATCTCGCTCTCGTTCAGAAATAAAATCGAATTCAACTGAAACAAGGTACCGTTTGCGATCCTCTGTCCTTTCGGCCCGACTAACACGGGCTGCAGCTCGCAAATCTCCATTGGGCAAGGTCACCTGAATATTAAGCAACGCAGTTTTCTCCACCCGTGTCTCCGTCAAAAACTGCATGCCCCCACCACTTAAGTCCAACATCATTGCTTTATGACGATCACTAAGCCCTTCTCGAGTCACCATTTCAAACGTTAGCGGAAACAGAGCAGGAACCCGAACATAATTGCGACGTTGAACTTTAGTCACTGAACTCGTTAGCTCTAAAACAAATATAGAAATTGGAACAGCAATCCGTTGCACAATAATAGCCTCCACTGTATAGGCAGCCACTTTGTCCCAAAATATCAGTTTAACCTTCGTTCCTTCGCGTAAAGGGACCAGCTCACCATGTTCCAAGGGTGCACCAACTGAAAGAGTATTTTCTTCCACTTCTTCAATGCGTGTCCGATATTCTCCTCCGTAATCGCCTTCCTCAACAACAATATCTACCGCAAGCCCAGGTAAAAGCATCTCTTTATTAGACAAATTAACGCCCATCCTTTCAAGGAAAACTAATTCAGATCACTTACCCCACACGTGTCCTAAAAAGAACGAAGCAATTTACTTAAAAAACCCCGCACTCCACCAGCGGGACTAGGAGGGCTATGATAAATCCCAGCAAATCTGCCTGCAATCCACTGAATACAGCGATATGCTGAACTTTCGGGAAAACTGATTCCCAACGGTTCCTGCTGCATGATAGAGCGTCCCACGAGCGGATCATCGTAAATCCAGCCTATAAAATTAAGCGAACCATTTAAAAATTTAGTCACTGCTGTTTCCAAGCGTTTAAACGTCGCCTGAGCGTCAGCTTCAGACCGTACCCGATTGACCACTACATGGATTGGCACTTCGCCTGCCTCTTTCCGCAACGCTTTCAACACGCCATACGCATCAGTCAACGATGTTGGTTCCGGCGTTGTCACCAAAATAACATCATCTGCGGCCAGCAAAAAATTTATTACCGTAGGCCCGAGGCCCGCTCCAGTATCAATAATTAACAAATCCGCCATTTTTTCAATTCGACCCAAATTGGCTAAAACAAACGTGAGCTTTTCCCGTTCTAAATTGGCGAGTCCCTGAACACCAGACCCCCCCGGTATAATTCTTATGCCTCGTGGACCAAGCAGTATAATCTGTTCAATCGTCTTTTCTCCAGAAAATAAATGTTCAATCGTATAACGCGCTGTAAGGCCAAAAGCAATATCCACATTTGCCAGCCCTAAATCTCCGTCCAGAATCATGATGCGTTGTCCATGTTCAGCCAAAGCCAGTGCCAAATTGACCGTAAAATTAGTTTTACCTACCCCCCCTTTACCGCTGGTCACTGCTATAACTCTCATTTTATTTGGTTTACTATTTTCACGGGAGGCTAAAACGCGCAAAGCGCTCGCTTGATCATGCATGGGGCATCTCCTCCCCGATTATATAGCGCGCCAAAAGCTTTGCAGTCGCTGCCTCAATGTCATCCGGGACATTTTGACCGTTGGCCAGATAGGCTGTCGGAAGAGTTGTCTTACCTAAGAGATTTATGATCGAACCTGCGCTTACTGTTTCATCTAACTTTGTAAAAATGAGATGCGTCGTCAAGTCTTCGAAACTCTGGTAAACCCGAAGTTGATCTGCAGACTGCGTCGTTGCACTCATCACAAGCATCGTAAAATCTGGTTGAGCCTTACTCAAAAAGGCGCGTAATTCAGACATATGTATATCATGATGCGGGCTGCGTCCAGCCGTGTCAATAAAAATAAGTTCTTTATCCATATGACGATTAAGTGTCTCACGCAACTCTGCGGGCGTCATAGCCACTTCAACAGGCGCCCCAATAATTTCGCCATACGTTTTCAGTTGTTCTACAGCAGCCACCCGATAGGTATCTGTCGTGATTAAAGCAATTTTGCGTTTATCGACAATACCAAAACCCGCTGCTAATTTGCCGATTGTCGTTGTTTTTCCTACACCTGTTGGTCCAATCAACGCAACAACCTTAGGCATATCAGTCCCTGGCGTGATAAGTCCGATTGGTTCACATATTTGGCAAACACTAGCCTCAATCTGGGCATATACCTGAGAATCATTGCCCCACTCCTCTACCGGCAAGATCTCTTGCACGCGCCGGATCAGACGTTTGACCAAATTCTCATTGACTCCTCGCTCCCGCAAATGATCCGCCCAGCGTTGTAGCACCACTGGGCAAACACTTTTCTCCTCTGCGCCAAGCCCCTCCATCTGCTCCTTTATTTTCACCAGCATTAGACGCATCATCTGAAGTTCATCCTTAATGATTCCTGACTGTTCCTTGGAATCCGGCCCAGGTTTCGTTTGCTGAGGTTTTACTTCATCGACATGATACACACGATTCTCAGTCGGGGGTTTCACAGCCGCCACTGGAGCTTCTTCAATGGCAGCCGTAATTTCTACCTTTAACTTAGTAAAAAAGCCCAAAAATCCCCCCTCTCGAAACTCACGTGTTTGAAGGATGACCGCTTCGGGTCCGAGTTCGCGTTTTACTTTGCCCACAGTTTCGGCCACATTATTCCCCACAAATCGTCTAACTCGCATTTTCCATCCCCACCATTCCTACAGCTTGCACTTGTACGCCTTGGACCAATTCGTTATATGAAAGCACCATGAGTTGTGGAAGTTGACGCTCCGTCACCCGTTTTAAATTAATCCTCACCAAGGGAGCACAAACAATCACTGGCGTAATCCCTTTAAGCATGAGCTTTTCGACCTCCCGCGAAAGATTTTTCACAAGCACCTGCAATATCTTCGGATCCAGCGCCAAATAAGTACCATAATCGGACGGCTGGATACTGTCTAAAATCTGTTGTTCAATCTTGGGATCCAGGGTAATCACAGGTAAATTTTTGTCTTTATCGATCAGCGGCTGTAAAATCTGCCGAGCTAAAGCCTGCCGAACATGTTCGGTCAAACGGTCGAGATCTTTAGTGACTTGAGCATGATCGGCAAGGGTTTCAAGAATCGACACCATGTCCCGAATCGAGACACGCTCGCGCAATAAGTTCGCCAGAACTTTCTGCACTTGGCCCAAACTTAGTAGTTCTGGGATTAACTCATCTACCACAGCAGGGGCTTGTTCCTTAGCATGATCAATGAGAACTTTGACGTCCTGACGGTTGAGGATCTCCCAGGCTTGCGTCTTAATCACTTCCGTGATGTGTGTCGCCAAAACAGTTGGAGCATCCACTACCATCCACCCGTTCAGCTCCGCTTGCTCCCGGTACATGGCATTAATCCACTTGGCATCGAGTCCGAAGGCAGGTTCTTTCGTTGGGGTACCTGGAATAGTATCATCGTCAACCCCACTGCTCATGGCCATGTAATGATCGGCCAGAATTTCACCTGCGGCAATTTCTGATCCTCGTATTTTGATGACATATTGATTAGGTTGTAAATTCATATTGTCGCGAACTCGAATCACCGGCACGATAAAGCCAAGCTCACTGGCAATTTGACGCCGGATAAGGACAATCCGGTCCAGTAAATCTCCCCCTTGCTGAACATCGACTAAGGCGATCAGAGCATAGCCTAGTTCAAGTTCCATATGATCAATATGTAAAAGATTGAGGACATTTTCTGGTTTCTTGCTCTCTTCGAGCTCCGATTCCCGAGCGGCCGCCGTATCCTCGCTGACCAACACCTTGGAGCTTTTCTGCTGCATCACGCCTGCACCAAGTAAAGCAAAGGCCACGATTAACAGCGGTAATGGCGGCAAACCGAGAAAAGCTAAACAGATCAACACACCCGCCGTGATGAACAAGGCCTTCGGATTTCGAAACAGCTGTTTGGCCAAATCGTTACCTAAATTGCTTTCCGAAGCTGCTCGGGTGACAACTAAACCTGTTGCGGTTGAGATCAGGAGCGCCGGAATCTGAGAAACGAGCCCCTCCCCAATCGTCAGCAAGGTATATTTATTTAGAGCATCGGCCAAGGGCAACCCTTGAATAGCGACTCCCATCACAAAGCCGCCGATAATATTAATAAATAATATGATAATAGCTGCGATGGCATCTCCCTTAACGAACTTGGTCGAACCATCCATTGCACCATAGAAATCCGCTTCCTGTTGAATTGCCTTACGACGATCGCGTGCCTGTACTTCGGTTATCATGCCCGCATTGAGGTCAGCATCAATGGACATTTGTTTTCCCGGCATGGCATCCAAGGTAAAACGCGCAGCCACTTCCGAAACACGCTCTGCTCCTTTAGTAATCACGATAAATTGAACAAGTACTAAGATAATGAATATAATAAAACCTACGACTGGATTGCCACGAATGACGAATGATCCAAACTGCTGAATGACCTGTCCCGCACTGCCGTCAAGGAGGATAAGGCGGGTAGCCGAAATGTTCAAAGACAAACGGAACAAGGTCAACGTTAGCAGGAGTGAAGGCAGGGCGGAAAATTCCAACGGATCCTTGGCAAAAACTGCCAACATCATAGTTAAAACCGAAGCTGTTATATTCAAAGTGATTAATATATCCAGAAATCCCTCGGGCAACGGAACAACCATCATGACCACGATGCCGACCATGCCAATTGCTGCTAAGACGTCGGTATTATCCTTGATTCGATGTTTGATTGATGTAGCCATGAGGGTTCCTCCTTTCAAGATTGCCTCGAATGTTCCCGCCTCGAAAGCATCTCGCCCGAGCAATTTCGTTTTTGTTCATCCCAATTTCACGGCATTTCTTCACCCCGTTGAAGGTTTTCTCTTCTTCAACCGATAAACGAATGCCAAAACTTCAGCAACCGCTTTATAAAGATCCGCTGGAATTCCCTGCCCAATTTCGACTTGCGCATAGAGGGCACGCGCCAGCGGCTTATTTTCCATAATCACAAGGTCATATTCTTTCGCCAATTCTCGCATGCGTAAGGCAACTTGATCTTGTCCTTTAGCGACAACATAGGGTGCTTTCTGTTCTTTTAAGTCATAACGGAGGGCAACTGCGAAATGGGTCGGGTTAGTAACCACAACATCCGCCTTCTTCATATCTTGCATCATCCGACTCATAGCCATAGCCCGTTGGCGTTTCTTAATTTCATTCTTTAGTTCTGGATTCCCCTCCGTCTGTCGATATTCCTGTTTTAATTCTTCGTGTGACATCCGTAAGTTTTTTTCATACTCCCAGCGCTGATAAAGATAATCCAACGCAGCTAATACCAGAAAAGAAATCGAAATCTTCCAGGCAAGTTCCATCAAAGCTTGCCCCAGAAAAATAGCCCCTTGCCCCACATCCAGTTGCTGCAGAGCAGGATAAATTTGCAGGCGGTCCCGGACACTGGCATAAAGGTAATAGCCAATTAGAATCACTTTGACCAAGGATTTCGCCAATTCAGTCCAGGCCTTAACGCCAAACATCCGTTTTGCGCCACTGATCAGACTAAGGCGAGAAATTTGAGGTTTCATGGATTCCCCTGTGAAGAGGATTCCAACTTGAATATAATTAGCAGCTAAGGCAATCACAAACCCTGTGCCCAGAATAGGCCACATGATTTGAATCCCCAGCCAGAGGATGTTCAACATTAAACTTGCCACTGAACCTTCAGTCCACTCTGAGGAAAGGCCTAAGACGTATGTAAATAGTTGCTCCATGAGCTGTAACATGCTCGGGATCCAGTATTTGAGAACGGCCACGAGACCTAAGAGCATCAATGCTGAGATTACTTCCTGGCTTTTGAAAACCTGACCTTTTTTACGCGCGTCCTGTTTGCGCCTGGGTGTGGCGGCATGTTTTTTTTCACTCACTGCTTCAACCCCTGATAAAGTTCTAAAACCCAAGCCATGTTCAGATTAAAAAGATGCGTTACAGCTTCCCCAAAAAAGGGCAGCGAAAGGTACAAAATGGTAAATCCAAAAATTATCTTGACCGGGAAAACAACCGAAAAAATATTAAGTTGAGGCACTGTCCTGGACAAGAGTCCCACTCCGATATCTGAAACCAGCAGTGCGCCAAAAATTGGCAAAGCCATTTGAATCGCTAAAGCAAACACATGGGCAACGAGCTGGACGTAAAAGGTAATCTGGGTAGGCAAGGCCGATGGATTAATCGGAATATAGGCATAGCTCTTAAGCATAGCGGCAATGAGATAGTGATGAGAATCGGAGGCCAGCAAAAGCATCGTCGCTAAAATCATCTGAAAGTTACCCATCATAGGGCTTTGCACTCCATAAATCGGGTCAATCGCGGCCCCCATGGTAAAGCCCATTTGGAAATCAATCAGTTGCCCTGCCCCGTCTAAAACAGCAGTAAATGTATAAATTACAAATCCGATCACCAATCCTACAAAAACTTCCTTGATCACGACCGCAACATAGGGTAATAGTTCGCTAGGAATTAATGGTTTGGTCGCAGAAATCAAGGGATAGACAATCACAGACAGACTCACGGCTAAAAGCAGCTTCACAACTCCAGGCACGCCCCGGGCGCCAAAAACTGGAGCTAACATGATCATGCCCGTCCAGCGGGATAAAATCAGTAGAAATAACGAGAGGTCCCATTGGAGCAGGTCAGCCAGGCTCAAATTTCTCACCCCTACTCGTGGTTCGATATTCGTGGTTCGTGGTTCGAATACAAAATCCGGAATACCACACATCGCATCAATGCTTAAGTCGAGATTCAAAGTCCAAGTTCGTAGTCTAATATCGATATCGAATCACGAATATCGAACTACGAACCACGCTACAGCCCACCAAACGTCGCCAATTGGGTCAATAAATTCGTGGTATAAGCAGTCAGAACCGAGAGCATCCACGGACCCAATAGCAAAAGAATTGCAACCACTGCCACAACTTTGGGAATGAAGGACAGCGTCTGCTCCTGAATTTGGGTCATCGCCTGAAAAATACTCACCAGTAGACCCACCAATAAGCTCACCCCTAAGATGGGTCCTCCCACCAAAAACACAGCTCCCACAGCCTCTTTAGCCATATATAATACCTGATTTTGACTCACAACATACCTTCCTTTCTCCCTAATGAAAACTCGTCACCAGCGACTGCACCACTAAATGCCAACCATCAACCAGAACAAACAGAAGTAATTTAAAGGGCAACGAAATCATCATAGGAGGGAGCATCATCATACCAATTGACATTAGAGTGCTCGAGACAATCATATCAATGACAATAAACGGAATAAATATTGCAAATCCCATTTGAAACGCTGTCTTCAATTCGCTAATCACAAAGGCAGGGATCAGAACATACGTCGGAACATCCCGATAGGTTTTCGGCCGCTCCATTTTAGCCAACCCCACAAAAAGCTCCAAATCTTTTTCCCGAGTCTGCCTAAACATAAAATCCCTTAAAGGCTCCTCTGCTTTGGCTAAAGCCTCAGTTTGAGTGATTTGATTCTTCATATAGGGTTGAAGTGCATTCGTGTTAATCTGGTTAAACGTGGGTGCCATGACAAAAAAGGTAAGAAACAAAGCTAAACCCACAAGCACTTGATTGGGGGGGAGTTGTTGGGTCCCCAGGGCATTGCGCACAAAAGACAGCACGATAATAATACGAGTAAAGGACGTCATTAGCATCAGAATGGCCGGTGCCATTGACAATACTGTCATTAACATTAAAATCTGCAGCGATGTGCCCATCTGTTGTGTCGACGAGTTGCCCAAATCTAACGTTAATCCCGCCGCAGCAGCCGTTCCAGGGTTTGCCAATATTCCCCACCCCAACAACAGCGCCCAAGGAACCGCTCTTGTGAAGAGTTTCATTAAACGGCTTGAAGCAGACATTATCTTTTACCCTCCTCAAGCAAACGTTCCAGTTCCGCCGCAAAAGAATTGTCTGGTCGGGATGGCCTGCGCCAAAATTTTCGAATAGTTACGCTCCATCCTTCCACATGTCCCGTAGGACGCGTGGAGATTTCCTCCAGGATTTCAGCCGCAATGGCTGGGTCATTGATCTCGCTGAGTTTTAACAAGTGATGATCCGACCCTCCAATGACCTGTAGTTGACCAGCAATCTCGACAAGATAGAGTCTCTGCTGACCACCTAACACTTGCCGATCAAGCACCCTTGCCCAAGGTGCATTCATGCTCCGCAGGTTAGCCCGGTTAAGACGGCGAATAATCCAGAGCGATACAACCAAAATAATGAAGAAAACCAACAACGTTGCTAACAGCCCCCACCAGGAATAACCAGCGTGTGCCACAACCGGAACATCACCACCGGTCGGAAAGGGCTGGTTTTCTAAATCTGGCATACTATTTCAACGCCTTCGCCACAGCCTCAACCACTCGTTCCGCTTGGAAAGGCTTGACCACAAAATCTTTCGCCCCAGACTGAATTGCTTCAATAACCATCGATTGTTGGCCCATAGCGCTGCACATAATGATGCGGGCTTGGGCATCCCGTTTGCGAATTTCTTTGACCGCTTGAAGACCATCCATCTCAGGCATCGTGATATCCATAATCGTCAAATTTGGTTGCAATTCCATATACTTTTTCAGGGCCACAGCCCCATTTTCCGCTTCACCAATCACATTAAAGCCATTTTTAGTCAAGATGTCCTTCAACATCATACGCATAAATGCGGCATCATCAACAATCATTATTGTAGCACTCACTCAAATTTCCTCCTCTATCTCAGTGAATTCATCCGCTCTAAAGGATGAATTATATCAGTAACACGAATCCCAAACGTCTCGTTAATGACAACTACCTCACACTTAGCAATTAACTTGCCATTAACAATCATATCCACCGATTCACCCGCTAAGCGATCAAGTTCAATAATTGAGCCCGGACCCATTTCTAAAATTTCTCTGATTGTTTTTTTGGCTCGACCCAATTCTACACTAATTTGCAAGGGAACGTCTAAAATTAAATTAAGATTGTCCGGTTGGGTCAGGGGTTGTCCCAGTTGGAGTGGTGAAAACTGGGCAGGCTGAACTGGCATCTGGGCTCTGGTTTGAGTGTTGCCTGGTGCCGCTCCATAAGGTGGGTAGTCAGGTACCGTCGTATAAAGAGGTGCGTCATAAGCGGACGGCGGAGAAGGCGGTTGGGTTTGATAAGGTATCGACGCAGGTGTTGGAGTGGGAGGTGACTGAAAATTTGGAGCAGCTTGTGCTGCGGGAGCCGCTCCAGACCCACCACTCATCGCAGACATTAACTTATTTACCATCCCCTTGGCTACACTGAGTGGAATCACTTGCACGATATTACTGTCAATAACGTCTTCCACAACCATCCGAAAGGAGATCCTTACCAGAGGTTCTTCTGGAGTCAGGAACTCGCGAATGACATCACGCCCCGACGCCAAATCATTAAGCACTAAATCAGGAGGGGTAATATCGACCTTGGTATTAAACATGGTCGACATAGAGGTTGCCGCTGAGCCCATCATCTGGTTCATAGCCTCGGAAATTCCACTAATTTGAAGCTCTGAAAGTTCTGGCGACGGATTTTTACCGTCCCCCCCCATCATCAAGTCCACAATAACTGAACCATCCCGCTGGGAAAGAATTAAAAGGTTCGAGCCCTCAATCCCCGCTTTATATTTGACATCACAAATCACGGAAGGGATCGGATAATCGTTGCGAATCTGTTCCGAGTTCGTCAAGTCGACTTTAGGTGTGGTAATTTCCACTTTCTTTCCTAAAAGCTGAGATAACGTTGTCGCCGCTGTACCCATTGAAATATTAGCAATTTCGCCAAGGGTATCTCTCTCAATTTCATCTAAAAGGTTCTCTGGCGACGCTGTCTCGGAGTCCGGTTCTAAGGTACCTCGCAGCAACTCGTCTATCTCTTGCTGGGAGAGCATTCCATTAGCTATCTTGTTCCCCTCCTTCCTTTACTATTTCCGTAATCTGCACAGCATGGTGTTCTCCATGGAGTCCTGGGATGGACTTGAATTTCATAAACTCTCCCACATAAATTGGCAGTGGCTCATGAATGGATTGGTCAAGAGGGATTACATCGCCCTTCGCAAGATTGAGAAGATCTCGCAGCAGAATTTCCGAACGCCCTAAAAATGCAACCATATCTACCTTGGCCCATTCAATTTTTTGCCGAATCGCTTGAGTCTGCTCTGGCGTGACAACCTTCCCTTGCGTGGAAAAACGAAAATACGTACTTAACTTATCTAAAATAGGCTCCAAGACGAAATACGGAATGCACAGATGAATCATCCCCACTGCCAGGCCAATACTCACTTCAAGAGTGATGAGCACAATCATTTCGTTAGGAGACACAATTTGGGAAAAGAGAGGGTTTGTTTCCATCGAGAGAAACTGTGGTTTGAGGTCATAAATCTCTGCCCAAGCCTCTTGAATGAGCTCAATGATTTGGACGAGGCGATGTTCAATAATAGCTCTTTCGATCTCGGTCAGATCTCGATTCTTTTCCACCGTTTGCCCACTTCCATTCCCTCCCAAAAGACGATCCACAATGGTGAACGCCAACGTAGGACTCATCTCTATTAACACAGTCCCCTCCAACGGCTTCAACAAGAAAAGTCCAATAACGGTAGGATTCGGTTGGGAACGAATGAATTCATCATAGGTAATTTGTTCAATGGAAAGAACTTTAGATTCTATGACAGCATGCAAATGCCCGGAAAGGTAATTCGTCAACCCGCGACAAAAACTTTCGTGGATGTTCTGGAGGGAGTTAATCTGATCCTTGGAAAACTTATTGGGGCGTTTAAAATCGTACATTCTAATCCGCTTTTGAGTCAGAGTGGTTCTGATTTCCACCGTCTCTTCACGTTCATCGGACAGAGCGTTTAGTAGAGCGTCAATTTCAGCTTGGGACAAAATATCTCCCATAGAATCCCTCCCCTCAATTTCGATGTTCGTAATTCGAAACACATACTTACTATCTGTTTTTCGCTATACGTTATGATTCAAACCACGAACCACGAGCCACGAACTTAGACTATCGTTATTGGTAGACCATCGATAAAAACAACACATTTGCAATCTTATTATCCGCTACTTCATTGAGGTTTTTAACTAACTCTACACGTAATTTTTCCCGGGCAGCCGGAGTTTGGACATCCACTAAGGACTTGCTTGCTAAAACCATGTTGGCTTTATCCTTCAAGAACGGGCTCTTCGCCTTCAACACAGCTTCTGCTTTCGCATCCGTCCCTTCAACAGTCAGCGTTGTCTTGAGAAAAGCCCCCCCTTGCAAATTTACTGTAAACTCACCAATGTCAACCAAGGGGCCATCTTGCTTTGCTTGGTTTAAATCCGCTGCTTGTGCGCTTTGAGGCGAAGCTGGCAGAATAAACTTTTGCACACCCATTGTTCCCCCTACACCCAGTAGCGCTCCCATTAACACAGCCAAAATCAAGGGCATCTGAGGTTTTAAATTTATCAATCCGCTTTCTCCTCCACTTTGCAAATCTGACCACAGCGCCGCCGAAACTCAGCGACCCGCTCAATAAGAACCTCAATAGGATCTGACACTACATATTTATTTCCGCCCGTTAAAGTGATGACAGTATCAGGAGTTTCTTCCATAACTTCTATTAAATCGGGATTCAAGGCAAAGATTTTGCCGTTTAAGCGAGTGACATAAATCATAAGTCCGCCCTTCCATCAAGTCTGTCGTGATCGATTTTGCTGACGCCAATGAAGAATCTGACCCGTTTCATCCAAAATCTTCTGTTCCTTCTGTAATTCAGCCCACAGAAAGGCCTTGACCTGTTTCTCTTTAAGACGCCGAAACTTCTCAACCTCACGATGTGCTTCTCCTAAATCATGGCGCGCAAGCTCCATAATCCCCTCTTGCTCCTGCTGCTCTGCCTCACATTGACGCAGTTGGAGCTGTTGATCTAAAGCAAATAGTTGCCAGTTCCCTAGTTCTTCAGGCCGCTGTCGACCAGCGTCCCGTTGCCCTTCTTGAGCCTCAAACAAACGTTCTTCCTGAAGCGTGTACGCTTTAACACAGGCTTGCCAATGCTGAATCTCTTGAGCATACTTGCGCTGTGCCGTTTCCAAAACCTGTTCCGCCAAACGAAGACTTGCCTCCAACCGGAACAGAAATCGAGCCACTCTTACCACTCCCTTACGCTCACGTAATGATCCCCTGCAACTGTTTAAGCATTTCCTCAAACTCTACACGTTCGTCCACCCCTTGCCGAATAAACGCCTGAATACGGTCCATATGCAGAGTGGCTGCATCAATCTTGGCATTGCTTCCCGGCGTATACGCCCCAATGTCAATCAAATCCTTAGCATCACGGTAAATCGCTATATGACCGCGCACAACACTAGCCCATTCTTTATGTTCGGAACTAACCACATCATTCATAACTCGACTGACCGATTGTAAAATATCGATAGCGGGATACTGATTTTGCATGGCCAGTTCCCTTGTCAAGACAATATGCCCATCGAGAATCCCCCGCACTGAGTCCGCAATGGGCTCATTGTGATCATCTCCATCGACCAATACTGTGTAAATCCCAGTAATACTTCCGATCGCTGCCATGCCAGAACGTTCCAAAAGTTTCGGCAACAGGGCAAACACTGAGGGGGGATATCCCCTAGTCGCCGGAGGTTCCCCGACTGTAAGCCCCACTTCTCTCTGGGCCATGGCAAAACGAGTCACAGAATCCATCATTAGTAAGACATTTTTACCTTGGTCCCGAAAATATTCGGCAATAGCTGTCGCCGTAAAGGCCGCCTTCAAGCGCACTAACGCCGGTTGATCAGATGTCGCCACGATAATGACCGAACGAGCTAAACCTTCAGGCCCTAAATCTTTTTCAATAAAGTCGCGTAGTTCCCGTCCCCGCTCACCGACCAAAGCAATCACATTGACCTCAGCCACAGTGTTGCGGGCCATCATTCCCAGCAAGGTGCTTTTGCCCACACCCGAACCAGCAAAGATTCCCATCCGTTGACCTCGACCGATTGTGAGAATTCCGTCAATCGTTCTGACTCCCACACTCAGCACATCCCGAATTCGAGGACGCAATAAGGCGTTGGGAGGGGAATTTTGCAGAGGGTACGCTGTTTCAGTCTGCAGAGGGCGTCCATCCATAGGATGTCCCAGGCCATCAAGAATTCGCCCCAGCAATTCCGGTCCTACAGATACTGTCAACTTTTGACTCTGAGGAATGACTCGATCCCCGGGAGCAATTCCTTCGAGTTCTCCTAAAGGCATGAGCAAGGTGATGGAATCTCGAAAGCCCACCACCTCGGCCGGAAGCTGCCGTCCAGCACGCGTGATAATATGGCAATACTCTCCGACGCTGGCCCGCGGGCCAGCGGCTTCGACCATCAACCCAACAATCTTAGAAACCCTTCCCTGAGCCGAGATCGGTTCAATCTGTTCCACCAGCTGAGTTAATACGTTCCACGCCCCCATGTTCGAGCTCCTCTCGCAAAACTTGTTCCACTTTATCTAATTGAGCCTCAAGACGGGCATCAAAAATGCCCTCCTGACACTCTAGAAAACAATCTCCAGGACTCAGTGACTCATCTGCCTCCCACGGACAGGGAGGTGGATTCTCCTGCAGCCACCGAGCATCCTCTGAGGCCACATGCAGCCTCCATCCCTCTCGTTCTTGCGGTAGCAGGGAAAGGGCGCGGATGATACCTCCCAAACGCTGGGGATCAACGGCCAAGCTGGCACGAACCAAACGTTCGGCAATTTTTAGGGCCAAAGTAAGTAAGGCTTCATCCACTTTAGCATATTCCTCTTGCACTGCCCGCTGGGCCAATTGAAAGAGTTGATTAGCACTGTGGGCCAAACGTTTCCCCTCTGCTTCTCCCGCCTCAAGACCAGCTTGATAGCCATTGGCCTGCGCCACGGGATAAACCTCCGCTTGTGCGGTCTCAATGACCTCTTGACGCAACCTCTCCGACTCAGCTTGAGCCAGCGCCCTGATCTCCTGAGCGCTGGTTTCAGCCTCCGCCAGGATCAGGACAGCTTTCTCCTTGGCCTCTATCTCAAGAGCTGAAGGCCCCATCTTGCTGACGAGATCTGGTAGGAGGGGGGGAACCTCTTCCTCGGCCTGCGGAACCGGCAAAGGCCTAACTAAGTCTTGAAAGCAATTAATACATTCCACAATCCGAGGTGCCGCTATCTCCACATTATAGCTTTTAACGATGCGTCCTTTAATAGACAATCTCATCGTTTCCTCCTCTCGATAGGACTAACGTCCCAGCTTCTTCGAGTTTACGAATCACCTTCACAATCCGTTGCTGAGCCTCTTCTACATCACGCAGCCGCACCGGACCCATGAATTCCATATCGTCTTTCAGCATCTGAGCAGCCCGCGTAGACATATTGGACTGAATCTTTAACGCTACTTCGTTATTCGCCCCTTTCAACGCCAAACCTAAGTCCTTAGTAACCACTTCGCGCAAAACTAACTGGATACTGCGATCGTCCAACATGACGATGTCTTTGAAGACAAACATCTGCTGCCTGATCTCCTCCGCCAACTCAGGATCTTCTATATCCAAGACATCCATGACCACTTTAACTGTACCAGGATCGGCCTGATTGAGGACATCCACAATGCTCTGAATCCCCCCTGATGTCGTGTAATCGGTTGGAGCCAAACTCGTGATCTTGCGCTCTAAAACTTTCTCAATCTCCTTCAGGACTTCCGGGCTGGTTCGACCCATTGTCGCAACCCGTTTCACCACCTCAGCCTGGCGGTTGGGAGCGAGGCTGGCCAGCAAAGTAGCTGCTTTATCAGCGGGCAGGTGGGTCATGATCAAAGCAATCGTCTGCGGGTTCTCTCCTTGAATGAAAGAAAAAAGCTGTTTAGGATCCGTCCGCCGTATAAGTTCAAAGGGTCGCATTTTCATGGAAATAGCTAAGCGATTAATAATCTCAAACGCCTTGGTTTCCCCTAGAGCCCGTTCCAACACATCCCGAGCGTACTCAATCCCACCCTGAGCGATATACTCATTCGCCAAACACATTTGATAGAATTCTTCCACGACATTATCGCGATTTTCCGGTGAAATTTTACGAACATTGGCCATTTCTAATGTCAACTGCTCAATTTCCGCCTCTCCCAGGTGCTTAACCACTTGGGCCGATTTCTCTGCCCCCAAGGCGATCATTAAAATTGCTGCTTTTTGCAGTCCCGTTAACACTTGAGCCATCTAACTCTCCTCCGATAGCCATGTTTTTACTAGACGAGCCACTTCTTCCGGTTTATCGCGCGAATAAACTTCGACAGACTCTTTGATTTTTTCCTTTTCAATTTGCTCATCCGACTTGGAAGGCTTCCGATCAAGTTTAGCTTTTGCTTTTGCCTTTGCTTCCTCATCCTCTACCTGTTGGGCCATGAGCAGTTCTGCCGTAGCCAGCGACACAGGTTCCGAGCTGTTTAACTCCAACATTTTTTGGGCACGTGCTTTTTGCGAGCGACTGCGCCAAAAGGCTAATAACAGCACTAAGCCAAACAAAACGGCACAGCCCATTTCCACATAACTGACCAATTGTTGGCGCTGTTGAGCACTATCCATCGCTGCTTTTTCTTGCTGCAGTTCGGTTTTGTTAAACGGAATAGCGGCTACTTGAATTTGGTCCCCCCGAGTTGGGTCCACTCCCGCTGCCGAAGCCACAATCGTTTGAATTTGATTAAGCTGGGCCTGGGTAATCGTGTCCGCATCCGCCATCACCGATACGGAAAGATGTTTAATCGCACCAGGGCTGATCACTTGTTCCTCTTGCGTGGTGTCCACCTGATAATTTTTGGTTGCGCTCGCCTTGGTGTCGGTCGAATTCACCCCTGTAGTGCCGGCGGGGTACGTTGGTGCTGCATTCGCCGTTACTCCCGGTGTCCCTCCAGCGGGCGCAGTATTCGTGGAATTTTCCGTGGTACTCTGTTCACTCACCACAGCTCCCGGTCCATTCGTCTGTATTGTCCGTTTTATTTGATCGAAGTCCAAGACAGCATTAATTCGAACAACGGCTTTTCCCGAGCCCAGCACCCGATCCAACATACTTTGCAGCGATTTTTGAACATTTTCTTCGACCATTTGTTGAAGTTGATATTGAGTCCCCGTGAGACGATTGGGATCATTACTTTTCCCTAAAACATCCGATAGGACATTTCCACCGGTATCCACAATCGTCACATTCTCAGGTTGCAGTCCTTCTACCGATCCTGCCATAAGATTAGCGATTGCACGGACTTGATCGTCTCCGAGTTTTGTTCCCGGTACAAGTTTCACCGTCACTGCCGCTGTTGCCGACTTTTGACTATCAACGAATAGTGACGGTTCAGGCATCACGATATGCACGCGCGCATCCTGGATACTATTCAAAGTCTTTAATGTATCCTCTAGCTCATTCTGCAGTCCGAGAACATAACGCAATTTGCGATCGGCATCCGTCTCTCCCAGATGCATGGTATTCAAACTATCAAAGCTGAATTTACTTGCTTGAGGAAGCCCGGCACTGGCCAATTGCAAACGAATATCCGCAGCTGACTGTTGCGGCACCATAATGGTCGAACCATTATCCGCCAACTTATAATCTGTTTTTAAATCTTTTAGCTTAGTCAATATTGCAGCTGCATCCGTGTCATTAAGTTTCGTAAAAATCGCAACATATTGCGGTGTTCCTGCCCAAGCGATCAAGGAAACCAAGGCCACAGCCACCAAAAGAGGAGCAATTACTGTAATTATTTTCTGTGGGCTAGAAAGCTTGTTCCAGAATGTTTTTACCGATTGCTGAATTCCAGCCCAGGAAAAATCCATCGTTTGCTCCTCCTTTCAATCGCTGCGCGCCTCGCCTTACATTTGCATACGCATTACTTGATTATAGGCATCCAACACTTTATCGCGCACCGATACGGTCAAGGACATCGACAAACTTGCTTTTTCTATCGCCACCATCATCGCTGACATGTCTTGTACTTGACCGGTTGCTAGTTGCATGCTAGCAGCATCGGCATTCGTTTGTAGTGCATTGACTTGGCCTAAGGCATCGCTTAAGAACTTAGAAAAATCCCCTCCTGCCTTTTGAGTTCCATCTCCGGAACTGATGTTAGGCGTACTCTCAAGACTTGTCGGGTTGATCGGACTCAAGGGACCAAGCGGCATAATAGGTGCTATGGGCTGAATACTCATTCAATTCTTACCCCTTCCCAATCTCCAAGGCTTTAGAGGCCATTGACTTACTGGTATTCATGGCAGTCACGTTCGCTTCATACGCTCGAGAGGCAGAGATCATATCCACCATTTCCGTTGTAATATTCACATTTGGTTGACGCACGTACCCCACAGGCAAACCCGGTTCGGCCACTTTAGCAGCATCTGGGGAACTAGGATTGTACTCTAAACCAAAAGGTACTTGAACATCGTCATTAATGCTCGCCACTTGTACCCCATTGCCAACATTTTGACTTCCTAAGGTTTGCCCGAGAACACTAGCAAACTGCGTTTCCGAAGGACGTGGAACGAATGTGGCAACTTGCCGGGCATAGGGAATCTCGTTTCCCGCCGCAGTCAGTTTCCCTGTGCGCGTGGTATTAATATTGGCAATATTGTTGGCAACAAGATCCATGCGCAAACGCTGAGCGGTTAACCCTGAGGCACTAATATCGATCGCTCCAAACAGACTCATCTCATTACCCCCTCCTCATGACGCACTCTACAATCGTTCGACCAATCTCTCCCAAGGGTACGACCCGGTCAGCCAGGCCAGCATCCACCAATGCCCTCGGCATACCATAGACCACACAGGTTTCCTCCGCTTCAGCAATTGCGAAAGCCTCTAACCGCTTAAGTTCTTTCATGCCCTTTGCTCCATCATTTCCCATGCCGGTCATCACCACCCCAAGGGTCCCTTTGCCAACTTCCTTCGCTAAAGAAAGAAACATAACATCCACAGAAGGATGATAAAGCGTCGGTATAGGGGCTTCATCTCCAATGTTCAGGCTTAACTGACCCGACTTGCGCTGAACCTGCAGTTGTTTACCAGCCGGAGCCACATACACGGTTCCTGCTTTCAATACTTCACCATGGATTCCTTCCCTAACATTTAACGGACAGAGCCCGTTTAAGCGCTGCGCAAGCGGCCCTGTAAAACCCGGTGGCATGTGTTGCGCCACAAGGACAGGAACCGGAAAATTAGCCGGCAGGGTTGGCAAAACTGCTTGCAAAGCAGAAGGCCCCCCAGTGGACGTTCCGATCGCCACAATCTCAATTCCATGTTTAGGCAACAAGCCCATCTTACCTGGGCTTGCAGGGCGCAAGCCGGGTTGTCCTCCAGGAACGCTCCCCGTCCCAGCCAAGGACGCAGTCCTTGCAGCCGCAGGTTGAACTGTTGCGCTCGCAGGTACATACTTCTGCCCCAGGCGAGCTGGATTAACACCCGCAGCCGCTTTCACTTTCTCCACTAAATCGCGGGCAAGTGCCTGCAGATCTGCGCCCGGATTCCCGGACGGTTTGGCCACCACATCAAAAGCTCCCAGATCAAGCGCCTTCAACGTGGCTTGTGCTCCCTCTGTTGTCACTGCGCTTAAAATAATCACTGGGGTTGGTTGCCAGCGCATAATTTCTTCCAACGCCCGTAACCCGTCCATCACAGGCATTTCAACATCCATCGTCACAACCTGAGGATGAAGGGATTGAAGCTTCAAAATCCCTTCCCGCCCATCCCGCGCAGTGTCTAAAACCTTAATATCGGCAACCTGACTGAGAATTTTCTGGAGAGTCAAACGCATAAAGGGAGAATCGTCAACGATCAGAACCCCGATCGGGGTTTTCGGTTTTTCAATCATAGCTTATACTCCGCCCATGATCTGATCAAGCTCTAATATAATAAGTAGGCGCTCGCCGATTTTTCCCACGCCTCGAATAAACTGAGAATCCATACCCAACGCTATTGGGGGCGGTGGTTCAATTCCATCACTGTCAATGCGCAGGACTTCTGTCACCGCATCCACCCCAATTCCAAAAACCTTAGTCTGTACTTGGAGGACGATAATCCGACTGAGATCCGTTTCTTCCACCCGAGGCATACCAAAACGGGTACGCAAACTAATCACCGGAATCACATTTCCCCGTAGATTAATCACACCTTCAACATAAATTGGCGCTTTAGGCACCCGTGTGATGGGTGGAATACGAATAATTTCCTGGACGCGCATGATATCCACCCCAAATTCTTCAGAACCTAAACAAAAGGTCACTAATTGTTCTTCCGCCATAGTTAAATCCCCCTTTATCGATGTTCGTGGTTCGATATTCGTGGTTCGAACCCGGAATAAAAACTTGAAGTTTTTAGGACTTTTTTATAAGTATGAGCGTAAAACCACTATCCCTTTAGGGCAGTGGATGTAAGCTCATCCGTAACCTAACCTCTTTCGAGGGACAGTTTTTGTGATAGTGAGAACTGTCAAACTCCACACTGCCCGAAGGCAGGTAGTGCGTATCTCTACTCTGTTACCAAATAGAGAATCCGA